>JAZRWA010000068.1:0-15114 GCA_045599485.1 Clostridia bacterium | reverse complement strand
TATTTGACTCGAGGTGTGTTTCCGAATTCGAAACCGCATACGGCTTCATTTCAGAAACACACCTTTATAAACGGAAAGAGGTTTTGAAGATGAATCCTGAAACGACAAGCGTGACGGCAGAGCCTTTTGATCTTCAGAATTACATGATAAAGGGCGTCGAGCATATAGTAACCGACGCTCTGAAGGCTACGCTGAAGAATCCGCGTGAGAGTGCTTTTATGCTGAAGTTCGCCGCGGCCAGTAAGGCAGCGTCCGCAAAGCGCAGGAAGGCGGAGGATGCGGGGGAGCATAGACCTCCCTTCCTGATCGCCAGCATCACCAGCAAATGCAATCTGCACTGCGCGGGTTGCTATTCCCGCTGCAACCATGCCACCGTGGATGCCGAGCCGGTGCGGCAGCTGACCGATGAAGAGTGGCTCCGCATCTTTGAGGAAGCGGACGGGCTGGGCATCAGCTTTATCCTGCTGGCGGGCGGTGAGCCCATGATCCGCCGGGACATCATTGAAGCCGCCGGCAAAAAGCCGGGCATTCTGTTTCCCATTTTCACCAACGGTACCTTCATGGATGAGCGTTATTTTGAGCTGATGGACCGCTGCCGCAACCTCATTCCCGTGATGAGCATTGAGGGCGAAGAGGCCATCACCGATGCGCGGCGCGGGCAGGGTATTTACGCCCGGCTGATGGCCAACATGGATGAGCTGCCCCGCCGCGGCCTGGTCTTTGGCGCTTCGGTGACGGTGACGACGGAAAATATCCGAGAGGTCACGTCGGACCGGTTCCTCGGCCAGCTGTCGGACCGCGGGTGCAAGGCGGTCATCTTTGTGGAGTTTGTGCCCGTGACGGAGGACAGCACCGAGCTGGCCCCCGGCGATGAGGAGCGCGCGTATCTGAAGGATGAGATCGACCGCCTGCGCCGGGAGCATCCCGAGATGGTGTACATCTCCTTCCCCGGCGATGAAAAGAGCTCCGGCGGCTGCGTGGCGGCGGGACGAGGCTTTTTCCACATCAACTCCCACGGCGGCGCGGAGCCCTGTCCCTTCTCGCCCTATTCGGACATCAACGTACGGGACACCTCTCTGCGGGAGGCCATGAACTCCCGGCTCTTCCGGGAGCTGCGGGACGGCGGATACCTGCTGGAGGATCACCCCGGCGGCTGCACGCTGTATGAGCGGCGTGTCGATGTGGAGCGCATCATGGCCGGGGAAGGCCGTAAAGAATAAGAACCGGAGGAAGAAAAAGAATGATTGCAGTCATTATCATTTGTGCCCTGCTGCTGTGCTGCTGCTATACCCATCGCCGCGTGCTGAAGGCGCTCATCCGGCATGAGCCCATGCCCAAGGCGCCCCGGTGGCATGTATGGGTCAAAAAAGAAAACAGAAAAAGCTGATTTGAACGAAAGAAGAGGTGCGATCAATGGGAAAAATCATGGAAGCGCTTTTCTGCGTGTTCTATCTGGTGTTTACGGGAAGCATGGGTTTTCGTATCCTCAAAAGGAGCGCGGGGCGCAGGGAAATTGTGTTGTTTGGCATCATGACGCTGGTGCTGGTCTTTGGTGACGCGTTCCATCTGGTGCCGCGCATCGCGGCGGCGGTGAACCCCGAGGGAAACTATGCGGTGTCCCTTGGCATCGGCAAGCTGATCACCTCCATCACCATGACGGGGTTTTACGGCATCCTGTACTGCATTTACGAGATCCGCTACAAGCAAAAGAGCACCGCGCTGCGCGCCGCTGTACTGCTGCTGGCGGTGGTGCGCATCGTGCTGTGCCTGATGCCGCAGAACGACTGGACGGGCGCCGCGCCTGTTCTCTGGGGCGTTTACCGCAACATTCCCTTTACGCTGCTGGGGGCGCTGATGGTGGTGCTGTTCTACAAACAGCGTGCGGACAAGCCCTTCCGCTGGATGTGGCTGACGATCACGCTGAGCTATGCCTTCTATCTGCCCGTGGTGCTGTGGGCGGAGGTGAGCCCCATCATCGGCATGCTGATGCTGCCCAAGACCTGCATGTACATGTGGGCGGTGGTCATGGGAGCACGGATCGCCAAGAATGCATAAGCTGCGTTGAAAGAGAAAAAACCCGGATGAACAAAGCTGTCATCCGGGCTTTTTGACGGGGAAGGGGCATCATTTTATGAGCTTGAAATGGCTTCCCTTGGTTTGGAGAAGGCCCTGCTTTTGCAGTTTGCTCAGCTCGGCGGACATGGCGCTGCGATCCACCCCCAGATAATCCGCCAGAGCCTGACGGTCATAGGGGATGGAGAATTCGTTGGCATGCTGCAGACGTGCGTAGTCGTTCAGAAAGGACAGCAGCTTTTCCGCGGTGGTCCTGCGGGAGACATGGTAAAGCTTGCGGTTGAGCAGCATGTTTTTTTGCGCCATGAGCTGCAGCAGGTTGCGCATCAGCAGGTGATGGAAGCCGCAAGCCTCCTTCTGCGGGGAAAGAAGCTGATCGATTTTGAGGATCAGGACCGTGCAGTCGGCGGCGGCAAAAATGCCGACGGGCAGCTCTGCCGCGCCGGCGCAGGAAAACGCCTCGGCAAACATATCCCCCGGACCGAAGGCGGAGGTGATGCTGCGCCGTCCGTTGTAATCCTCCTGCAGGATCTGTACGGTGCCCTGCAGGACGATGCCGATAAAATCGGCCGCGTCGCCGGCGGAACGGATAAACGATCCTTTGGAGTAGTGTTCTTCCACTGCATGAAGGCCATGAAGCGCCGCCTGAACGGCGGAGCCGTCCATGTGCCGGAAGAGGGGGATCTGGGAGATCAGCTGCGGATCGATGGGCATAAAGGACTCCTTTGTTGGAATTCCAACAGACAAATTGCTTGCATTGTAGTATGATATCCGTGAAAGGTCAAGAGGAGGGGATGCCCATGCGGCAGGAAAAGGTCATCGGCGCGCTGATCGGGCTGGCGGGCGCCGTCAACAACAACGGCAAAACGGACAACACGGACGACGTCATCCGCGAGGCGCTGCTGTCGGCATGCGAGGAAGAAGCTGTGCGGCGCATCCATCGGGAAAAATTCATCATCTCGCCGGACTGCGAGACCTGCGCCTTTCCCTGCGGCAACACATCGGACGCCGACATCACACGTTTTCAGCGGGAAGGGGCGGACATCCTGCGGCTGAAGGAAGCCATCGTGGAGGAGCTGATCCGTCTGGCGGGGCAGGGATGCGTGCCCGAGGCGGCGTACAAGGCGATCTCCTATCTGGGATATGAGATGACCGCGGACACCTACCGTGAAATATTGGAGGAATTGAAAGCATGATTCGCAAGATCATTCACATTGATGAGGAAAAATGCAACGGCTGCGGCCTGTGCGCCAACGCCTGTCACGAGGGCGCCATTGAGATGGTGAACGGCAAGGCAAAGCTGGTGCGCGAAAACTTTTGCGACGGCTTTGGCGATTGTCTGCCCGGCTGCCCCACGGGAGCCATCCGCTTTGAGGAGAGGGAGGCACCTGCCTATGATGAGGCAGCGGTGCAGGCGGCCAAGGCGCAGCAGCACGCCTGCCCCGGCGCGGCCATCCGTCAGCTGAACCAGAAGGCTGTGCCCGCGGTTGCGGACACGGCGGCGCCGCAGGAATCCATGCTGTGCAACTGGCCTGTTCAGATCAAGCTGGCGCCGCTGACTGCCCCCTATTTTGAAGGGGCGGATCTGCTGATCGCGGCGGACTGCACAGCCTATGCCTACGCGGCGTTTCATCACGATTTTATCCGCGGCAGGATCACGCTGATCGGCTGCCCCAAGCTGGACAGCATCGATTATTCCGAGAAGCTGACCGCCATCATCCGCAATAATCGCATTGCGGGCGTGACGGTGGTGCGTATGGAGGTGCCCTGCTGCGGCGGTCTGGAGCTGGCGGTCAAAAAGGCGCTGCATGCGAGCGGCAAAGCCCTTCCTTGGAAGACGGTTATTATCGGCATGGACGGCACGATCAAGAAATGAAACAGGGAGACGAAGGAACCGGAGACGGACAGGAACATTTCCCATGCCGTGTACGGCGGGGAAAGGTTCAAGATGCAGCCGGTCGTTTCCTGCTGACATGATTCAAAAGACAGACAGGACTGCCGCAAAGGAGCGCGGCAGTCCTGTTTGAATGGTGTTTTTTAATACAGGGTCTTGACCATGAAAATGTTATCGGCATAGGTGCCGTCATCGTATTTGTTGGCGTTGGGGAGACGGCCGATCTATTGGAAGCCGAAGGAGCGGTAGAGATGAAGGGCGCGGTCGTTATTCGATACCACGGTCAGCTCCGCCTGCTCGAAACCGCATTGGCTGATGGTTTCCAGAATCAGCGCGAACAGCGTTTTACCGATGCCCATACCGGTGTAAGCCTGATACAGCGCGATGCCGATCTCGGCGCGGTGGGCGTTGCGGCGGCTGTTGCCCGCCACATCAAAGGAGGCGTTGCCGACATATTCGCCGTCCAGCTCCGCCAGAAGGAGGCAGGCTTTGGGCGAATCAAGGTGACTTGTGATGAAAGCTTCCTCCTGCTCCACGGTCATGTCCCGGCACTCATCGGGCTCCCGGAGCAGAAAACGGGTTTCGCCGCAGACCCTTTTGAGGTAGGGCAGCAGCATCGGGGCGTCTTCCCGGACAGCGCTGCGGAGGGTCAGCTTGCGGCCGTTCAGGTCGTATTCATGGGTTTCGATCTTCATGGAAAATTCCTCGGTTCATTGCGCTTTAAAGATGTTGGCAAGGAAGGCGGCGCGCTTGTGGATGAGATCCTGCACGATGCCGCTTCTGAGCGCCATGTCATAGCCGTGTACGGTGCCTTTGGTCGGGTGCAGCTCCACGGGGATGGCGGCCTGCCGAAGCTTTTCGGCATACAGGAGCGCGCCGTCGCGCAGACAATCGAACTCGGCGGTCTCGATGTAGGTGGGGGGCACTCCCTCGAGGCTTTCGGCTTCGATGGGGGAGCGGTAGATGACCTTGTCCGCGTCGGGGTCGGGCGTGTAGAGACGGGCGTATTTTTCCGCGTCCTTGCTGCTGCACATGGGGGTATCGGTGTACAGACGGAGGGATTCCGTTTCACCGCAGTTGCCCACGGAGGGATAGGTCAGCAGCTGGGCACAGGGGACGGGCACATGCTGCTCGAGCGCCATCAGCGTGACCACCATGGAAAGTGTACCGCCGGCGCTGTCACCGCCCACGGCAATTTTGGCGGGATCGATGCCGAGTGCCTCGGCGTGATCGAGCAGCCAGCGGTAGGCGGCAAAGCAATCCCGCGGCGCGGCGGGGAAGGGATGCCTGGGCGCCAGACGATAATCGACGAGCAGCACCCTGCAGCCGGCGTGAACAGCATAGAGGCGGGCGAGGGCATAGTGATGCGGCGCGGCGGGAAACACAAAGCCGCCGCCGTGAATGCAAAGCAGGCAGCCGTTGGTTTTGACGTCCATGGGCGTATAGAGCAGGGCGGGCAGCCGGTGCCCCTCGGGGGTGTCGATTTTGAGCCGTTCAACCTTCAGCGTCGTATCGGACCGCTGCTGACGCATCAATAGGCGCATCAGCGGCTGAAGCAGGGCGATGCTGAAACGGTTGATGGGCGGGTGGATCGCCGACAGCTGTTTAAAATCGGGGTGAAGCTGGATCTGCGTCATAGGCTCTCCTTGATTGTGTGGGTCAACAGGGACGGACGGTGCCGCCCACGACGGTCAAAAGCGGCTTGACCTCCTTGAGCTGCTCGGGCGGAATGCGCTCCAAGGAGGCGTCAAAGACGGTCATGTCCGCCAGATAACCGGGGCGGATCATGCCAAGACGATCGCCCAGCTGCGCGGCGCGGGCCGCCTGTACGGTGTGGCAGGCGATGGCTTCCTGAACGGTGAGCCGCTGCTGCGGCAGCCAGCCGCCCGCGGGCGTGCGGTCAAAATCCATGCGTGTGACGGCGCAGTAGATGTTGATGGCGGGGTCGAGCGGCTCCACGGGGCAGTCGCTGCCCGAGGAGATGCAGACGCCGCTGCGGCAGAGCGTGGCCCAGTTGTAGCTGGTCTTTTCCAGCGCCTCGCCTACGCGGTCGCGGCAGATGTGCAGGTCGTATTCGGTAAACACAGGCTGGGCATAGACGGTCACATGCTCACGGGCGATGCGCTCCAGCTGATCGGCAGAGGTGATCTGACAATGCACGATGCCGCTGGGCAGGTCATCGGTGCCGGGGACGGTACGGCGCGCGTAAGCAATGGCGTCCAGAACACTTTCGGCCGCCGCGTCACCGATGGCGTGCACGATGAAGGGCATGCCCGCCGCGTGTGCCTGCGCGCCGAGGCGGTTCAGCTCCTGCTGGGCATAGATGGGCACACCCTGTCGGTCGGGGGCATCGGCGTAGGGCACCGTGAGCCACGCGGTGCGGGCGCCCAGCGAGCCATCCGCGTAGAGCTTGCGCGGACCGATGCGGTACAGATCGCTTCCCTGACCGTAGCGGAAGCCCGAGGACAGGAACTCATTCCACAGATCGTCCGTGGCAAGGGCGCACTGCTGCACGACACGGACGGGCATTCTGCCTTCTTTTTCGAGCGCGCGGTAGGCGGCTGCCACCGTGTGCATGCTGTAATTGCCGGTATAAAAATCATCGGAATAAATGGCGGTCAGACCGGCGTTGGCGGCCATGCTCATGCCCTCGTGGAGCAGCTCCTTGCACAGATCGATTCCCGGGTCACCGTCATCGGCAAACAGCAGATTGATGGCGTTTTCGGCAAAGATGCCCGCTTCGAGGTCCATCGCGCCGCCTTCGGGTACGGGCGTATTCGCCATGATGCCTGCCTGCTCGATGGCTTTTGTGTTGGCGATGACCATGTGACCGCACACGCGGGTCAGGCGCACCGCGTGATGGGGCGCGGCGAGATCCAGTTCCCGGCGGGTGGGCAATGAACGGTCCTCCCACAGGTCCTCATTGAAGCCGCGGCCGTCGATAACGGTATCCGCGGGCATCTGCGCGGCGCGGGCGGCCACCGCGGCAAACAGGTCCGCACGGCGGCGAATTTCGGTCAGCACCAGCTCGCGGGACATGATGGCCAGGTTGAGGATGTGCAGGTGCGAATCGATCATGCCGGGATAGGCGGCGGCACCCTGCAGATCGACGCGTTCCGCCTCGGGGGAGGCCTGCGCCGTCACCTCGTCATAGCTGCCGACGGCCGCAAACCGTCCGTCGCGGATCAGCACCGCCTCCGCCGTGGGGCAGGCGTCATCCATGGTGGTAAAGTGCGCGTTGTAAAAGAGCTTTTCCATGGTCATCGGTTCCTTTCCGGCATTGCTCCCGGCAGCCCCGGGGCGTGAATGGTTTTCAGCAAACGGGCTTGTAATCGTCATTGCGCAGGATCAGCTCGCCGCAGGTGACGGGCACCGCCTGCCCGCGGGAAACGACCATGACACCGTTGACAAACGCCTTGTCGATGCCCTCCGCCTTGCGGGCGGGCTCATCGGGGAAGATGGCCAGCTTATCCGGGGAGAAGACCGTCACATCGGCTTTGAAGCCGGGCTTCAGATAGCCGCGGTCGGTGAGGCGGAAGCGGTCCGCCGTGGCACCGGTCATTTTGCGGACGACCTTTTCCAGCGGGATGCCCCATTCCAGGGCCTTTACAAGGAACTTGGGGAAGCCCTGATAGGTGGCGCCGTTTTGCAGGCCCTTGGGCTGCACCCAGGCATCGGTGATGAACACGGAAAGGTCATCCTCCATGATGCGGCGGATGATGTCGTCGTTGAGGTACTGTCCCAGATAGATGCCGCCGCGGCCGTTGGAGGCATCCACCATGTCCAAATACACATCCATCGGCTTCCGGCCCTCGGTGCGGGCGATCTCGGCCACGTCGCGGCCCTCATAGGCGCGGTATTTGGGGTCGTCATTCAGGTAGGCGATGCGCAGATCGCAAAAATCGATGCCGAGGATGCGCTTGATCACATTGATCATGACCGTCAGCTTCAAACGGTTGAAGGGCTTTTTGCGATCTTCGGGGCTGAGCGCGGTGTACCAGGCGGGGCAGATGACGGTGATGACGGAGGCACCGTAGGTCATCGAGTAGGCATCGTAGCCGATGTCGTAGCCTTTGGCACGGTAGTTGTGGATCTTTTTGAGCATGGGCTCCAGGGACGGCCATGAGGACTTGCCCACAAAGATCATGTGGGAATATTCCATGCGGCACTTGCTCTTTTCCATCAGGCGGATGACCTCTTCCAGCCCCAGCTCGATGTGCGGGCGCAGCTGCAGCAGGCTGTAATCCATGGCGACCTTGGACTCGGCACGGGGGTGCACGGTCATGATGCCGTCATATTCCGCCACCTTGGAGGCAAAGGCGACCAGCTCATCTTCCTTGGCATACTGGCTGGGCTCATACATAAAGCCGAAGCTGCCGCCGAGGGCGCCTTCCCGCATGGCTTCGTCCACGAGGGCGACCTCAGCCTCGATCTGTTCGGGCGTCAGGGGAGAGGCGCTCATGCCGTTGACGCTGATGCGGGCCGTGCCGTGGCCGACCAGCGGCGCCATGTTGACGTACAGCCGGCCCCTGGCGCGCTGCTTGAATTCGGCAAAGGAACCGGGCTTTCTGGCGGCAAACAGACCGCTGCCCACAAATTTTGCGTTCGGGCTGTTGGGGTCCGCGCCGAAGGGGGAATAGCTGCAGTTGCCCGTGACCTGCGTGGTGATGCCCTGCTCCAGGAAGGGCTTGAAATAGTCAAAGGCGTTGTCGTAATCGTAGAACATATCGTTGTGGGAGTGGGCGTCGATAAAGCCGGGGGCGATCATTTTGCCCGTGCAGTCAATGACCTGATCCGCATCCCCGGTGACTGTGCCGACCTGGGCGATGCGGTCATCCACCATCAGGACATCGCCGATAAAGGGCTTGCTGCCGGTGCCGTCCAGAATGGTGCCGCCTTTTAAGAGTACTTTCATATAAAACTTCCTTTCATCATCGGAACGCCGCCCGATCGGCGCGGCCTGTTTTGAAAACGGAATGGTTTTGTACATGTGCAAAAAATGTGTACGGTTTGATTATAGCATACGTTGACAAAAAATCACACGCCGCGCACAAAAAAAGCATGCCGCGGCTGAATGCCGCGGGATGCTGCAAGGCTTTCCCGGCTGCATAAGGAGATCACCTGTGAAGCAGTACGGACCTCAATCTGCATCAGGGGCTTGTCGATGCTCATGTATCGTTCCTCCTGTTCTGTTCATAGGAAAGAGATCCGGCACTGACCGGATGAGCATACCGTCGTCACCGGAGCCTGTTGATCATCACCTGTCTGTACTGCGGCAGGCAATGCGGTATGCAAAGAAACAAACTTGATTGCAAGACCGGGTCAGGCGTGTTATTATAATGATGTTTGTTCATCCGGATAAACCGGTGGGACGCAATGAACAAAATAAAGCTGTTTACGAATCGGAGGTATGTCTTATGAAAAAATTTGCGGCGATTATGCTCGGTATTATGCTGCTGGGTACGATGCTTGTGATGACCGGCTGCGTCAGGAAAACAAGCGTGGAATTCACGGTGGAAGGCGTTGATGCATATGCTGCCAAGTATGTCGGCTCACAGAAGATCACGCAGGCGATCCAGAGACAGGAGGGTCCGGACAACAGTAAGCCGGCGATTTACACCTTTAATGTCAATGGCGACGGCGATTATGAAATGATGCTGTTTGGTACGGATGGACAAACGTATCCTTTCACCCTGAAGATCCATAACGGTAAGGTCGAAGCCGAGACCCCCGAGGGTGTGACCGTGAAAGGGATCGTTAAGTAATACAGAATGAAATTTGTGTTAAGCACAACTCTGCCCGTGAGAGCAGGGTTGTGCTTCTTTTTTTAGGGGGATCAAACCATCGGCTGAAGCACCGGAGCAGGTTAAGACGGGCAGAATGGCATGCAGTGACGAGATGCCGGATGCTGTTGCAGGCGGCGGAACATCAGGAAACTTTGCGGCGATTTTGCCGGTTGGGCCAAGAGTAAGTACCGATTAACGAAAAAACAGGATTGAAAGGTCCTCCGGGATATGCCAAAGAGGATCTTTTACTTTCTTAGCGATAGAACACTTTCGCGCTGAGGATGGATGAATCGCAGGAAGTATCCGCCCGTTATTGGGCAAGAGACAGGGTCAGGCTGTTTTCATTTCCGCCCAGCACCTCCTGCAGTGCAGAGGCATCGCAGTCCACGACCCGGCCCAGACGGGTATAGGCCCAGCTGTTGCTGCCGTAGAACAGCACGATGGAACGCCCCGTATACAGCATGATATCCCCGGGCTGCGCCGTCAGGTGTACATCATCAGCAGGCAGGGACCATGGCAGGTCGCCCACCTTTTCCCATCCGCCGTAATTGCTCACGGCAATGGTCACGCAGCCCTCCGTCAGCTTTTCCCGCAGCGCACGGGCGGCATCGGTATCGGCAAACTCGGCGTACAGAACAGCATTGCCGATCTCAAGCTTCATCATGGGCAGAACCTCCTTATTATCGTCATTGGTAAGGTCGGGCAGGGTGTTTTCGCCCCAGGCCGGAGTGAACAGCAGCACGATGCCGATGACCAGAAGCAGGACACACCAATATTTTTTCATCATCGTTTCCCTCTTATCTTTGAAAGGTTGCTTGTTTGCTCAGCGGAAGAACGCTTTGCGCGCGCAGTTCAAACAGACCGCCGTCAAAACAGATGGGCGTTCCGTCGGGATCGTTGTAAAATGAGACCTTTTCTGTGCCGGTCTGGCAGAAACCAAGCGACTTCAGCAGTCTGACAGACGGGATGTTTTCGATGGCTGTGCCTGCGGTGATGACCGCCCCCGGCGAGATGGCATGAACAGCCTGAATCAAAGCGGTCATGCTTTTCCCGGCGTATCCTTTTCCGTGGTAATCAGAATGAAAACAATAGCCGGTTTCGTAGCCGTCCTCCCGCCGGTGGAAGGCCACATAACCGATCAGCTGTTCCGCGAGGCACACCGCGAAGAACAGATGATCGGTGCTGTCGGCATAGGATGCCCATTTTTTGATCCTTTGGCGTACAGCATCGGGGGAAGTATCGTTGGGTCTGTCAAAGCGGGCATAGATGGAACGCTTCTGGTCGTCCCATATGTCTTTGATGCTTTCCCAATCTTCGGCGATCACCCTTCGAAGGGTCAGCTCACCTGCCGCAATATTCATCCGGGTCCCCTCCTTCAGATCCCCTTCCGATGGAAATGGGGATTCAGCGGTCTTTTTCTTTGTACGGCTTGTTCCAGGAACCGATCTATATCAGATTGCCTTCCGGGTCCGCAATGTAGCAGGTTCTCTGTCCCCAGGGCTCAAGCTGCGGCTCCAACACAGGGGAAGCGCCGTGCTCAACGGCGTTTTTGTAGGCAGCGTCCACTTCCTCAAAGGTATCCACATAAAGGGCTATTTCGGAGTGACCGTTGAAGCCTTTTACATACTCATATCGCCGATGGGTCATTTTTTCAAAATCTTTTCTGCCGTACAGCAAAAACAAGGTGCCGTCCTTGACAAGATACACATTGGAGGTGTCTTCGGCTTCTTTGATCTCGAAGCCGAGCACATCGCGGTAAAAGCGGATCATTTTTGCCATATCTTCGACGAACAGTCCGAAGCCGTCCAATCTCATAAGCTGCCTCCGCAAATCAGATGGATCACTCGATGGTTTCGCCGTGAATATGGACCCTGCATTCATCCGGACACATGGCATCAAAGCACGCGGCGCGTGTGGTTCCGTAATCGAGAACGGCGCCGTTCTTTAACGCGTATACGGATGGATAGATGGCATTCCACAATTCATGGCACAGGGGCGGACACAGGTCGTCCACAATAAAGGTATCTCCTGCCTGCACGTAGCCGCATCTGCAGCTGCTTTTTGTTACGGTCAGTTTTACTTTGCTCATAGGATCATCCCATCCAATGATATTGCTGCGCTGAAAAACACGAAAGCTCAGTAAATGGTGGCGTTGAGGCTGCTGTATTCCTCAAACAGCTTGAGGCAGGCATCGCGGTCCAGCTCGATGAGGTAATCGGCAAAGGCTTCCCTGCCGCCGAACAATTGGTCAAAAGCCTCATCGCGGAAGCCGATGATGGCGTTGTCTTCGATGGTGCAGCCGTAATAGACCCGTTCGATGTTGGCCCACAGGCAGGCAGCCAGGCACATGGGGCAGGGCTCGCCTGTGGTGTAGAGGACGCAGCCGGACAGGTCGTAGGTGCAAAGGTTCTGCTCGGCGTTTCGGATGGCGGACACCTCGCCGTGGCAGGTGGAATCGTTGTTGATGAGCACCATGTTGTGCCCCTGCCCCACGATGACGCCGTCCCTGACGATGACGCTGCCGAAGGGGCCGCCGTGGCCGTGGAAGATGCCAAAGCGGGCTTCCGCGATGGCGATCTGCATGAAGGGATCGCCGGCGGCATAGGAGGCGGGGGCTTCCGCAAAGGCAGTGAAAAGGGAGAGAAGAGCGAGGGCGAGGACGAGGGCGGCACAGAGGCTTTTTTTCATATTGTTCTGCTCCTTGAAAGGTCGGTCCTTTTTATGCGGGGAGGGAGAATAACCGTTCTATCCTATATTCTTCGGAACATCGGGATATCCTGCCGCGCGGGCGGGAAGCGGGGTGATTTTTATCGGCATTCAAAGCGGAGGGGGAGAGGAGGGGCGTTTCCGGTCTCCGTGGAAAAAGGGAAACATCATGCAGAATTGTTAATTCCGTATGCACGATAGTTATAGTGCCGTCGGAAACGGCTCCGCGATGATGAAAGGAATATCAGCGGAATCTTATGGGAAAAGGTTTGCAATTATAATGAAGAAAGTGATGATGTTACAGCCTGTTCGGAATGCGAGAGGGCGTTTTATGGGGCGTTGACGGTCATAACATAAGTGTTTTGTTATGGGGTGCATAACCGTTTCTGTATTTGTGTTTTTGCCCTGCATCGTCTATTATGGAAACACGGAACGTTCTTAACAACTGCTGAAAAAACAAGGTTTTTTGCCCCGGTAACTGGTGAACTTGGACGGATGCGAATGCATACCGTTTAAGAATAGAAAAGGAGGAAAACTCTAATGAAGAAGATCATTGCTCTGGTTCTCACCCTGATCATGGTCGTAAGCGCCTGCTCCTTCGCCTTTGCTGACGAATGGAAGTTCGAGCGTGCGATCGAAATCGTCTGCCCCTGGGGTCTGGGCGGCGGCGCTGACGGTGCTATCCGTCCCATGGCGCTCCTGCTGCAGAACATCCTCGGTGTTCCTGTCAACGTCAACAACGTGACCGGCGCCGGCGGCGTGAACGGTCTGGAATATGCTTACAAGCAGCCCGCTGACGGCTACACCTTCATGGTTGGTACCCAGTCCCTGATCATCCAGGATCTGTCCGGCTACACCTCCATGGATTTCAAGGATGAAATGATCCCCGTGTCCATGCTGATGCACTCCATCAACATGCTGTACGCTTCCAAGAAGTCCATGGATCGCTACGGTGTTTCCAACTGGACCGAGCTGACCCAGTATGTTGCCGCCCATCCCTATGAGGTGAGCGTTGGCATGATGACCGCCACCGGCGTTGACGGCATGTGCCTGGAAATCGCCACCGGCGATCTGGCCCTGAACATCGTTACCTATTCCGATGGTTCCGAAGTGAACTCCGACCTGGCCGGCGGTCACGTTGACCTGGCTGTGGGTGGCTATGATGACGTGAGCGGCCTGATCGAGTCCGGCGATGTTATGCCCATCCTGGTGTTCTGCGAGCATCGTCTGTCCATCTTCCCCGAGTGCGAATGCACCGCTGATGTCGGCATCGATTCTTATGCCGGTCCCTGGCGCGCTGTCTTCGCCAAGAAGGGCACTCCCCAGGGCGCTATCGATGCTCTGGCTGCCGCCATGGAAGAAGCCCGTCAGGATCCCACTTGGCAGAAGTTCCTGCATGACGCCGCTTATGACGAGCGTGAGATCCACGCCGCCGGCGAAGATCTGCGTAACTTCGAACTGGCCGAGTACAAGGATCTGCGTGACTACTACCTCGAGCAGGATCTGCTGGAGAAGGATTACGACGATCTGAAGTAATTCACAGTTTCACATCTGACTATCTGTCTTGCGCAGAGGAAGGGAACTTCCCTTCCTCTGCCTTCCTATAAACACATAACAAAGGGGCTGAACACCGTTGTTTGAACTGCTGTGTAATGTGCTTCTGGTCGTGTTCCTGGGATATACGTATTTCACGCACGTTCTGGAAGCCAAGGTTCCGAAGAGCTATCTGAAGAACCCCAACAATCTGATGCCCGATGTGTGGCCGAAGCTGATCATCATTCTGCTGCTGGTCTGCCTGATCGCCAACATCATCAAGATCATCCTCAAGAACAAGGGCAACAAGGAATTCAACCTGAAGAGTTTTGGCAAAAACTCTCTCAACTTCTTCAAATCCAAGATGTTCCTGGGTATGGTGCTGCTGGCGTTTGCCGCCTTCATCCTGGAATATGTCGGCTTCGTTGTGACCGCCTTTGTGGTGCTGTTCCTGTACGGCCTGCTGCTGGGCGAAAGGAAGCTGGTGCGTCTGCTGATCGTATCGGTCGTGCTGGCTTTCCTGCTGCACTTCCTGTTCTGCGGCCTGTTGGATGTGAACCTGCCCCGCGGTGAGGTTCCCTTCCTGCGCAACATGGCCCTGTTCCTCGAGAGTATTGTTTAAGGAGGCGGATAAATCGTGAGCTTTGGCGAGATGTTTATGAGCGGTCTGTCCGCTGTTTTTGCCGGCGGTCAGTTCCTGATGGTCATTCTGGCCATCATTCTGGGAACGATCTTCGGCGCTCTGCCCGGTGTTTCCGCCACGATGGCTGTTGCTCTGGGTCTGACCTTTACCTACACCATGGGTCCCGTGCCCGCCATCGTGTTCCTGACGGCCATTTACTGCTCGTCCATCACCGGTGGTTCCATCACGGCCATCCTGTTTAAGATTCCCGGCGTGCCGTCCTCTGCCCCGACGACCTTTGACGGTTATCCGATGGCGCAGCGCGGCGAGGCGGGCAAAGCCCTGGGTATCGCCCTGCTGGCTTCCGCTGTCGGCGGTCTGTTCTCTGCTGTCATCATGTTCGTGATGGCCAGCCCCCTGTCCAAGGCGGCTTTGGCGTTCGGCCAGGGCGACCTGTTTGCCATCACCTTCCTGGGCCTGTCCATCCTGACGGTTCTGGA
>JAZRWA010000067.1:0-8434 GCA_045599485.1 Clostridia bacterium | reverse complement strand
CACGATTATTTTGGCCGTGGTGAAAATGATGTGATGAAAATGCTGAAAAAAAGAAAATAAAAAAACAACCGCTGTCCTAAAAAGGCAGCGGCTGTTTTGATGCTATCAGGCTTTTACAGTGCCATCAGCATTGAAAAGAGGCAATTTCTCAAGGTAGATGATATCATCACGGGTCTGGGCATCGCCTTCCGCCAAAATGGCCATCTTGCCGACGATGTTGCCGCCGGCGCGATTGACGAGCGTTTCGATGGCGGCAAGAGAACCACCCGTGGAAATGACGTCATCCACAATCAGAACTCGCTTGCCCTTCATGTATTCGGCATCACTGCCATCGATGCACAGCATCTGCTTGTGGGCGGTGGTGATGGACTGATCTTCTACGGTAAGAATATCCTTCATATACAGCTTGGGGGACTTGCGGGCCAGCAGGTAACGGTTGCTGCCGCTCTGGCGAGCCATTTCATAAACGAGGGGAATGCCTTTGGATTCGGCAGAAATGAGCACATCGTATTCCGGAGCGCGCTTCAGCAGTTCAGCTGCGCAGGCTTCGGTCAGTTCAACATCACCAAAGATGACGAAGGCAGCGATGTAAAGCTGATCGTTGAGGGGGCAAAGGGGCAAATCGCGGGTCAGACCGGCGATGTTCATCGTATATTTCATAACGGTTCCTCCTGAATAGATAATATATAGGTCAAATTAATTATAGCCGCATCGGAAGGAAAAGTCAATTTAATTGAGAGCAATATGGCGTAGTCTTTCGGAAAAGGAAGATTCAGCCAATTTCATGACCTGCTCATATTCTTCCTTCCATTCAGCACTGCCGGAAAGACGATGAACGCACTCCTGAGTTTCGGCAATCAAACGGCTGTCGCAAATCAAAGAGGAAAGGAAACCGGATCCGTGCTGCTTCGTACCTAAAAACTCACCGGGACCGCGAAGCTCAAGGTCTTTTTGTGCAACAACAAAACCATCATTGGTCGAGCAAAGCGTTTTCAGCCGTTCATTGGGCTCACCCACCAGAAAACACCAGCTTTCGGCATTGCCGCGTCCAACGCGTCCGCGCAGCTGATGCAGCTGTGAAAGACCGAAACGGTTGGCATTTTCAACGATCATGATGTTGGCGGTGGGAACGTTGATGCCAACTTCGATGACGGTAGTAGATACCAAAGCCTGTATTTTTCCACTCGCAAAATCAGAGAGGACATGATTTTTTTCATCCGATTTCATGGAACCGTATACCAAGCCGAGCGACAGCGGCGCAAGCACACCACCGGACAGTTCGTCAAAAACATCTTTTGCGCTCTTGATTACACTGTCATCTTCCTCAGTTTCCACGGCGGGACAAACCACATACGCTTGGTTTCCTTGTTGCACAGCATTCAGCACAAAACGGTACATATCATCACGTTTTTCAGGTGGGACAAGACGGGTTTTGATGGGAATTCGACCGGCGGGCAGCTCGTTGACAACGGATAGATCGAGATCGCCGTATAAAACAAGTGCAAGGGAGCGGGGAATTGGCGTAGCGCTCATGACCAGAACATGGGGCTCGAGACCATCCGCCCCGCGTATAGTAAGCGATTTGCGCTGCTTTACACCGAAACGATGCTGCTCATCGGTGACAGCAAGCCCCAGTTTGTGATAGATGATATTAGGATTGAGAAGCGCATGGGTCCCGATGATCAGTGAGCATTCGCCGCTTTCGATTGCGGCTAAAGCATTTCTCCTCTCGGCGGATTGCATTCCACCGGTGACAAGCAGGACTTTTATGCCCAATGGTTCAAGCTGCCGCTTTGCTGCCTCGAAATGCTGAACGGCGAGAATTTCTGTAGGAGCCATCAGCACGCTCTGAAAGCCTTGAAGGAAGGCAAAATAGATGGCACCAAAGGCAATAGCGGTTTTTCCGCAACCGACATCCCCCTGCACCATCCGATGCATGGCAGTGGTCCTGCTTAAATCATGACGAATCTATTCCAGTACACGGGCTTGCGCGGAAGTGGGAGGATGACCGAAGGATTCCCAGTACATTTCGGTATCTTCTTTGGAAGAAGGGATCGAAGGGGCTGCTCCCGGTTGACCGCGAAGGCGCAGAAGAGCGGCCTGATAAAGGAGCAATTGTTCAAAGGTCAGTCTGCGCTGCGCAATTTGCAGCGATTCCAACGAATCGGGAAAGTGAATCTGACGGAGGGCGAAATTGTTTTCACAAAGGTTGTATTGGAGGCGGATTCGCTGAGGCAGGGTTTCGGGACAGCAGGTTTCTAAAACAGACAGAGCTTGTGTGATCAAGGCAGAAAGTGTTTTGGAGGGAATGCCCGGAATGCTGCGGTATACAGGGAGGATCGCACTCTCGGATTCGATCTTAGGAGATGAAAGAAAAAGTCTTTCGTTTTTGTCGGCCGCAACTGTGCCTGAAAGCAGAAGCTTGCTTCCGGCACGAAGCTGTTTTTTCAACCAGGGCTGATTGAACCAGATGACATGTATTCTTCCTGTTGAATCCTCAATCGTCAGTGTGACTCGACTGAGTCCGTTGAAAAAAGACAAAGCAGGTTCGCTTACAATCGTGCCCGTTGTACAGAGGTCCTTACCTGCGGAAAGCTGTGAAATGGGGAGAGGATGTGTGGTATCGCGGTAACGAACAGGCTGGAATCGGAGCAAATCGTAAATGCTGAAAATGCCTGCCTCGTTTAGGGCCTTTAAGCGGGCAGGCCCGAGCCCTTTCAGAGATCGTAATTCCATAGACACCTTACTAGAAAGAGATTAAAACTATTATATGCGAAAAAACAAAGAAATGGAATAAAACGGCACGAAAAAAGCCGCCCGATGGAGACGGCTTTTATGATGTTTATTCAACAGACAGCAGATAGTAGTAAAGGGGCTGACCGCCGGAAAGCGTTTCGACGGTGCAGTCGGGGTAGAGCTCTTCCAACTCTGCAGCCAAAGCCTGCGCATCCTCTTCTTTGGTATCAGCGCCAAAATACACAGTGATCAGGCTGTCATCTTCAGTCACGATGGCTTTCATCAGCGAAAGCGCGACCTCACGGACTTCCTTGCTGCGGAAGGTTACCTTGCCGTTCTGAAGACCGATGATATCACCCTGCTCGATGTGCATGCCCTCGAAGTCGCTGTCACGTACGGCATAGGTAATCATACCGGTACGCACACGCTGGGACGCTTCATCCATAGCCGCGGCATTCTCTTCGGGAGTAACGTCAGGCTGGAAAGCGACCACCGCGGCGATACCCATGGCGACATTCTTGGTGGGCAGCACGAATACGTGCTTATCGCTGAGCTCGGCAGCCTGCTGCGCGGCCAGAATGACATTGCCGTTATTGGGCAGAACAAATACATTTTCAGCGTTGATGCAGCTGATGGCGTTGGAGATGTCCTGAATGGAAGGATTCATCGTCTGGCCGCCTTCAACGACAACATCCACGTTCAGATCCTTGAGCAGAGCGGAGAAGCCGGCGCCTTGAGCAACAGCTACCATGCCGTACTTCTTGGGAGGTTCCCGCTTGGCGGTGCGCTGCTCATCATCACGGCGCTGCTGCACCATGTTTTCTACCTTGATTTCAACCAGTTCACCAAGGCCCATGCCGTACTGGAGAGCACGACCGGGGTCGTTGCTGTGCACATGCACGTTCAGCTTGCTGAGGTCACCCACGATGTGTACTCGGTCGCCGATGCGGTTCAGATGGCGGCGGAACGTGGTGATATCGGTCATCTTGGCATCATCGCGGATGTTTTGTACAGTAAACTCAGTATGATAACCGAATTTCAGCTCTTCGATGGCATCATGATCATCGATGAACTCGGCACTGTCCAAATTGGCATTGTTCTGCTCGGCGGGCTTCGCTTCGGCAAAATCACCGCCCATTGCCGCGGCATAACCGCGGTAGATACGAAGCAAGCCATAGCCGCCGGCATCTACCACTCCCGCTTCCTTCAGTACAGGAAGCATTTCGGGGGTCTTATTCAGAATGTTTTCACCGGCCTGAAGAATGGTATTCATCAGAGCTTCGTAATTTTCAGGTTCCGCTTCGGCCTGCTTGATGGCTTCTTCGGCAATCACGCGTGCGACGGTCAGAATAGTGCCTTCCTTGGGCCGCATGACGGCCTTGTAAGCCATGTCCGCGCCGGATTTCAGTGCTTTGGCAAACTGAACAGGTGTAATCTGCTCCACGCCATCAAGGTAGCGGGAGAAGCCGCGCATCAGCTGAGAGGTAATGACGCCGCTGTTGCCGCGGGCACCGCGCAGAGCTCCTTTGGAAGCTGCAGCAGCGACCTCAAAAGCTTTGCTGCACTCTCTGCTTGCCATTTCTTTGATGGCATTGTTCATGGTGAGTGTCATATTGGTTCCGGTATCGCCGTCCGGCACCGGGAATACATTCAGCGCGTCTACTTTTTCACGGTTTTTTTCGAGCTCCGCAGCGCCTGCAATCAGCATTTCGCGCAGCAAAGCACCGTCAACGAACTGTACCTGGATCAAAATCAAACCCTCCGTTATGTCTGACAGGACAGACTTAAATCAGGCGTATGCAGTACGCATACGCCGCAGAAATTACTGAACGCGAATACCTTCGACGGAAATATTGACCTTGCGTACCTTGACGCCGGTCATGCTTTCCAGCTTGTATTTAACGACTTCAACAATGGTTTTGCAGACCTCGGATACGGCAACACCATATTCGACGACGATGTAAAGATCAACATCCAGCATATCATCGACCATGCGCAGCTGAACACCCTTGGTGAGATTTTCACGGCCGAGCCATTCTACGATTCCGTCCTTGGCACGACGAGAGCTCATGGCAACAATACCATAGCATTCGAGCACGGCATAGCCAACCACTTTCAGCATGACATCTTCAACGATATAGATGGTACCGATCTCGTTTGTCACTTTGCATTCCATAGACATGTGAACCTCCCTGTGTTGGTTCTGTTCCCGTGCAGCACGGGATATATGTATTATAACGGATTTTTTGATGATATGCAAGCTTTTTGAAATTTAAGGGCTCCTTCCGGCAATGATCGAATACAAAAAATTACCAAAATGACAGTAAAAAGACTTTTCAGAGTTCTGAAAATAGGCTATAATAATCACGAACCATTCTGAAAGGGGATATTCAACATGAAAATTCTGATTGTTAACGCCGGCAGCTCCAGTCTGAAGTATCAGCTGGTCGATATGGACGGCGAAAAAGTGATGGCCAAAGGTCTGGTTGAACGCATTGGCATGGCCGGCAGCAAGCTGACGCAGAAGTATCCCGGCAAAGACGAGAAATACATTGTCGAAACCGAGATGCGTTCTCATGTGGAAGCCTGCCAGCAGATGCTTTCCGCTCTGACGGATGCCAAGGTTGGCGTCGTGAAGAGCATGGACGAAATCGGCGCTGTGGGTCACCGTGTGCTGCACGGCGGTCAGAGCTTCACCAAGTCCGTCATCATCAACGATGCTGTTATGGATGCCATCCGTGAGAACATCCCGCTGGGCCCCCTGCACAATCCCGCCAACCTGATGGGCATTGAAGCCTGCCAGAAGGTGATGCCCACCACGCCCAATGTGGCCGTGTTTGATACCGCCTTCCATCAGACCATGCCGCCCAAGGCTTATATGTACGGCGTGCCCATGAAGTATTATGATACCCTGCACGTTCGTCGCTACGGCTTCCACGGCACCTCCCACCGCTATGTGAGTGCCCGCGCTGCCGAATTCCTGGGCATGAAGAAGGAAGACCTGCGCATCATCACCTGCCATCTTGGTAACGGCTCTTCCATGTGCGCTGTTGATCACGGCAAGTGCGTGGATACCAGCATGGGCATTACGCCTCTGGAGGGTGTCATCATGGGTACCCGCAGCGGCAACCTGGATCCCGCTGTTGTGCAGTTCATCATGAACAATGCCAAGAAGGAAGACGGCAGCAAGGAATTTGAAACTGTTGACGAAGTGCTCAATATGCTCAATAAAAAGAGCGGTCTGCTGGGCATCACCGGCATCAGCAGCGACATGCGTGATGTCGACGAAGCCGCCGATGTGCAGCACAACGAAAAGGCCATCCTTGCCCGCGATATGCTGGTGTACGGTATCCGCAAGTATATCGGCGCCTATGCCGCTGCCATGAACGGTGTGGATGCGATCGTCTTCACGGCTGGTATCGGTGAAAACGGCTACGAGCTGCGTGAGGCTGTCATGCAGGGCTTTGAATACCTGGGCGCCAAGCTGGATCCTGGGAAGAACAAGGTCAAGGGCAAGGAAGTGGATGTTTCCGCTGCCGACAGCAAGGTCAAGGTGCTGGTGATCCCGACCGACGAAGAGATCATGATCGCCCGTGATACCCTGGCGCTGGTGAACGGCGAAACGCTTGACTGATGTCTGAAACAGTAAAACCGTTAAAAACGGTGGATATTTTTACCGACGGTGCTTGCTCGGGCAACCCGGGGCCGGGCGGTTGGGCCGCGCTGCTGAAATTTGGCATTCACGAAAAAACACTGAGCGGTAATATGCCGCATACGACCAACAATCGTATGGAGGTATTTGCGGTCATCAGTGCGCTTGGGGCTCTGAAGGAGCCATGCCATGTGCGGATTCATTCAGATTCCGCGTATGTTGTGAATGCTTTTACGCAAGGTTGGCTTGACAACTGGCAAAGAAAGGGTTGGAAAAATTCCGAGGGCAAGCCTGTTGAGAATCAGGATCTGTGGCGGCTGCTGCTGATTGTGGTAAAGCGTCACCGGGTTGAATTTGTCAAGGTACCCGGACATGCGGATTGTGAAGAGAATAACCGCTGCGACGCCATGGCCCGGGCAGAGGTTGAAAAACTCAAAAGCTTGAATCCTGACATGAATGTGAACATCGATTAAGAACAGGGCTTCCCGCTCAAAACACGGGAAGCCTTGTTCTCCATATTAGAGGTATAAGGATGGATTTGCAGGGGAGAGAACTATACGAGCTGATCGAGCACGGCCTGATTACAGAATGGCGCGAGCAACTATGGACGCCTTTTGTGAAGGCGGTACGCCGCTATCATTTGATCGAGGCGGGGGATCGCATTGCAGTGTGTATTTCAGGCGGAAAAGATTCCATGCTTTTGGCTAAACTGATGCAATAGCTGCAGAAACACGGAAAAGTGCCTTTTGAAGCTGTGTATCTGGTCATGGATCCGGGATATAATCCGGAAAACAGAAGCAAGCTGGAAAGCAACGCTTCTCTTCTGCATGTACCTGTTACTGTGTTTGAAAGCGATGTATTTGAGGTTGCAAACACACAGATCAGCAACCCGTGCTATCTTTGCGCTCGGATGCGGAGAGGGTGCCTGTATAAGAAGGCAAAGGAACTGGGATGCAACAAGATTGCCCTTGGGCATCATTTTGATGATGTCATTGTGACCACTCTGATGGGCATGCTGTGGAGCGCCAAGCTGGAAGCAATGATTCCGATGCTTGAATCCAAAAACTTTCCCGGGATGCGGCTGATCCGACCTATGTATATTGTTCATGAAGAAGATATCATTCGTTGGCGGGATACTTACCAGCTGACATTTCTGCAATGTGCCTGCCGTTTTACCGAAAACAGCGAACAGGATGAGCATCTGTCCAAAAGAAGCGAAACAAAGCAGCTCATCAAACGCCTTCGTGAAGAGAATCCCTGTGTGGAAACAAACATTTTCAACAGTATCCACAACGTCGAAATGGACACCTTCCCGGGATGGAAAACGCGGGGAAAAGAGCATTTGTTTACTGAAAGATTCAATAAATAAATACAGTGAGGAGAAAACGCATGAAGATCGCCTTGTTGGAACCCTTGGGGATCAGCCCTGAAAAAACCGAAGCGCTTGCAAAACCCCTGAAGGACGCCGGACATACATTTATTCGTTATGAAAACAGAAGCACAGATGCTGAAGAGCTGCGTCGCCGCAGTGAAGATTGCGAGATGGTGATCATTGCCAATACACCGTATCCCGGACATGTGATCGATGCCCTGCCCAAACTGAAGCTGATTAATGTTGCCTTCACCGGTATTGACCATATCGGATTGAATGCGTGCCGCAGGAACGGGGTACAGGTTTGTAATGCCGCTGGGTATTCCGGTCCTGCAGTCGCAGAGCTTGTCATCGGCATGGTGATCGATCTGTTCCGGATGCTGAGAAAGGGCGATACCGCAGTGCGCAACGGCGGTACTTCAGCGGGCTTGATGGGAACGGAGATTCACGGCAAAACGGTTGGCATCGTTGGAACGGGTGATATCGGACTGAAGACTGCCGCTCTTTTCAAGGCCTTTGGCGCGGATGTGATTGCTTATTCCCGTACTGAAAAGGCAGAGGCGGCCAGTATGGGAATCCGATATGTATCGCTTGATGAACTGATGAAGCAAAGCGATATCATTTCCGTTCACGTGCCCAACAATGCTGAAACCCGGGGGATGATCAGCCACGAT
>JAZRWA010000066.1:0-4926 GCA_045599485.1 Clostridia bacterium | reverse complement strand
GCCTCCGACTTTGCCCTCTGGCCCAATCCCGGCTGGTCCCGCCGCGACTATTTTGACCATGTGGCGCACATGACGCCCAACAAGCCCTTCCGCAGCGTTTCGCAGTACAACAATACACTCTACAATCTGATCGGGATGATTGCAGAGGAGGTCACCGGCGAAAGCTACGCCGACCTGCTGCGCACCCGTATTCTGCAGCCGCTCGAGATGACCCGCAGCTGCCTGACGCTGGAGCGTCAGCGTGCCGATGCGGACTGGGCACGCGGTTATTTTTCCGAAGATATCGGCCCCGCCTCTCCCCTGCGCCCCATGGAGGGCTGGGACATGAGCCCGCTGGGCGACCCGGCCGCGGGCATTTACTCCTGTGCCTCCGAAATGACCAAATGGCTCACCCTGCATCTCTCCCGAGGCGTATATAAAGGAAAAAGAATTTTCAGCACAGCCGTCATGGACGAGATGCATGAGCCTGCCGTGCGCATGAGCCCCTTTTCGTGGCGGTTCGACGAGATCCCCGGATACGGATTTTACGGCATGGCATGGAAAACCGCCATCTACCGCGGGCTCACCATGACCTATCACATGGGCGAAATCGAGGGCTACTGCTCCTCCACGGTCTTTTTCCCGCAAAAGGGGCTTGGCATCTTTGTCCTCTGCAACCGTCACACCATGATGAGCCCCTTTTTGATGGAGCTTGTCTATACCGTCGCAGACGCCGCGCTCGGCTATGAACCCCTTGACTGGGCGAATCGTCTGCATCCGTACGCACGGGATTTCAGCGGTCCCTGCGAAGCCTGGGAGCTTGACCTGATGCCCGCTCCTCTTGACACGCCCGCTGCATCCTCCGCAGCGGATTATGCCGATTGTGCCGGCACTTATGTTTCCGATGTCTACGGAGCGCTGACCCTGCAGCACGGGGCCGACGGAGAAACCATCGGCGTACCCTATATGCCGCTCGGCCGCGACCCTTCCCCCGTATCACTCTACCTTCGCTTCAAGGACTGGCTGCTGCCGCTCGAGCCCGCTCCCGAATGCGGCAGGGATGTCTTCCGCGTCCGCAACTTCAAGGAGGACACCCTCTTCTGCACCGTGCCCCTGACGTTCCTTCGGGACGGCAGCGGCAGCGGCACGGGCTTTTCTCTCAAGGCCGAACGGACTGCGCCCCCGGCTCATTTCCGGCGCGTTTTCTGAATTTTTCACGCATTTTTCGGCATGTTTTTCATGTTGCATTCAGCCGCAGATTATCGTATAATATAGAATGTATGTTTGCGTTTATGGGAAGGAGTGCGTCATGGTTCTGTTCTGGCTTCTGTTTGTACTCTTCCTGTTGTGCGCGTTGTACATTTTTCTCGCAGCTCCCAACCTTTGCCGCCGAAAAATGAAGCTGCTCCCTCCGCCGCGTGTCTACTACGCACACCGCGGATTGCATGACGGCAACGTGCATGTGCCCGAGAATTCTTTGCCCGCTTTCCGTGCCGCGGCAGAGCTTGGTTACGGCATCGAGTTGGATGTGCGTGAAACCCGCGACCATGTGCTGGTCATCCACCACGATGAAACCCTTGAAAGAAGCTGCGGTGATAAACGCCCCGTCCGTGATGTACCGTGGGCCGAGCTTTGCGAAATGCGCCTGTTCGGCACCGATGAACGTATTCCCACACTGGACGAAGCGCTGGCCCTGGTCCGCGGCCGTGTCCCGCTGATCGTTGAAATCAAATCCGACCGGGGGGCTTCCGTCCCCTGCGAAGCCATTCGCGACCGTTTGCTGCGTTATCCGGGCAAATACTGCATCGAATCTTTCGATCCTTTCGTGCTGCGCTGGTTCAGGCGCTTTGCCCCGCGCATCATCCGCGGTCAGTTGTCCTGTGAGTTCAGCATCACCGGCCTTTCCTTCAAGGAGCATCTGCAGCGCATTGCGCTTACCAACCTGCTGACCAACTGCATCGCGCGTCCCGACTTCATCGCCTACGGTTATCAGACCGATGCGAATATCAGCTTCCGCTTTATCGCCTCCGTGTTCCGTCCCATGCTTGCCGCCTGGACGGTGCAGGATGTTGAAAAAGCCCGGGAGCTGAAAAGCCGATATGACATACTGATATTTGAACGCTTTTATCCCACCGATGAAGGCTTCGATCAAGAGGAGGAACCATCTTATGCCCAGTAAGAAAATCACCGCTTCCGGCCTGGAAGAACTGAAAAAGAAGCTGCATTTTCTGGAGAACGAACGCCGCAACGAAATCCTGAAGGAGATTGAAACCGCCAAGGCCTTCGGCGACCTCAGTGAAAACGCCGAATACACCGCCGCCAGAGAGAAGCAGGGCACAAATGAGACCGAGATCCTGGCCCTGAAAGAGGAGATCAACAATGCCGAAGTCATCGCCGATGAAGAGATCACCGGCGACAAGGTCAACCTCGGCACCACCGTCCGCATTCTCGATCTGGAGCTGGACGAAGAAGAAGTATACAGCATCGTCGGCACCCGTGAGGCCGATCCCATGAACAACAAGATCTCTCTGGAATCCCCCTACGGCATTGCCCTTGCAGGCAAGCGTGTGGACGACGTCGTCACCGTAGTGGCTCCCGACGGCGAATTCCAGCTCAAGATTCTGTCGATCGCCCGCACCGCCGATCAGGCGAAGGAGTAAACGCATGTCCGAAAATCAAGTCATGACTGCTGCCGACCTCAGCGAGCAGGAGCGCATCCGCCGCGACAAGCTGCAGGCTCTGATGGAGGCCGGCAAAAATCCCTTTGAGATCACCAAGTTCGATGTGACCCATCACAGCACCGACATTACCGGGCATTATCCCGAAATGGACGGCGTTCAGGTCACCATCGCCGGCCGCATGATGTTCAAGCGTGTCATGGGCAAGGCCAGCTTCTGCACGCTGCAGGATCTGAAGGGGAGAATCCAGGTCTACGTCGCCCGGGACAATGTGGGCGAAGAAGACTACGCCGATTTCAAAAAGTCCGACATCGGTGATATCTACGGTGTCACCGGTTTTGTCTTCCAGACCCGCACCGGAGAGATCTCCGTCCATGCGGAAAAGATCGTGCTGCTGACCAAGTCCCTCAAGCCGCTGCCCGAAAAGTTCCACGGTCTGACCGATACCGATACCCGCTATCGTCAGCGTTATGTGGACCTGATCATGAATCCCGAGGTAAAGGATACCTTCATCAAGCGCAGCCTGATCATCAAGGAGATCCGCCGCTTTCTCAATAGCCGCAACTTCATCGAAGTGGAAACACCCACCCTGGTCAGCAATGCAGGCGGTGCCGCTGCCCGCCCCTTTGAGACCCATTACAACGCCCTGGATGAGGATGTCAAGCTGCGCATCTCCTTGGAGCTGTACCTCAAAAGACTGATCGTTGGTGGTCTGGAGCGTGTCTATGAGATCGGCCGCGTATACCGCAACGAAGGTGTGGACACCCGCCACAATCCCGAGTTCACCCTGATGGAACTCTATCAGGCGTACACGGACTATGAGGGCATGATGGAGCTGACCGAAAGCATGTTCCGCCATCTGGCGCAGACGGTCATCGGTTCCACCCGCTTCAACTACAACGGCATTGAGATCGACTTTGGCAAGCCTTTTGAGCGTCTGACCATGAACGCCGCCATCCTGAAGTATGCCGGTGTGGACTTCGACGCTGTGGCCACCGATGAAGAAGCCAAGGCTCTGGCCAAAGAGCATCACATCGAATTTGAAGCGCGCCACACCAAGGGCGACATTGTCAACCTCTTCTTCGAGGAATATTGCGAAAAGAACCTGATCCAGCCCACCTTCATCATGGATCATCCGCTGGCCATCTCTCCCCTGACCAAGAAGAAGCCCTCCGACCCCACCAAGGTGGAACGCTTCGAGCTGTTCTGCAACACATGGGAGATGTGCAACGCCTATTCCGAGCTGAACGACCCCATTGACCAGCGTGAGCGTTTTGCCCAGCAAGATGCCAATGCTGCCGCGGGCGACGAAGAAGCCCAGCACACCGATGAGGACTTCCTCAACGCACTGGAGATCGGCATGCCCCCCACCGGCGGTATCGGCTATGGTATCGACCGTCTGGTAATGCTGCTGACGGACAGCGCCGCCATCCGTGATGTGCTGCTCTTCCCCACTATGAAGTCTCAGGGCGCGGCAAAGAACGAAGCCAACAACGCCGCGCAGGCGACGGAAGCCGCCCCCGTAGCCCCGGTTGCGGAAGAGAAGATCGATTTCAGCAAGGTGGAGATCGAACCGCTGTTTGCCGATTATGTTGATTTCGACACCTTCAGCAAGTGCGATTTCCGCGCCGTCAAGGTCAAGGCTTGCGAAGCCGTAAAGAAGAGCAAGAAGTTGCTTCAGTTCACCTTGGACGATGGCACCGGCACCGACCGCACCATTCTTTCCGGCATTCATGCTTTCTATGAACCGGAGGAGCTGGTTGGCAAGACCCTGCTAGCCATCACCAATCTGCCGCCCAGACCGATGATGGGCATCGAATCCTGCGGCATGCTGGTCTCCGCGATCCATACCGATGAAGGCGAAGAAAAGCTGCATCTGCTGATGCTGGATAACCACATTCCGGCCGGCGCAAAGATGTACTAAGGTCCATCTTCGATGTATGAATTGGAGGCTGAGAATTGGCGTATACACCACTGCTTACACCAATTTACTCCACGCTTACACCACAAATTCAGATGAAAATGCGCAAAAAATGAAAGACATCATTTCAGCCCTGCGGATATTTTCTGCAGGGTTGTTTTATCAATGTTGACAGTTAAAGTTTAATTTGTGGAGTAGATTCGCTCAATGAAATATCGATAATCTTTACCATGGAGGTATAAATGTATGGCTTCGGATTGCACCGTGTCTATTGATAATGGATACATAAATTTACGAGTAGGTGCTATCATCATGAAAAACGGGAAATTTCTGATGGTAGGTAATGAA
>JAZRWA010000065.1:0-3598 GCA_045599485.1 Clostridia bacterium | reverse complement strand
GCGAAAAGAGCGAGGAGCAGGAGCAGTGGCAAGAGGTGCTGGGCACGCAGCTTTCCATCGGTCTGGACGGCGTGGACAAGAGCAAGGTCGTCATCGCCTACGAGCCCATCTGGTCCATCGGACCGGGCAAAACGCCTGCCGACAAGCCCTATATCACCAAGATCGCCCGTTTTGTCAAGGAACAGACCGGCGGCATGGACATTGTGTACGGCGGCGGCCTCAAGACCGACAACGCCGAAATGCTGGCTTCGATCGAGGAGATCGACGGCGGCCTGATCGCCCTGACCCGCTTCAAAGGCGAGATCGGTTTCTATCCCGATGAGTATCTGGACATCATTCGTCTGTATATGGGAAAGTGAGGAAATCAACGATGCAGCTGCAGTTTGAATACGGCAATGGCTTTATGACCGCCAATCTGCCCGATAATACCGATGTGTTCATTCCCGGCGAGACCGTGCCGGATCCCGAGTGCCTGCCGCAGGATTGGGACAGCCTGTACAACGCCACCATGGAATCCATCCGTCACCCCATCGGCATGCCCACGCTGACCCAGCTGGCCAAGCCCGGGGACAAGGTGGTCATCGTGATCCCCGACATCGTCAAGGGCGGCAACCAGCCCACCAGTCACCGCAAGGTGTCCATCCGCTGCTGCCTGGACGAATTGTATTCCGTCGGCGTGAAGAAGGAGGACATCCTGCTGCTCTTCTCCAACGGTCTGCATCCCCGTACGCCCATGAACGAGGCCAAGACCATTCTGGGCGATGAGCTGTTCAACGAGTTCTGGTATTCCGGTCAGATCACCAGCCATGACAGTGAGGATTACGATCATCTGGTGGACATCGGCTACACCAATCAGGGTGACCATGTGATCATGAACAAGTATGTGTATGACGCCGATGTGGCCATTCTGATCGGCCATACGCAGGGCAACCCCTACGGCGGATATTCCGGCGGCTACAAGCACTGCGCCACCGGCATCTCCCACTGGAGAAGCATTTCCGCACACCATGTGCCGCAGGTCATGCACCGCCCCGACTTTGTGCCCGTTTCCACCAACAGCCTGATGCGTGACAAGTTTGACCGTCAGGGCATGCTGATGGAAGAAAAGATGGGCAAAAAGTTCTTCTGCTGCGATGCCGTGCTGGATACCAAGTCCCGCCAGATCGAGATCAACTCCGGCTGGGCCAAGGAGATGCAGCCCATCAGCTGGAAGACCGCCGACAAGCGCACCTATGTGCACTGGGCCGAGAAGAAGTATGACATCGTGGTGTTCGGCATGCCCACCAACTTCCATTACGGCAACGGCATGGGCACCAACCCGATCCAGATGATGCAGGCGCTGTCCGCCCAGGTCATCCGCCACAAGCGCGTGCTGAGCGATCATTG
This sequence comes from Clostridia bacterium, assembly GCA_045599485.1. GTDB lineage: Bacteria > Bacillota > Clostridia > Christensenellales > Aristaeellaceae > SFMI01. The sequence continues at coordinate 2,212 of JAZRWA010000065.1, read as the reverse complement.
CGTGTTCATCGTGCCCTCCATCTGCGACGGCTGGTTCCATGAGGAGCGCTGGCCCTACCTCAAGGAACTGTACGAAATGTTCCAGCATGATTATATGCAGACGCTGCCCGATATGAACCGCTACGGCGAGCTGTTTGCCACCAACGAGGAATACATCCGCAAGTACCGCTTTGCCAATGCCTTCCATCCCTTCCACGGCTTCTCCATGATGAGCTGCGGCCATCTGGCCGAGCAGCACACCAGCGCGATCTACATCGTCGGCGCCCGGGAGCCCGGCATTGCCCGCGGCATGGGCCTCAAGACCCGTGCCACTGTGGAAGAGGCCATTGAGGACGCCAAGCGCAAGATCGTGGGCGAGAACCCCAACATTCTGGCGCTGCCCAGAACCTTTACCACGGCTGCTGTGCATCTGTGCATGAAGGATCCGCAGGAAAACAGCCATTATCGTGATGACGCTCCCGCGCATCCGTGCGGCTGCTGACATCCATCTATTCAGCGGGGCGCGGGGAATGGCTTGCCCCCGTCCCGTTTTGATGACGTTTTGAAGGGAGGCCACCAAGATGGCCGGAAATCTGATTGTGATGCATGGCGGCGGCCCCACGGCCGTGATCAACGCTTCCCTGTACGGGGTGATCCGTGAAGCGCAGGCGGCGCCGGAGGTGGACCGTGTGCTGGTGGCGATCGGCGGCACCGGCGGTCTTTTGAGGGACTGCGTGCGGGATGTGACCGATCTGAAGGAAGAGGAGCTGCACGGGCTGCTTTCTTCGCCGGCTTCCGCCATCGGTACCAGCCGTGACGCGCTCGAACTGCCGGAATACCGGGCACTGGCCGCGCAGCTGGAAAAATACGGCGTGAGGTACGCCATCCTGAACGGCGGCAACGGCACCATGGATACCTGCGGCAAATTGTACGCGCAGTGCGTGGAAAAGGGCATCTCGGTAATGGGCGTGCCCAAGACCATGGACAACGATCTGGCGGTGACCGACCACGCCCCCGGCTTTGGCAGCGCGGCGCGCTATATGGCGGGCTCTGTTGCCGAATTGTGCTGCGATGTGGACGGACTGCCCATTCATGTGGTGGTCGTCGAAGCGCTTGGCCGCAACGCCGGCTGGGTGACAGCCGCCTCCGCGCTGGCAAGCGACAGCTACGGCGACGGCCCCGACCTGATTTATCTGCCCGAACGCGCTTTTAATGAAGAAGAATTTCTGGCCGATGTCAAAGCCCTGATCGATGAAAAGGGACATGGCGTGGTGGTGGCCAGCGAGGGACTGCATTACGCCGACGGCACGCCCATTGTGGAACCCGTTTTCAAAACAGGCCGTTCGACCTATTTCGGCGATGTATCCGCGCATCTGGCGCAGCTGATCACCAAAAAGCTGGGGTATAAATCCCGCAGTGAAAAGCCCGGTCTGCTGGGACGCGCTTCTATCGCCTGGCAGAGCGAGACCGACCGTGACGAGGCGGAAATGTGCGGCCGCGAGGCCGTGCGCGCGGCGGTAAAGGGAGAGAGCGGCAAGATGGTGGCCATCCGCCGTCTGCCCGGGGAGACCTATGCCTCGGAGACCTTCCTGGTACCCATTGAACAGGTCATGATGACCGAAGCCAAAATGCCGGACAGCTTTATCAACGAGCGCGGCAACGGCGTGACCGAAGCGTTTAAGGATTGGGTGCGTCCGCTGATGGGCGGACCGCTGCCCAAACTGATGAATCTGCGCGGATAACGGAGGAATCAAAAAATGAAGCTGAGAATTGAAGATAAACGCGGTCTTGTTACAGAAGAAGCGCTGAAGGCGAAGATGGCCGAAGCGGCCGCGGTGCTTACCCGTGCGCAGGCCGGAGAAGAAAAATACGCCGACAGCCAGGGCTGGCTGAAGGTGGAGGAGTGGGCCGGTGAACAGGTGCTGGCGGAGATCGAAGCGATCGCCGACCGTGTGAAAAAGACCTGTGACGCCTTTGTGCTCATTGGTGTGGGCGGCAGCAACAACGCCGCCCGCAGCGTGGTCGAAGCGCTGGCGGACGGCAGCGGCGTGGAGATCATTTATGCCGGCAACACCCTGTCCGCGCATGCGCTGAGCAAAATGCTGCGGCAGCTGGAGGGCAAGGATTTTGCCATTGACTGCATTGCCAAAAACTTTGAAACACTGGAGCCCGGCTCCTCCTTCCGCATCCTGCGCAAGGCGCTGGCTGAAAAGTACAGCCCCGAGGAGGCGGC
>JAZRWA010000064.1:0-10484 GCA_045599485.1 Clostridia bacterium | reverse complement strand
TCCTTACGCGCCGAGATAGAGTCGGATGATCTCCAGATACTCGTCCGGATAGAAGCCGATCTCGCCCTTGAAACGGGTCAGCGCGATCAGGCCGCCGTCGATCTCGTCAATGGAAGCCAGCATTTCCGCGTTATCCGTCTTCAGTCCGCCGCCGTACACCACATCCAGGCCGGCGGTCTTTTCTTTCACGAACCGGGCGATCTTCGTGATATAGGGTTTATCCGCCGGCGTTTTTCCCGGACCGATGGACCAGATGGGTTCATAGCCGACGGTCACCCGTAAGGTATCGGTGTCCTTCAGGCCGATCGCCAGCTGATCTCCCAGCACCTTCTGCCAGGCATCCTGTTCCTCGCTCTTTTCGCCGATGCAGTACAGCACGCTCAGGCCGCGGGCGATGGCGCATTTGATCTCCTGATTGAGCAGGCGGTTGACCGCCTCGGTCGCCGCCTTGCCGGTCACGCCGGCTTCGGCCAGAACGCCCATCTTGTCATTGCGCTCCTCACAGTGACCGATCAGCACGCTCTCGCACCCCATGGCCTGCACCGCGGAGGCGGAGCGGTTGGTGGTGAAAGCGCCAAAGTTGCCGCCCACGGCGGTGTCCATGCGGTATACGCCCTGCGTGCCGATCTTGACGGCGTTGCCGGGCTTTTTGGCCTTCACGGCGTTCAGCACGTGTGCCTCGGGCAGGTACATGGCAAACTCCACCTCGGCGGGGTCATACTTGGCCAGGCCCTCCTGCGTACCCGTCACGATCACGCTGCCCCAGTCCTGCATCGGGGCCAGACGGTTGACGCCGCCCAGCTCGACCGGTACATCAAAGCGCTTCAGGTTCAAAAAAATATGTTTCATGCTCAGATCCCCGCTTTCTTGTAGCGATCCGCCATCTGTTCGCAGGTCACGGCCTCGATCAGGTGGCTCTTGCGGTAGCTGCCAAACTGCACCAGCAGCGGAGCGATGGACTCGGTCACGCCGTCCTTCATGCAGTTGACCACCTTCTGCACATCGACATTGGGCACTTCGCCGGTGGTGATGGTGGGCATGATGGACCACAGATAATTGCGGGGGTCAAAGTTCTTGGGATTGGCGCGCATGGCCTTCCAGATGGCGCCGACGGTCTCGCTCTCCTGCAGCTCGGGGCTGGCCAGGAACAGCTCCATCAGGTTGCGGGTGCAGGCCAGACGGATATCGGTATCCACATTGATCTTGTTGATGCCGCAGCGGGTCACATCCACCAGCTGGTTGACATCGATGCCGAAGGCGTTCTGCAGGTCACCGCCCATGGCGTTGATCTGCTGCACATACTCCTGCGGCACGGTGGAGGAGCCGTGGCTTACCAGGAAGCCGCTGATGCCTTCATGCATCATGCATTCCTTGGTGGCAATGGCGATCTCACGGCGGATCTTGGTATCCTTGCCCTTGTTGGCGCCGTGGCAGGTGCCGTAGCTGATGGCCAGGGCGTCGCAGCCTGTCTTTTTGAAAAAGTCGACGGCCTGCAGGGGGTTGGTATATGTCGAGGTGGCGGAGAACACATGATCCTCCACGCCGGCCAGCACGCCCAGCTCGCCTTCCACGGTCACGCCGTAGGGGTGGGCATACTTGACCACTTCACGGGTCAGCGCTACGTTGTCCTCATAAGGCAGGCTGCTGCCGTCGATCATGACGGAGGTATAGCCGCCGTCGATGCAGGCCTTGACGCTCTCCAGGCTCTTGCCGTGATCCAGATGCAGCGCCACGGGCACGATGCTGTCGGCACCGAACTTTTTCACCGCGTCACCGATCACCTTGGCGCCGGCCTGCTTCTGCTCGATGGTGCCGTGCATAAAATCCTGCGCGCCGGACATATAGGCGTTGCTGGCCTCCGCGCCTTGCAGGATGGCGCCGGAACGAAGCAGCTCATGGATGCGGATGGCGGCCTCGATCTGGCCGACGCTGTTCATATTGAAAGCAGCCTGACCGTAGCTGTGCCGGTCGGCAGCCTCCAGAATGGCTCTCATGGGTATGAGCATGATAAATTCTCCTTTCACGGTTCGGGTCAGAAAAGGGTGCCGCCTGCTCAAAATTGAAATCGTTTTCAGTTTGTTTCTTTGTCCATTCGGGCGGCTTTTCTCCTCGGATGGGTTCAGTATATAGCAATCTGGCCGAAATGTAAAGTACCTTTGCCATCTTTTCACATCAAATCCATTTTCATGATCCTGTTCATTTCTGAAATCGTTTTCAGTTCACTTGAAAAATACGGCACCTTTCAGTCATCCAAAAGGTGCTCGGTGGAACAGGCATACAAAATTTCGGGGGGCTCGGTTCCATCTCCCCCGTTTTCGATCTTGCGAAGGATCTGCTGCGCCAGCAGCACGCCGCATTCCTGATCATTGCGGAAAATGCAGGGGTAATCATACCCGATCCGCTGAAAGGACTGATGCTCCGTAAACCCGGCCAGATGAATCTTGTCCAGGATGGCTTTGTCCTGCGCCAGCAGCAGCATCAGAAGCGATTCGGTAAAAATGGCGCCGTAGCAGATGATCACGGGTTTCCCGCCGCTTTTCACCTCGGCCAGAATGTCCTTCGCGGCCCGCTCAATGTTGATGGAGGCGCGGCAGTTGAAATATTTCAGGCATTTTTCCGCGGCATACCCCAATTTTTCCACCGCGCCGTCCAGGCCCTTTTCCATGGCGCGGATGGAATCGTTTTTCTGAAAGCCGAAGATGCAGAAGGTTTTTTCATCGGGATAAAGGCGCAGCATATGTTCCGCCAGCCGGGCGGAGCACTCCCGGTAGCGCAGCGGCAGCAGCGCGTCGCACTCAAACTCGGTGCTGTCAAACAGCAGCATGCGCTGATAGGTCTCGTTCACCGAGCGCAGGTACTGCGTGTTCTGACCCGAGGGAATAATGATGATGCCCGCCGCGTGCATGGTGATCAGCTCATGCACAAAGCGTTTTTCCTTCACGCCGTCATTGTCCGTCACGCAGACATAGCACATGTAGCCTTTGTCAAACAGAAGGTTGGTCAGGATGTTGCAGATATCACCCCAGAAGTTGCGGGTATGCGGCAGCACCAGACCGATGACGTTGCTTTTGCGGGTGCGCAGGTTGCGCGCAAACACATCGGGGACGTACTGCAGCTGATTGATCGCCTCACGGATCTTATACGCCGCCACCGGCTTTACGCTGTTTTCGTCATTCAGATAGCGGGAGACCGAGCTGATGGAAACGCCCGCCTGCTCCGCCACATCACGGATGGTCACCTTGGAGGCATCCTTCACACGCTTTCTCCCCTTTCCCGCACGGCGGTTTTTCTGTTTTCAACAGTATCACACAATCGGCTTTTTTGCAACTGCAAGCATAAATCCCGGCCGACACCGTATGAAATTTCCTTATGTCAACAATAAAAACAGGTGCAAAAAACTTCATATCCGGGCGAAAAGCAGGGCACCGCTCAGGTTGTCTGCGGCAGTCCTGCCATCTGCGTCAGGTAATCCGTACTGAAAACGGACAGCCTCCGGAAAATGCCGGAGGTTGTCTTTTTTATTGTCATCCAACAGGCATTTTTGCGCAAAAAAACAGAGCCCTCAGGCTCACGGTCGGTCAGCATTGTGATGTTGGATGGTGTCGTCACCAGTATGGAGTCGATGGAAACCTCCAGAAGCACGCTCAGGGCCAGCAGATTGTCCACGGTGGGAAGCGCCGTCCCGTTCTGCCATTTGTAAATGGCCTGGGGAGCATCAAACCCAAAATAGTTCTGCATGTCCTTGACGGACAGACCCCGCTCCTTGCGGAGCTGCGCAATGTGCTTGCCGGTGGCTTCAAGGTTGATCGTCGGAAAATGCTTCATTTCCATCGAATTGGCCTCCTGCCTATTCAGTTGGTCGGTCGTGTCTGCTGATTGTGTCGGGGAGCATTATACCCGAAAAAGCGCGCCGATGCAAGAGAAAACAGCACAGGCATTCAAGCCTGTGCTGTTTTCATGCGAATAAGCAAAAATTATCGCTTGTATTCCACCTGACTGACGGGCGAGAAGGTCAGTTTTCCCTGCGCCTTTTCGCCCAGCGGGGTCAGCTGACCGCGGCCGCACACGGGCTCGCGGGCGCCGTCAATGCAGGGATCGACATATTCCATGAACCAGTGATCCAGCATGGCCTTCAGCTCCTCGGTTTTGGCCTGTATCTCCTTGGGGCCATGATAGAAATAACGGTTTTCTTCCAGCAGATTGAACTGCTCCCGCGGGTCGTGCACCAGGTCATACAACTCGTGCGGACCGTAAGGATAGCGGTGGATGTACTTCCACTCCTTGGTGCGGATCATGCGGTTGGGGCCGTATTCGTCAAAGACGGTGATGGCCTCGTGATACTCTTCCGTACTGCTGGTGAGCAGCAGGTTTTTGAAGCTGCGTCCCGGCAGCTGGTTGGCCTCGGGGTTTTCATAGCCCAAAAGATCCAGCAGCGTGGGCATGAAGTCATAGGCGGAAAGCAGGCTGTCGGCCTTGACGCCCGCGCGGATGACGCCGGGGAAGTTGAAGATGCAGGGCACCTTGACCGCTGTGTCAAACAGGTTGAGCGGGAAAGTGGCGTTGCCCTTGCCCCACACGCCGTGCTGACCGCAGCTGAAGCCGTTATCGGCGGTGTATACGATCAGCGTGTTGTCGCGAAGTCCCCGTTCCTAAAGTTTTTTGACGATGCGCCCCACGCCGTCATCCACGCCCTGCACGGCGGCGTAATAACCGCTGAGCAGGTCACGCAGGGTCAAAAATTCGCGGCTCTTGTCGGCAAAGGTCAGCGAATATTCAATGTCGTGCGGATGCTGGATGCTGCCCGGGCTGCGCTTGTCCTGCGGCACATCGTCAAAGGTGCAGTTGTCGTAATAATATTGTACATACTCCGGCTTATGCTGATCCACATGGGGAGAATGCGGCGCCGTGTAGCTGAGGTTCAGATAGAAGGGCTGATCGTTGTCCGCGCATTCATCGATAAAGCCGAGAGCGTCCTCGGTAATGACGTCCGTCAGGTACCCTTCAGTCTGCACCAATTCGGTGCCGCGATAAACTTTGGCGTCATGATAGGTGCCGCTGCCGCCAAGCGTGGCAAACCAGTGGGAATAGCTTTTCTGCGGCATGCAGGTGGCGCCCATGTGCCATTTGCCGCTGAGACCGCAGGTGTAACCGTTCCGGGCCAGAATATCGGTATAGCCGGTGATGCCCTCCAGATAATCGATGGGGGCGTCGCCGTGCTTGTCGCCGTTGCCCACACGGATCCAGTCATGGATACCGTGCTGGCTGGGAATGCGCCCCGTCAGCAGCGAAGCCCGCGCGGGCGAGCACACGGGCGATACGCAAAAGAAATTATCCAGCTGCACGCCGCCTGCCGCCAGCGCGTCAATGTTTGGAGTACGGATCTCCTTGTTGCCGGTACAGCCCAGCGACCAGTAGCCCTGGTCATCGGTCAGGATCATGATGATATTCGGTTTTCTGTTCATATACCCTTTCCTCTTTTCGTTTCGGAATATCGGGGATGATATTAATATATCCTATCATATTTTTACCGTACTGTCACTATGCAAGTCTCCTCATCACGCAAAAACATCGCCGTGCCCTCCAAATCGGAAGACACGGCGATGATCTGTTTTGTTAATCGTTTATCAGTCGTACAGGCCGTTCATGATGGCCTTGACCAGCTTGACGCTCATCAGGTGGGCATCCTCGGAGTAGATGTAGGCGGTGTTGGTCACCAGCGCCTTGGCGGCGTCGATGTCACCGGCGGCATACAGCGCCTTGACGGCGGCCAGCACGCCATTGCCTTCGGCCAGATACTGATCGACCATGACATCCTGCATGCCGGCGAGGGCAGCATCCACCATGTCCTTGGCGGTCTGATCCATGGCGTCGTTCAGGTACAGGTTGGCCAGCACGTTCATGGTCCAGTACACGGAGTCGGCCCAGTCGGAGGGCATCACCATGTAACCGTCCACGGTCACCTTTTCGCCGGCTTCGTTGGTCACCTTGCCGGTGGTGGGATAGAAGGCGCCTTCAGTGGGCTTTTCGGTGGTGAAGTAGGCGGTGGCGGTGGAGACCTTCAGGCCTTCGTACACATCGTTGGTCAGCATGGGCAGGTAGGGAACAAACACGCTCAGGCCGGTGGTAGCCATGGCGACCCACTCCTGAATGTCGGTGGGGTCAGCGCTGCCGGGCACATAATTGTAGATGTGGGTCTCGAGGTTGCCGGTGTTGCTGACGCCGCTCACATGGTAGTAGGCCAGCACGTCTTCCAGAGACATGGCATGATCGAGCTTGATGGCGGTGTTGAGGGGCACGATGCTGCCATCGGCGCCCACGTTGGTCACGGTGAAGGCTTCGGGACCGTAGTTGCCTTCCTCGCTGGTGAAGGTGTCCACACCCTGCAGGAAGTTCAGAACGTTGGTCATACGGGTGGACTGCTTCTGGTTGGCCCGGTTGAAGTAGGAAGCGCTGATGTTGATGGTGTTGGCTTCTTCGTCACCCACATAGGTGCCGGCGGCCTTGGCGGTGGCGATCAGGCCGGCAGAGGCATACACATTTTCGTCATCCAGATCGATCAAGCCCAGAGCGCACATGTTGGGCTGCACCATGACCAGGGTGTCGTTCAGCTTGATGGCCAGATACTGATGGGAGCAGCCGTTTTCGATGTAGTAGGCTTCGTCCTTGTCGAAGATCCACAGGCCGCTGCCGGTGGCGGTGCCGACGGTGTCATAGAAGTTCATCAGCATGTCGAGGGCTTCTTTGGCGGTGGAGCACTCGCTGAGCAGGATGGTGGGGATCTCCGCCTGATCGATGCCGCCGTCGGCTTCGAAGGGCTCCAGGGCCAGGATCTCCTTGACGGCGGTCATGGCTTCGGAGGAGCTGACGGTCAGGCCCTTTTCATTGGTGCCGCCCTCCTGATAGGGGGTGTGCAGGTGGGTGCCGCCGCAGTCGGGGCAAACATTGTCCACACCGTACATGTTGTCATCCTGGAAGGCGGTGTAGCCGTAGGAATCATGGGTGAAGGTGTAGGTGAAGCCGTAGCAGCCGTTGTACACCTCGCCAGCCTTGTGCACACCGGGCTCAATGACGAACTGCATCTTGTTGTAGTTGTTGGCCAGATCCTCACTGCGGCTCAGAAGGATGGTGCCGTCGGTCGTCAGGGCGGAGCCGACATACAGCGAGGTGCAGGCGGAAGCGGAGGATACAAGCATCATCAGGGAAAGAACAAAAGCGGAAACGGAAATAAAGGTCTTTTTCATGGTTCAAGGGGACTCCTTTCAAATGCGGTGAGCGTATTATAATGCATATATATTCACATGTCAAGCACTTTTATGCAAATAAACGCCGTTTATTATCGCAAATTTTGTATATCAATTGTATATTTCGTTCGTATTTGCAGGCAATGGAAAACGGTTTTTCTTTTTCGGGGAAGGTTGACACCGGGCAGCGTTTTTTTTATAATAGGGTGAACGTTGATCCGGTAGGTAAGGCTGCCGCGGGGATACGGACTGCTGCCGCGAAAAGGTGGAAACACCTCAAGATGGCCAACAGACAATGTCGAACACACAAGGCATGGTCTAACGCAGTTTCATTGCCCCGTGATGCTGAAGCTCGTACGGTACAATTGGCAGCCGTATGTTCTTTCCGGAGCATGCGGTGATTTTTTTTGAAGAAGGAGGGCCGTCATGGATACCGGCAGTACTGGCAGGGACGCGGATGTAGGACGAAGTAGGCGCGCGGTAAGCCACGCACGGCTTTCCGCCCGCTGAAGTCCCCGTGTCCCGTGACCCATTATATTAAATAAGAAAGAAGGGAATCGGGATTGTCTCAGATTGAAACCGGTCTGGAGCTGACCATCGAAAAGCTCTGGGAAAATAAAAAATACAATACGCTGCGCGACGTGATGAGCACCATGCAGGCGGCCAACATCGCCTATGTGCTTTCCGTTCTGCCCGATAACTCCATTGCCCCTTTGTTCCGCCTGCTGCCCAAGGAGCTGGCCGCGGATACCTTTGTGGAAATGGAATCTGACATGCAGGAAAAGCTCATCAAAAGCTTTTCCGATACCGAACTGAAAAACGTTCTGGGCGAGCTGTACATGGACGACGCCGTTGACCTGGCCGAAGAAATGCCGGCCAACGTGGTGCGCCGCATCCTGGCGCAGGCCGACCCCGAGATGCGCAACAGCATCAACGAGCTGCTCAAGTACCCCGAGGACAGCGCCGGCAGCATCATGACCACCGAGTTTGTGGGCCTGCGCGCCGACATGACCGTGGCCGAGGCGCTGCGCGAGATCCGTCTGACGGGCACCGACAAGGAGACCTGTAACACCTGCTACATCATCGACAAGGACCGTACGCTGATGGGCGCCGTGTCCCTGCGCACCATCGTCATGGCGCAGGATGATCAGGAGATGCAGGACCTGATGGAGGACAACGTCATCTCCGTCACCACGATGGAGGACCAGGAGACCGTGGCCCGCATGTTCTCCACCTACGACCTGAACGTTATGCCCGTGGTGGACGGCGAAAACCGCATGATCGGTATCGTAACGGTTGACGACGCCATCGATGTCATGGAAGAAGAGGCCACGGAGGACATCAGCAAGATGGCCGCCGTGACCCCCAACGATAAGCCCTATCTGAAGACCAGCGTGCTGGAGATCTACAAAAACCGTATTCCGTGGCTGCTGCTGCTGATGCTGTCCGCCACCTTTACGGGCATGATCATTACCGGCTTTGAGCACACGCTTTCCGCCTCCATCATTCTGACCGCCGCCATCCCCATGCTGATGGATACGGGCGGTAACTGCGGCAGCCAGGCCAGCGTGACCGTCATCCGCAGCCTGTCCCTGGATGAACTGCACTTCAGTGACATCACCAAGGTGTGGTGGAAGGAATCCCGCGTGGCCGTGATGTGCGGCATCACGCTGGCGGTGTTCAACTTTATCAAGCTGCTGATCCAGTACAGCTCCTTCCCCAACTACGTCATGGCGTCCGCCACCATCTGCATCACGCTGGCGATGACGGTCGTCCTTGCCAAGCTGGTGGGCTGCACGCTGCCCATGGTGGCGCAGAAGCTGGGCTTTGACCCGGCGGTCATGGCCAGCCCCTTCATTACCACCATCGTGGACGCCCTGTCCCTGCTGCTGTTCTGCACCATCGCCGGCATGCTGATGCCCGGTCTGGTCTAAAATCGATAAAAGAGGATACTCATGAGCAAAAAAGCTGTCTTTCTGGATATTGACGGCACGCTTTTGCCCAGAGGCGCCGAAGGGCCTGTCGCAAAAGATGCGCAGGCCCTTCGCCGTGCTGTGGCGGCGGGTCATATCATCCTGATCAACACAGGCCGCTCCTTCGGCTTTGTGCCGCCCTCCCTCAGGCAGGCGGATTACATCAGCGGCATTCTGGCGGGCTGCGGCGCGCACCTGCTTTTGAACGGCGAGACCGTTTTCTGCCGCCGCGTGGACCGCGGGCAGCTGCGCGTCGTCTGCCGCCTGATGCTCTCTCAGCCGGGGCGTCACTGCTACTTTGAGTGCGAAAACGGCATGCTTGAGATCGGCACCTTCCCCGGACGCAAAAGCCTGGTCAAGGTGACGCATGAGGACGATTTTGAGACCGTTTTCAAGGACATCCATGTGACCAAGCTGACCGTCACCTCCCCCATCACCGAGGAGGACCGGGCCGTGCTGAGCCCGCTGTTTGACCTGGTGGTGTGGCGTGACTGGTATGAGGCGGTGCCCAGAGGCTGCAACAAGGGCAGCGGACTTTTGACCGCCTGCGAAATGCTGGGCATTGCCCCCGAGGACAGCATCGCCATCGGCGACGGCGTCAACGATCTGGACATGCTGCGCTGCGCCGGTACCGCCGTGGCGATGGGCAACGCCGAGCCCGAGGTCAAGGAGGCCGCCGACATGGTGACCGGCCTGTGCGGCGAGGGCGGCGTAGCCGACGCGCTGGAGAAGCTGCTGGGCATCTGAGGAACAACAACATGCTGAAGAATTTTTCAAAGCAGGAAAAACGCATCTTCTGGGGCTGCGCCATCTGCTACATGCTGTCGTATGTGGGGCGCTTCAACCTGGCCCCGGCGCTGAGCGGCATCACGGAGACCTTTCAGTTGACTGCCGCCCAGAGCGGCCTCATCCAGACCATGCTGGCGGCCGTGTACGCCGTGGGACAGGTGGTCAACGGCAGCCTGGCCGACCGCGTCAACTGCCGCCGGCACGTGACGATGGGCCTCATCGGCACCGCCGTGTGCAACCTGCTGGTGGGCTGCGCTTCCAATTACACGCAGGTGCTGGTGCTGTGGGCAATGAACGGCGCTTGTCAATCCATGCTGTGGACGCCCGTGGTGCGCATCATGGCCGACTGGTACGAGGGCGAAAAGCGGGACCGCGTGACCTATTATATGTGCTTTACCTTCATCATCGGTCATTTTCTGGCGTGGGCCATCTCGGGCAGCATGAAGAGCATTGCCAGCTGGCGCTTTGCCTTCTGGGTACC
>JAZRWA010000063.1:0-5928 GCA_045599485.1 Clostridia bacterium | reverse complement strand
ATGCGCTGCATCCCCGGCTGGACGCTGGTGCCGCATATTCCCGGGTGCTTTCTGGACGGTCTGCATCCCAACGAACTGGGCATGACCTTCTATGCCAACGGCCTGCTGAAGTATTTGAAGTGACGAAAACGGGAGTTTTTGGAAACCGCGCTTTTTGCAGGCCCAAAGGCATGGTTTTCAAACCTTCCGAGAAAAAGCTGATTCTATAAGAAAAAAACGCACCCTTGCACAGTTGGAAACAATTCATCTCCAATTGTGCAAGGGTGTTGTTATATCATTCAATGACTGCCCTTTCTCGGAAGGGGTACAGGGGGGATCCTGCTTTCCGGCATCGGAAAGCGCGGTTCCCCCTGTGTTCTTCGTTATTCCTCAATTTTCTTCGCAAGGTGGCGGCCGATGCGGTTGGCAAAGTGCACGGCATCCAGCAGCAGGTCGGGATCGGTAAAGCGCTTGTAGTAGCCGCCCAGCACCTCCATGCACAGGTCGCCCTCGTAGCGGATCTCCTTGAGCGCGGCGCAGATATCATCCCAGTCCATTGTGCCCAGATACGGCACGGTGTGGCGGTCGCGGAGGTTGTCGTTGTCGTGCACATGCAGTGCTTTGACCAAATCGTGTCCCAAAGCGCGCAGCATATCGCCGGCGGTGCAGCAGCGGCCCAGACCGCTGTGTCCCACATCCACACAGGCGACAAACACATCATCATTCAGCACTTCAAAGATGCGCTTGTATTCTTCAATATCGGCAAAGGTATCGCGGATGGTGTTGCCCAGACTGTCGTACTGGAACATATTCTCGATACCGATCTTGATGCCGAACTCTTTGGCATAGGGAGCCAGCAGCTGATAGAACTCAATGTTCTGCTGGAATTCCATCTCGCCGTAATCCTTGTAGTTCAGGTGATGCAGCGGGTGCACGATGGCAATGGGCGCACCGAGCAGACCGGAAACCTCCAGCGCGCGGATGGTGTTGGGGATGGCGATGTTCGCCTTCGCCTCGGGGTCTTCCCAGCGGAAAAGGAAGGGCGTGTGGGTCTGTCCCACACAGATGCCGTTTTCCCTGCACAGGCGCACCACCTCGGCGGCACGCTCCTTGTAATCGGGCAGAAGCCATTCACTGTCCATACGCACCAGGCTGCCAAGCGAAAAGTCCAGGCAGTCATAGCCCGCTTTGGCAATGATGGAAATGCCCTTTTCACGTCCGACAATGTCAAAGATAGGTCCGGTAGTGGCAGAGGTTCTCATAACGGTACACTCCTTTAATGTCAGTCAGCTCTGGGAAGGTTCCAGTGGAAAATGGAGGAGAGCAGGCGGATGAACAGCACCAGCAGCGTGCCCAGCATCATGGCGGGAATCTGTCCGAAGGGCTGCCAGAGAAACACGCATATCAGCGCGCCGAGCAGCGAAGCCACGGCGTAGATATGTTTGACAAAAATGAAGGGCGTATTACCGGCCATGATGTCCCGCAGCACGCCGCCGCCCACACCTGTCAGCACACCGACAAACACGGTCAGGAAGGCACCGGCGTTTTCAACGGTGCTGAAGGCGATCGAGATGCCGACCACGGTGAAAATGCCCAGCCCCAGCGAATCCATGACCAGCATGGTGCCGCGGTAGACCTTGTGCGATCCCATCAGATAGGAACGTACGGGGCGGAGAAAAACGATCAAAGCCACGATGATGGCCGTCAGCGCATAGATGGGGGTCAAAAAGGTGGCGGGCGGCGTGTTGCCCAGAATGAGATCGCGGATGATGCCGCCGCCCACAGCGGTGGTCAGCGCCAGCACGCACACGCCGAAGATGTCCATCTTTTTTTCGATGGCGGTCACGGCACCGGAGACGGCAAAGGCCACCGTGCCGATCAATTCCAGAATCAGCTGAAAGGTTTGCATGGAAGGCTCCCGGGAGAATGAAAATCGGTTTCAATGCTATTATAGCACAGTGCCGAAGTTATGAAACAGGTTAAATGAATTATTTTGTTTCTTCCTCGCGGCGTTTGAGCATCTTCAGTACGGGAATGACCAGCGGCACCGCCAGAGCGAAGGCCAGCACATCGGCGCAGGCCTGCGCCATCTGTACGCCGAGGGCGCCGAAGAGGGGCGGCAGAAGCAGGATCATGGGAATGAAGCACACGCCGTTGCGTGCCATGGAAAGCAGCGAGGCACGGCCGGCGATGCCGATGGTCTGCATCATCATGTTGCCGGCAAAAACGATGGCCTGAATGGGGAAGACGGCACATTGCAGCCGCAGCGTCAGCGCGCCGAAGGACAGCACCGCGGGGTCCTGCGTAAACCAGGACATCACCGTGTCGGTCACGGTCAGACCCACGGCGGAGATGACCAGCATGGCCGCGAACATCACCCACAGCGTGAACATAAAGGCCTTGCGCACGCGGCCGAACAGCTTGGCTCCGTAATTGAAGCCGCACACCGGCTGAAAGCCCTGACCGAAGCCGATGATGGCGCTGGCGCAGAACTGCATCATGCGGTTGACGATGCCGATGGCAGCCACCGCCGCGTCGATGTCGGCGGGCGTGATGCCGCCGTAGGAGCGGGCGGCGATGTTCATCAGAATGGTGGCTACGCTGCCCAGCGCCTGACGGCACAGCGAGGGCAGACCGCCCAGGGCGATGGGTGTCAAATGTGCCCTGTCGGGGGTGAAATCACGCAGATGAAGGCGGATGTTGCCGCCGCGGAAGGTGCCGAGGAACAGCAGCAGAAAGCTGAAAGCCTGTGAGATGATGGTCGCAAGGGCCGCGCCGCTGACGCCCATGCCCAGGACATGGATGAACAGCGGGTCCAAAGCGATGTTCAGCACCGCGCCGAAGGAGATGCCCACCATGCTGAACACGGCGTTGCCCTGAAAACGCATCTGCACATTGAGCACGATGGAGGCCATCATCCACGGCGCGCCGATGAGGATGTAGCGGGCATATTCCTGCGCGTAGGGCAAAATGGTCTCGGTACTGCCCAGCAGCCGCATCAGCTGCGGCAGAAAGAGCAATCCGCCCGCGGTCAATACAAGCCCCAGCAGGCAGGCGCCGAAAAAGCCCGTCGCCGCGGTGCGGGAAGCATCGGCGGTATCCTTTTTGCCAAGCTGCCGGGAGATGGTGTTGCCCGAGCCGTGTCCCAGAAAAAAGCCCAGCGCCTGAATGATGGTCATCAGCGGAAAAACGATGCTGATGGCGCCGGTGGCCGACGTATTATTCAGCTGGCCGATAAAAAAGGTGTCGGCCATGTTGTAAATGGAAGTGACCAGCATGCTGATGACGCCCGGAATGGCCATGCGGGTCACCAGGGAGGGGATGGGCTGCGTGGTCATCATGGTGTATTTTTCTTCGGCGGTCATGGGACGCGGCATGGTGTTTCCTCCGTTTTGAATCAGATACAAAAGAGAAGGCAGAGCCCTGCGGCCCTGCCTTTTTTGCTATGGGAAAAATTACTTGATGACTTCGCCCATGGTGCCGGGGCCGGCGCAGGCGGCGTTGCTTTCATCGGTATCGATGTGCATGGCCAGCGCGTAGGTGGGGTTGACACGGACGACGACGTCGCCGAAGGTGAGGCTGCGGCCATCGGAATCGATGCGGACGGACACGATGTCCTTATCCTGGCAGCCGAACTGCTCGGCATCGGCGGGGGTCATGTGGATGTGACGCTTGGCGGCGATGACGCCCTTCTCCAGCACCACTTCGCCCTTGGGGCCAACGAGCTTGCAGGCGCCGCTGCCTTCGAGGTCGCCGCTCTCACGGATGGGAGCCTTGACGCCGATGGAACGGGCATCGGTCAGGGACAGCTCGACCTGGGTCTCCTTGCGGCAGGGTCCCAGAATGCTGACACCGGCCAGGGTCTTCTTTTCACCGACCACGTCCACGCGCTCCGCGCTGGCGTACTGACCGGGCTGGCTGAGCATCTTCTTGACAGTCAGCTCATAACCTTCACCGAAGAGAATTTCCAGATCCTGCTTGGTCACATGTACGTGACGGGCAGAAGTTTCAACCAATACTTTAGCCATTGGAATGCACACTCCTTTTTATAATGGGTAAACCTATTATACCATTGAATCGGGGGTACTTCAAGGGAAAATTGTGCCCGTATGGATACACGAAAACAACAGAAAATGCCGAAAAATTGCATAAAATGCAAAAGTCGCATAAATACGCTACTATTCTCGCAACATGAATGAAAAACAGAACGATATAATATGTACTATCATCGGTTTTCCGCACAAATCATGCGGAAAGAAAAAGGAGAGGAAAAGGAATGAAAAGATTTCTGACAACGATTGTGGCAGTCGTGCTGATGCTTTCGCTTTGCGTTGGCTGCGTGGCGGAGGGAATCACCCTTCAACAACTGGAGGTGCCGGGTGCAATCACATGGTGCCTGATGACGACCGAAAGCTATCCGATGGTGAGAATCAATCCTTATGGATATAACGGTATCTTTCATTATAATCTGCATAAGAACATCTCGGCGGTATTTCCTTGCCCGGAAGGCTTCTATGCCCGGTCTTTTAATATGGATCAGGTTGTATTCAGCAATCCGGATACGCAGCTGGAGATTCATTATCAGGCGGTGGAATCTGAGCCGTATACAAAGTTCCTGGATCGTGCGCCCTCCCAGAACAACATCATCGCCAAGGGAACGGAAGGCTATGCGGCGTATACCTAGCTGAGTTACAGTTATGGCGTTGGCTACGGACTGCTTCCGCTTAATGGCATCGGAAAGGACGCTATGCTGCGGATCCGCGTGTACGATAAAACGCTTTCCAATGAATCCGGAAAAGCCGGCACTGAAAAGCTGAAAACCATGATCCTGAACGAAATCAACCGCGTCAAGAAGCTGCTGACCTATGAGGAGTCGAACACCTTCTGGACACGGAATATGTTTGATGGCATCGAGCTGTGCAGCTGCTGGTACGATAATTATTGGATGCGCTTTCCCCTTCCCACTCAGGCGGTCATTGCGGGAAAATCCGGTGCGGTATGGGAAATCACTTAGGTGGCTAGCGATACCTTTACACTCAACGCAATCTTCGGCGAGAGAAAATATGCCGAGGTGACCTTCAAACTGGGCACGTTTACCTATGTGGATGCCGCGGGAAAAAACTCTGCCGGTACCTATGATACGCTGATGGCGGCTGGCGGTGAGTTCAGGGTTTTTCTGAATGCTGACGGAAAGTGGGCGTATGCGGATGCCCTGCTGGCGGATAACGCGGGCTGGTCCCATGATAAGAATTATTATCTCTATATCGCTGCGCATGTGGAAGGCCTTGCCTGGCAGAGCATGGAACAGTTGAAAAACGATCTGTCCGCCCTGTTGGAAGGGATCATGTTTGTGCAGTATGCCTCCCGTCCATCGCCCCAATATAGTGATTATGCTCCCTACAGTGCTTATGTTGCCCCTGCGACGGCGACTCCCACGCCTGTTGTGACGCCGACTCCCACGCCTGTCGTGACAGCGACTCCCGTGTGCGTTTCTCCTACGTGCGGAGTGACAGTCACCCCCGCGCCTGAAGCGCCGAAGAACAACACACAGGCCGGAGAGTTTACCTTCCGCAACGGTCTGCATTGGGGCATGAGCTCCGCGGAGGTGCTGGCGGCGGAAGGTCAGAGCAGCTACATTGACGAAACCAGATTTAACGATCGCGCTGTGATGAAGGTGCTGAAGACCACGCTCAGCAGCTTCAATGTGTATGGCAGGTATTTCTTTGTGGATGACCAGCTGGAAGGCGTGGAATTCTACCTGCGGGATACGAAAAACACCGGCGCCAATGTGGAATACCTTGCGAATGCGCTCACTCAGGTGTACGGCACGCCCGAAAAGGATGCCCCCATCCTGCATCAGCTGAGCATTCTGGTGGAGCAGCAGGGCTCGGATTTTGAAATCTACAAAACCTCCGAGTACTTCTGGGGGCTGAACAACGGTACGTGCAT
>JAZRWA010000062.1:0-44352 GCA_045599485.1 Clostridia bacterium | reverse complement strand
CCAGAATATGGTTGCTGCAGCCAATGGGAAAATCACAATGCAGTGTCAGGCCGTCTGCCGCGTACTGTACGCCCTCAATGCAAACATTTTCTGCCCTTTCACCCATGCTGAACAGGGATAAAAGCCCCCATTCCACCGTCTTTCGGAGGGTGAAGGTCTCGTTTTCCAGCACCGTGTACACAAAATGATCATCGTACAGATAGCCGTGCGCGCCGTTTTTTCGGATGAACGCCAGCGTCTGCAGGTTGGAAAGCGTATGATCCAGGCGTTTTCCGCCCGTCCCACCGTAAATATAAAAGCTGCGGCAGCCGCGTTTCAGTCCTTCCCGCACCGCCAGCATGGTATCGGTATCATCCTTTTCCACCGGAAATTTCAGCACCGTGCCGCCCTTGGGCTGCTCCATGGAGTCAAAATCCCCGATGATCAGATCGGGCTCGATGTTCTCCTGCACGCAGTAGCGGTACCCCGCGTCAGCCGCGATCACCAGATCGCCCTTTTCGGGTCTTTCATGCAGTTCAAACAGCGTCCCCGCCGCAAAAATAAAACAACGTTCCATACTGTTCCCCGACAACTTATTCCCTCTTATTTTAAGCGTTTGCGCCCCTGTTTGCAAGCAAAAAAATGCCTGTCAGAGCATGCTCTCCGACAGGCGCTTTGTTTTTACGCAAGCGCGATCGCTTCAATTTCCAGCTCCGCGTTTTTGGGCAGCGCAGCCACCTGCACACATGCACGAGCCGGTGGTTCCGCGCTGAAAAATTCGGCATAAGCGCCGTTGATGTCGGCAAAGTTCGCCAAATCCTTCACAAAGATGGTGGTCTTGACCACTTTGTTCAGTTCGCTCCCCGCCTCTTTCAGAATCGTATCCACGTTTCTGATCGCGCAGCGGGTCTGCTCGGCAATATCCCCGGTGCTGAGATCACCGGTGCTCATATCGATGGGCAGGCATCCGGAAACAAAAACCATTCCATTCGCCTTGATTCCCTGGGAATACGGCCCGATCGCCGCGGGAGCCTTCGGGGTATTGATCACCTGTCTGTCCATCTTTCTGTCCTCCAATCATCATTCTTCCGTTCATTCGTATCTTCAACGTATCATCATTCCGCGGCTTTGTCAACCCCAACAACCTGCATCACAGCAGCTGCCGAACGCATTCCGCCGCTTTTACCCCCAGCAGCTTGTACCCTTCCTCGGTAAAATGTGTCCCTTCGGACGTACGATATTCTGTCGGCATCTGCGCTGAGACCGTATACAGGTCATCGATCTCCACACCCTCGCGCCGCATCATCTCCATCGCCGCAGCATTGTACGCACAGATCTCCTCATTGCGGCGATAAGCATCTGTCCCCATGTATTCCTCCACCACCGAAGTCGTCAGCGCAAAAATGACCTTCGCATTGGGAAAAATCTGTCGTATACGCTTCAGTATCCGTTCAAGATAATGGACATATTCCTCTATGCTCGTCTGCGCGTCATCCCCCAGGATGTGGATAACATCCCACAAACCGTTGTTCCAATGCACAATGTCTATTTTTTCCGGGTCGCATTCTTCCCGCGCCCACTGATGCACAAAGCGCAGGGTATACTGGGTAAATCGGGCGTTATCCTGCGGCCAGTACACCTCCGCCGTCCCCTCCAGCTGTTCGCGCACATAACGGTCATAGCCGATACGAATGGAATCACCGATCAAAAAAACATGTTTCATGTGTCGTCCCCTTCCCTGTTCCACGCAAAAGCCCGGACTGTACCGTCCGGGCTGATAAAACGATTATTTGGCGTATTCGGTGCAGCGAGTCTCGCGGATCACGTTGACGCGGATCTGACCGGGATACTCCATTTCCTGTTCAATGCGCTTGGCGATCTCCTTGGCCATCACCTTGGTGCCCTCATCCGTCACGTCTTCGGGCTTGACCATGATGCGGATCTCACGGCCAGACTGAATGGCGAAGGACTTTTCAACACCGGCGAAATCGTTGGCGATGCTCTCCAGCTTCTCCAGGCGCTTAATGTAGTTTTCAAGCGACTCACGGCGAGCACCGGGACGGGCGGCGCTGATGGCGTCAGCAGCCTGTACCAGCACAGCCTCCACCGTCTGGGGCTCAATGTCGTTATGGTGAGCCTGAATGCAGTGGATGATGTCGTTGTTTTCATGATACTTGCGGGCCAGCTCGGCACCCAGCTGTACGTGGGAGCCTTCCTGCTCATGGTCAACAGCCTTGCCGATATCATGCAGCAGACCGGCGCGCTTGGCAAGCTGCACATCGGCGCCCAGTTCGGCAGCCATCAGGCCGGCCAGATGACTGACCTCGATGGAGTGCTTCAGCACGTTCTGACCATAGGAGGTGCGATAACGCATGCGGCCCAGGATCTTGACCAGTTCGGGATGCAGGCTGTGCTGACCGGTCTCAAAGACAGCCTGTTCGCCGGCTTCGCGGATCTGGTTGTCCACTTCCTTCTTGGCCTTCTCCACCATTTCCTCAATACGGGCGGGATGGATGCGGCCATCCTGGATCAGCTTTTCAATGGCCAGGCGGGCGATCTCACGGCGCACGGGATCAAACGCGGAAACGATCACCGCCTCGGGCGTGTCATCAATGATCAGATCCACACCGGTAGCGGTCTCAAGGGCGCGGATGTTGCGGCCCTCACGACCGATGATGCGGCCCTTCATATCATCATTGGGCAGGTTAATGACCGACACGGTGGTTTCGGCCACATGGTCGGCGGCGCACTTCTGGATGGCCAGGGCAATGATGTTGCGGGCTTTCTTTTCGCCCTCTTCCTTTGCCTTGGCTTCAATTTCACGCACCAGCGCGGCGGCGTCATGATAAGCGTCCTTCTGCACATGACCGATGATCATCTGCTTGGCCTCATCCTGCGTCATCGCGGCAATGCGTTCCAATTCCTTGGACTGCTTGTCCCGCAGTTCTTCGGCTTCGGCGTACAGCTTCTGGGTCTGCTCGCTCTTCTGGTTCAGCGTTTCCTCACGCCGTTCCAGATTGTCCATCTTTTTGTCCAGGGCTTCCTCACGCTGATTCACACGGCGTTCGGCATGCTGCACTTCATTGCGGCGGGTACGGATCTCTTCGTCCAAACGGGTCTTGAGGCGCAGTACTTCTTCTTTGGCTTCGATTTCGGTTTCCTTTTTAATATCCGCTGCTTTGCGGCTCGCGTCGTCCAGCAGCTTCTGCGCGTATTCTTCGGTGCGGCCGATGCGTTTCTCGGTCACAGAACGGCGGTAGGAATAACCCACACCGCAGCCGACCGCCGCAAACAGCAGCATCAGTACAATTGCCAGTACAATGTTCAACTTTTTCTCCCCTTTCTGTTGATTTTTTCAATTACTCATACTTAAAATCTCGGGCGACCGCAGAAAAAAACCGTGCGGCAATAACCGTCACGGCTTCAGCTGCCATCAACGCACAGCAAAACACTTTATTCGCAAAACACAACAAAACAACAATCGCAATTTTCAATTGCTTTATCATGATCAGGCGGTCTGAAAACCGTCCGGAGCAAAAACAGAGACGCTGCGTATCAATAAACAGCCCGACAAAGCTCCTGCAAGGGGCTCCATCTTTCAGCCGGTCAGTTTATTGTTACATAATTTGCTGTATTTGTCAATAGGTTTTTGTTTTCGTTCCGTATCTTCCATGTTTTTTCGCGCAAAGCATTCGTCTTTTGCTTGACGGCGGCACATCGTCCGCGTATGATAAACATCGAGGTGATAACCATGCGCAGCATTGAACAACAGCTGAAAATGATTGAAAAACTTTCCAACGCTTTCGGTCCTTCCGGTTTTTAGGACGATGTACTCACTGTCGCCCGTGAGCTTGCCCATGATATCGGTCCCATTGAAGAAGACTGCATGCGCAATCTGTATATCCACCGCAATGAAAACACCGGGAACCGTCCGGTCATCATGCTGGACGCGCACAGCGATGAAGTGGGATTCATGATCCACTCCATCCACGAAAACGGCACGCTCCGTTTTGTCACTTTGGGCCGCTTCAGCCCCCTGGCGCTCTCCTCCGCGGATGTATTGGTGCGCAACGCTCTGGGCGAATACCTGCCCGGTGTCATCGCCGCCAAGCCGGTGCATTTTCAGACCGCCGCGGAAAAGAGCGGCGGCGTTCCGGAGATCTCGTCCTTTGTCATCGATATCGGCGCCACCAGCCGGGAGGAGGCTATCCGTGATTTCCACATCCGCATCGGTGAGCCCGGTGTGCCCGCCTCCCGTTTTCAGGCCGATACCCGCAAAGGCCTGCTGTTTGGCAAAGCCTTTGACTGCCGCATCGGCGTCGCCGCGCTGCTGGAAACGCTGGAAAGGCTGAAAGGGGCCGACCTGCCCTGTGATGTGGTCGGTGTGCTTTCCGCCCAGGAAGAGGTTGGCGAAAGAGGCGCCCGCGTATCGGTCAATCATGTTCGTCCCAACCTCGCCTATGTGTTTGAGGGCTGTCCGGCGGATGATACCTTTACCCCGTCCTACGCCATTCAAACCGCCCTGCGCCGCGGCCCCATGCTGCGGCACATGGATGTATCGGTCATCTGTTCCCCGCGCTACCAGCGTTATGTGCTCGATTTGGCCGCATAGAAGGGGATCAAGGCGCAGGATTCTGTCCGCGAGGGCGGCGGCAATGACGCTGCCGTCATCAATACTGCGCTGGAGGGCATTCCTTCCGTAGTCGCCGGTGTGCCGGTACGCTACATCCACTCCATGAACGGCATCTGTACCCTTTAGGATTTTGAGTCCTCCGTTCAGCTGGCGGAAGCAGTCGTCCGCTCGATGACGCCGGAGATCATTGCATCTTTCTGACACCGTTTTCCATTCCGTTTCAGTTTTTGAAACATATACGGCTTTTTTCTTTACAGGCAAAGTGTCCGATCCGCTTCGGACACTTTGTTTTTTATTCTAAAACAGTTATAATTAATATGAAACATTCTATCCCCAACGATTGACAAGGAGATTTTTTCATGGCGATTCATGTTCTGGAGGAAGCCCAGCGGTGTCTGAACTGCAAAGTACCGCAGTGCCAGAAGGGCTGTCCCATCCACACCAATATTCCCACCGTGATCCGCATGCTGCTGGACGGCAAGATCGACGACGCCGGCCGCATGCTGTTTGAAAACAATCCGCTCAGCGTCATCTGCTCCGTGGTCTGCAACCATGAGAATCAATGCGAAGGTCACTGCGTGCTGGGCCGCAAGGGGCAGCCGGTGCACTTTTCCATGATCGAAAACTATATTTCCACCACCTACACCACCAAGAATACCGATGGCCCCGCCCCCTCCAACGGGATGCGGGTAGCCATCATCGGCAGCGGTCCCGCGGGTCTGACCATCGCCGTAGAACTGGCGCGCAAGGGCTATCAGGTCACCATCTTTGAAGGCAAGGACAAGATCGGCGGCGTGCTGCGCTACGGCATTCCCGAGTTCCGTCTGCCCAAATCGGTCATTGATGAGTTTGAATATCATCATCTGGTGCTCAAGGGCATCCGCGTGCGTCCCAACACCAGCATTGGTCTTTCCATCAGCATCGAGGATATGTTCCGCGATGGCTACAAGGCCGTGTTCATCGGTTCCGGCGTATGGCAGCCCAATGCCCTGCACATTCCCGGTGAAACGCTGGGCAACGTCCACTTTGGCATCAACTACCTCAACAACCCCGACAGCTACAACCTGGGCAAAACCCTCAACATCATTGGCGCCGGCAACGCCGCCATGGACGTGGCCCGTACCGCCATCCGCAAGGGCGTACAGCATGTGCGTGTGTTCTCCCGTTCCCAGCACGTGACCGCCAGCAAGAGCGAGGTCGATTACGCCAAACTGGAAGGGGTCGAATTTGTCTTCAACCGCATGCCCGTCCGCATCGTGGATGAAGGTGTCATCTTCCAGGGCACCATGGAGGACGAAAACGGCAAGACCGTTTCCGACGGCACCGAGCCCATCCTGTACGCTGCCGACAGCACCATCATCTCCATCTCCCAGGGGCCGAGAAGCCGTCTTGTCAACAGCACCAACGGTCTGCAGGCAAACGCCCGCGGTCTGCTGGTCGCCGACGAAAACGGTGCCACCACCCGTGAAGGCGTATTCGCCAGCGGCGACGTCGTCAGCGGCGCCCGCACCGTTGTGGAAGCAGTGGAACGCTCCAAGGTGGTCGCGGCCTCCATGGACGCTTACATGCAAAGCCTCCCCAGGGATTAATGCAAGAAAATACCGCCGGAGAATTTACTCCGGCGGTTTTGTTATGTTACAATATCCATCGGGTCACGTCTTCTTCATTCCGCACAGCTGCTGTGAGGCGTGCGTATTGAAAAACGCCACAAACGGTCCAAGGCACAAGGAACAGATGACCGTACCCACACCCACCGCGCCATGGAATACCAGCGTCAGCACGACACAGGTGCAGTCCACCATCATGCGGCACCAGAAATACGGAATGGGTAGTCTTCTGGCGAGCACGATGGCCAGCGTGTCATACGGTGCAATGCCCGTATCGGCGGTCTGATACAGCGAGACCGCAAACGACAGCACCATGACGCCCGACAGCAAAAAGGCAACGCGCTCCGGCATGGAGGACGGCACAAAACCGATCGCCTGCAGGAGGCTCTCCCACACGGTGGCGCTGATGCCGACAAAGCACCAGTTGACAAAGGTACCCGGGCCGATCAGATCCCGTCCGAAAAGGATCTCTGCCACAAAATATACGCAGTTCAGCACGATCATATTGATCGAAAAGGGAATGCCGAAGGTATCCCCCGTTGCCCGTGCAAACGAAGAGCTGGCTTCACTGCCCATCGCGGACAGAATAAACAGTTCCAACCCCAGACCGATCACAAAGATGGCCAACACCATCATCACAAGGCGCCTTACCGTGTACTTTTTCATGCCTGCCTCCCGGTTTATCTTCCGGGTGACAGTATACAACCGTTTTCATTGCCTTGCAAGCAAAAAAGCGCAGCGTTTGCTGCGGAAAAGAGGTCTTTATGGCTTTTTCTCCCCTTTACGGCGCTCTGGAAGCCGGCGGCACCAAAATGGTGCTGAGCGTCGTCAATGACGCCGGCGAACTGATTGAAAGAACCGTGCTGCCTACCCGCTCCCCGGAAGAAACACTGCCGGAAATGATCGACTGGTTCCGTCAACGGAACATCGCTTCCCTGGGGATCGGCTGCTTCGGTCCGCTGGACCTGCAGCCTTCCTCCCCCGCCTACGGCTCCATTACCGCCACGCCCAAGCCGGGCTGGCAGAATGTGCCGCTGTTATCCACCTTCCGTGATGCTTTGGGCATTCCCACCGTCATTGATACCGATGTCAACGCCGCAGCGCTGGCGGAGGCCCGTCTCGGCGCCGCCAAAGGTCTTTCCTCCTGCCTGTATGTCACGGTGGGCACCGGCATCGGCGGCGGCCTCATCATCCACGGTCAGCCGGTACACGGGCTGGTGCATCCCGAACTGGGGCACATGCTGCTGCAGCCCGATCCCCGTGACCCCACTCCCAAGGGCTTCTGCCCCTACCACACAGGCTGTCTGGAGGGGCTGGCTTCCGGTCCCGCGCTGCAAAAGCGCTGGGGGGTGCCGGCCAAAGAACTGCCGCAGGAGCACCTCAGCTGGGAGATCGAAAGCACCTACCTCGCGCAGATGTGCGTCAATGCCATCTGCTGCTTCTCCCCGGAAAAGATCATCCTCGGCGGCGGTGTCATGCAGCAAAGCTTCCTGCTGCCCATGATCCGCAGCAAAACCAACGCCCTCCTCAACCGCTACATCGTCTCCCCCGCGCTGAATGAACAGCTTGACGACTACATCACCGCCCCCGGTCTGGGCATCCACAGCGGCGTCATGGGCGCCTTCCTGCTGGCAAAGCAGGCCTTGGCAGTGGAATAAACAAAAACGGACAGCTCCGATCTTGGAGTCTGTCCGTTTATTAATGCTTAAGCGCGCGGCACCAGCAGTCCGTCCACCGTAAAATGCGCCGTACCGTCCACGCTGCCGCGGTAGCTGAAGGCGGTATCCGTACGGGTCATGGCGGCTTCCACCTCGTCCTGCGGACGGATCTCACGGCTGTAGTTGATCACAAGACGGTTGATCTGCTGCTTTTGCAGGCACTCAATGCCCAGCGCGTCGCAGCACCAATCCAGATAGCGCACATTATTGACATGCAGATTATCATCGATATCGCTGTAGCGCGGACGGAACACCTCAGTCGTCTTTTCCCCGGACACGGCGGGCAGGCGTCCCGGCATGGCCAGCGCCGGCTTCAGGTCGCTGTTGTCGGGCATTTTCCCCTCCAGCAGGTTGCCGCGCTCCATCGTGCGGTCCGCCAGCCGCATCAGGATCCACATGCCCGAGGCACGGCCGAATTCAACGCCGTTTTCATCCCTGAAGCTGTAATAGCGCAGATAAAAGCCATGCCGCATCACGGTCGGCCAGGTCACAGCAACCACCTTTTCGCCATAGTGCGGGTAGTGATCCATCTGTACTTCATAGCTGCCCACCGCCCAGACAAGGCCTTTCTCACGCATCACATGGTAGCCAAAGCCCAGCACCTCGCTGTGCATGCCGGACAAGTCCTGCATGGTCTGCAGCACCGCGCTGAGCTTCCACGCGCTGTTCATGTCACAATCCGAGGTAGTCAGTACTTTTTCAAGGGTGAAGGTCTTCTGCATCGTGTCATTTCCTTTCTTACAGAGCCGCTGCCTGACGCAGCTTCAGCTTTTTCAGCACACGGAAATAGCATGGGAACAGGAAAGCGTCCGCCGCCACCCAGGCCGCCACATTGGCCATACAGGCCCCGTTAAAGCCCAAAGCCGGCACCAGCAGCATTGCCACCGCCAGACGGGCAAACATTTCGAAAACACCGGCAATCATCGCTGCCTGCGTAAAGCCCATGCCCTGTACCGTCAGTCGAACAATGTTGACAAACAGCAGCAGCACAAAAGCAGAGGCGTTCCAGGTCAAAAACTGCTGTGCCAGGCGGACGACCTCCGCGTTTTCGGCGCCGTCCACAAACAATCCAATCAGCGCGGGACCAAAGAACAGCACCACCAGCAGCGCCAGCAGGCAATATACAACCCCGATGATCGAGGCTGCCCACAAGCCTTTGCCGACACGGTCCAGTTTCCTTGCTCCCACATTCTGCCCGGCAAAGGTGGCCATGGTGGTCGCCAGCGCGTCAAAAACACAGGCAAAAAAGTTGGTCAGCTTGCCGGCTGCCGCCACAGCGGCCACCGCGGTAACGCCAATGCCGTTTACCGCCCACTGAATGGCCACCGAACCGATGGCCGTGATGGAATACTGCAAGCCCATCGGAGCACCCACCAGCAGCAGCTTTTTTCCGTACTCCGCACGGAATTGACGGTCCTCGGCATTCATACGCAGAATCGCGAAGGAGCGCACCATCACCGCCACACAGCCCGCGCCGGAGATCAGCTGACTGATGATGGTCGCAATGGCAGCGCCGGCCACCCCCATCTGAAATACGATAATAAACAGCAGGTCCAGCGCAATGTTGACCAGAGAAGCCAGGATCAAAAACATCACGGGCGTTTTGCTGTCTCCAAGCGACCGCAGCACACCGGCCGCCATGTTATACAGCATGGTCGCGGGAATGCCGGCAAAAATGATGCGGATGTAGGCCGCGGAATTGTACAGGATCTCCTCCGGTGTGTTCATCAGCCGCAGGATATCCGTACAAAGCAGCGCCGTGCTGACCGACATCAGAATCGAAATCACAGCACAGACATAGACCGCGTTGGCCACATAACGGCGCATGGAGGTATGATCCCTTGCGCCAAAGGTCTGGGCGATCGGAATGGCAAAGCCCGAGCAGCAGCCCATGGTAAAGCCGTTGATCAGAAAGTTGACCGAGCCGGTTCCGCCCACCGCCGCCAGCATATCGGCGCCAAGATACCGTCCCACAATGGCTGTATCCACAATGGCATACAGCTGCTGAAATAAAAAACCAAAGAGCAGCGGCGCCGCGAAGCCCAGTACCAGCTTCATCGGGGAGCCGTCAGTCATCTCCCGTACACTTGTTCTCGCCATGAAAAAAGCTCCGAAAATCGATTTGGAAAATGGTTCCGAATGTTTATAGCACAAAACCAATGAAAGTGCAAGAAAAATCAATCATATTTTCTTCTTTTTTTCGGCATCGGACCGCATCAAAAAAGCCCGAGGGTTTTACACCTTCGGGCGAAAACTTATTTCATAAATGCCATACCCTTGCGCAGCGAGGCATCCCAGAAATCCCAGTCGTGATTGCCGGACCATTCCTCTTCCGTGCTGTCAAAGCCGTTCTTCTGCAACGCCGAATGCAGGCGGCGGGTCAGCGGCAGCAGGCCGTCCTCCGTACCGCAGGTCACATAGAAGCGGGGCTTTTTCACATCGGCGGGCCAGCGTACCATCAGATCATCCAGGTCGTTTGCGGTTTCTTTGCAGGGAAAGCCTTCTCCCAAAATCGCCGTCCCTTCTGCTACGGTAAAAAAGCCCTTCTCCACGCACTGCTGCATGGTATCCAGGATATAGACACCGGAGGAGAAGCACATCACGCCGGCATACGCCCCGGGATGGTTCAGGGCAATCTTGGCCGCGCCGAAGCCGCCCATCGAAAGACCGCCCACAAAGGTATGCTCCCTGCCTTCGGGCAGACGGAACATGCTGTTCATCATCTCCGGCAACTCTTTGCTGACATACTCAAAATACCTGGGGCCATACGCCATATCCGAATAATAGGAAAGCTGCACCTCCGGCATGACCACCGTAAAGCCGTTCTTGCGGGCATAGCGTTCCACACCGCTCATGCGGCACCATGAATCGGCATTCTGATGCCGTCCATGCAGCAGATAAAGCACCTTGTCATTCTCCGGCGGGTTCATATCCCGGGCCATGATGTCGTAGGGTATCACCACATTGGCGACGGTATCCATGCCCAACGCTTTGGAACGAACCGTCCCTCTGAACAGTGCCATAAATCCAACGCCCCTTTTCTTATTTTTTGTTCAGGAAGTCCACATATTCCTCCAGGCACATGTTCAGCCTGCGGATATTCTCACTGTGTTCCTTGCCCACATAGCGGATGTGCCACGCCTCCGCCTCAAAACCCGTAATATCCTTTTTCTATTCGGTATAGCGGATGATGAAGCCGTATTCCCAGCAGTGCTGATGCAGCCAGGTGCACTGCTTGGTGCCAAGGAAGGTGCTGGTATTGGGCACCGTCATGTCAAAAGCCAGACCGGTGTGGTGCTCACTGGCGCCCGGCTGCGCCACCGTACGGCTGGCAGCGCTGGCCGCCTGCGAGCGGGACATGTTGTTGTTCTCCATATAGGAGCGAATTTTGGAATCCATCATGCTTTGCTGATCGGCATAGCTGCGGTACGCCGCGCTCACCTGCCAGTTGGTGATGCCGTCCGCCGCTGCCGCCTGCAGCATAAACACCAGGGCATTCACGGCATCCCGCTGACCCTTGGTGCCGCTGTATTTGATCTTGACCAGCGAAGACGGGCAATAAGCGCTCATATCCACCAGGTCTGCCGGTACAAAATCCTTGGCCACCGTATGCTGCTTGTTGACCAGCATCGGCACAGAACCGTTCAGCACCTGGATCAGTTCCGGGGTGGGGGTGATCGTTACATGTTTGGCGGCGTCGGAATACAACAGCGCCAGCGTTTTCTGGCCCGCCACGCCGTCCGCCTCAAGGCCGTTTTGCTGCTGGAAAAGCTTCACCGCCGCCTTGGTACCGCTGCCAAAGGCACCGTCCACCGTGCCGGAATAATACCCCAGCACCTTCAGGCGCTCCTGCAGCATTTTGACTTCCTCGCCATTGCTGCCGTTGGACAAAAGCGCGGGCGTAGGCGAAGGAGTGGGCGTAGGCACAAACACCTGCGCGGAAGCCGAATACAGCAGAGCGATCGTCTTATCGCCGGCGATGCCGTCAGCTGTCAGCCTGTGCTGCTCCTGAAAAGCCTTGACGGCGGCTTTGGTGCCGTTTCCGTACTGACCGTCCACCGTGCCGGTATAATACTCCAGCTCCTTCAGCCGCTCCTGCAATTGTTTTACCTCAATGCCAACCGAATTCACCTGCAGCACGCACGGCGTGGGGGTGGAGGTCGGATACGCCGGGTCTTCCGTAATGCGAACAGTACGCGGCGTGATGGAAGGCGTCGGTGTCACCGCCGCTTCCTTTTGATAGCGGGCATGGTTTTCCCATGCCGCCGCAAAAAAGACAATGATCAGTACGATCAGAATGATAATGACCATCAATCCCACCGGGGAAATGCCGCCCTTTCGTTTCATATACGCTCCTTCAGCCATTCATGGCATTTTCAGTATACGCTATTCACCGACCCGTGTCAACTTGAGCGCGACCCTCTCCCCGATTCGCTGTACCAAACAAATACAATAAAAATTCAGCCGATCACGCTTTGAAAGCTATATAATACGCCTCGGAGATGAAATGCATGAAGATCCCTGTGCGTGTTCCCGATTATCTGCCGCGCTTTCAGTGCAAGTGCGGTGCCTGCCGTCATTCCTGCTGTCATGAATGGCCCATCGCCCTGACAGAGGATGAGTATTTTCATTTACTTGGCATGGATTGCTCCCCATCGCTCCGGCGCAGGCTGGACATCGCTCTCCATGTCCGAAGCCATCCCTTTCCCGAAAATTATGCCGAGCTGTCCCCCAACTGGCTGGGCATCTGTCCTCTGCAGCGTCCGGACGGCCTTTGCGCTCTGCAGTGTGAAAAAGGCGAGGCCGCCCTGCCCCTTGTCTGCCGTCTCTTTCCGCGTTCCATCAAAACGCTGCACGGGGCCGAATGCGTCTGTGCGGGCAGCTGTGAAGCGGTACTGGAGCAATTGTATCACACCGAATCGCCCCTCCGCTGGGTCTCCATGATGATGGATGTTCCAATGGAACAGACCGGTATCCCGTCCCCCGCCCCTGTCGCCGCGCGGGACGGCATCATCGCCCTGCTGCAGGACCGCTCCCTACCCCTGAAAGAGCGCATTCGCCGTCTGCCGGGGATGCAGGTCAAAGAGCACTCCGAACTTTCTCTGCTGCCGCTCATCGGTTTTTTGTCCCGGGACAGTGCCGCTCTGCAGCCGCTTTGGGAAGAGGCACAACGCTTACTGGGCGATGACGCGGACACGGTATTGCGTGATTGCCGCCGTCAATACGAGCAGCGCTATCCGATGTCCGATGTTTGGCTGGAGCAAGCGCTTGTCAACCATGTGATGCGGAACGGGTTCCCCGAAAAAGCTACACAGCAGCAAGCCGCCGGACTCGCCCTCGGCGTTCTGTACGCGCTTCTGCGCTTTTACGGCATTCTTCTCGGCGACACTTTTGAGCGTCTGGTGGATGTTCACGCCGCCGTGTTCCGCCGCGCCGAGCACTCCAATTTCGATTCCGTCATTGAAGCGGAAGCCGCCCGATTCACAGACGTGATTCCACTGCTGCGCGAAATTTGACAATAACATCTTCAAGTTGAAAAAGCTGCACCATAATTCTCCTGACACCATGCACGTTTTGACAGACACCGTGCATGGTTTTGTTTTTCCCAAAATTCCTGTTCACAGCAGTCATCCGTGAAAGTGCATTGTCCCGATTCGCCTTGTACGCTGCCTTTATAGAAAAGATTCAGGGGGAACCTGCCCGGAAAGCAGTGTTCCCCCTGATAATGGATATTCGATTATTCCTTGGCCAGGTTCGCGCGGTAGCCGTCCAGCTCCTTCTCGTTGCCGTAAACAAAGTGACCGGGCAGGATCTCGCACCAGATGGGCTTATCCACGCTGTAGTCATGCTGCGTGGGATCGTACACCAGCAGCTTCTTGTTGCGCTCGAGGTAGGGGTTGGGGTTGGGCACGGCGGAAAGCAGCGCCTGC
The DNA here is from genome assembly GCA_045599485.1 of Clostridia bacterium. Taxonomy (GTDB): domain Bacteria; phylum Bacillota; class Clostridia; order Christensenellales; family Aristaeellaceae; genus SFMI01. The sequence continues at coordinate 30,485 of JAZRWA010000062.1, read as the reverse complement.
GTATAGGGATGCAGCGGATGACGGAAAAGTTCTTCCGCTTCTGCCAGCTCCACGATACGTCCCTTATGGATAACGGCGATACGGTCGGAAATGAAGCGCACCACGCTCAGATCGTGAGCGATGAACAGATAGGTCAGGGAGCGCTTCTTTTTCAGCTCGTTGAGCAGGTTCAGCACCTGCGCGCGGATGGACACGTCGAGAGCGGAGATGGGTTCGTCCGCCACGATGAATTCGGGCTCCATGATCAGGCTGCGGGCGATACCGATGCGCTGACGCTGACCGCCGCTGAACTCATGCGGGAAACGGCTGGAGAATTCCGGCAGCAGACCCACTTCATCCAGCGCGCGGCTCACTTTGGCGGCACGCTCGGCCTCATCCTTGTACATGTGATGGTTGATGATACCTTCGGAAACGATGTAGTCCACCTTGGCGCGCTCGTTCAGCGAAGCCATGGGATCCTGGAAGATCATCTGGCAGCTGCGGATGACCTTCTTGTCCAGCTCCTTGCTGATCTTGCCGCTGATGCGCTCGCCCTTGAAGAACACTTCACCGCCCGTCACGGGGTTGATACGCACAATGGCGCGGCCGATGGTGGTTTTACCGGAACCGGATTCACCCACCAGAGAGAAGGTTTCACCGCGGTAGATGGTAAAGTTGACATCATCGACGGCCACAAACTTCCTTTTGCCGCTGCCGAAGCTGACCTGCAGGTTTTTCACCTCGATCAGGGGCTCGCGGTTGGGATCCTCATGCGGATGCTTCAGCTCCTTGACCTTGCTGAAGTTGCCGTTCTGCTGTTCCGCCAGACGCTTGATGGTGTCAGGCTGGTCGATCTGCGGCGCGCGCGGGTCCATCAGCCAGGTCTTGGCCTGATGGGTGGGGGTCACGTCATAGTTCGGCGGCTCTTCCAGGAAGTCGATGTTCAGGGCGTTATGGTTGCGGGGTGCAAAGGAATCGCCCTGAATCTTGTTGAACAGGTTCGGAGGGGTACCATCGATGGCAGGCAGCTTCTCACCCTTGATGCCCAGCTGGGGCAGCGCGCTGAGCAGCGCCCAGGTGTAGGGATGGCGGGGATCGAAGAAAACTTCGTTGGCCAAACCGGTCTCGATGATCTGACCGGCGTACATGACCGCCACACGGTCCGCCACATTGGCCACCACACCCAGGTCATGGGTGATGTAGATGATGGTCATATGGTTGTCGGCCTGCAGCTTGCGGATCAAGTCCAGGATCTGCGCCTGAATGGTCACATCCAAAGCGGTGGTGGGCTCGTCGCAGATCAGGATCTGCGGCTTGCAGGCCACGGCGATGGCGATGACGGCTCTCTGGCGCATGCCGCCGGAGAACTCATGCGGATACTGCTTATAACGCTTCTCGGGGAAAGGAATGCCCACTTCGCCCAGCAGACGAATGGTCTCTTCCTTGGCGGCCTTGCCATGCAGACCCTGATTGAGCTCCACAGCCTCCTGAATCTGCTTGCCGACCGTTTTGAGGGGGTTCAGGCTGGTCATGGGGTCCTGCGTCACCATGGCGATGCGCTTGCCGCGGATGCCCTGCCATTCCTTTTCAGTGGTCAGCTTGGTCAGGTCGATGCCGTCATACATGATGGAGCCGTTGGCGATGCGGCCGTTTTTATCCAGCATGCCCACGAACAACTTGGTAAATACGCTCTTACCGGAACCGGATTCACCTACGATGGCCAGCGTCTCGCCTTCATAAAGATCCAGAGAACAACCGCGGATGGCCTTCAGTTTCTGGCCGCGCAGGGTGAATTCAACCTCCACGTCCTTGGCGGAAAGCAGCGGCTCGCTGGACAGCATCTGACGGCTCAGCTCTTCAAAGCGGGACGCAGTCTTCGCGTTTGAACCGGCTTGTTTGCTTGAAATGATTCTTTCGCTCATAAGCTGCCTCCTTTATCTGTGATTCCTGGGGTCGCACGCGTCAGAGAAGGCGTTGCCCACGAGGTAGAAAGTAATGGTGATAACGGATACGATGGCTGCCGGGTAGATCAGAATGTAGGGATAGCTCATGAACAGAGAGCGCGCGTTTCTGAGCAGAATGCCCAGAGAAGGCGTTTCCACGCTGATGAGGCCCAGGTAAGCCAGGGTGGTCTCATAGGCGATGGTGCCGGGGATGGCCAGAGCCAGGCGCAGCACGACCACGCTGATGAGATACGGGAAGATGTTCTTCCACAGCGTACGGGGCAGCGAAGTGCCCAGGCACCGGGAAGCCAGGTTATATTCACGGTCACGATACATGAACACCAGGTTGCGCACGTTACGGGCGGTGCCCAGCCAGCCGAAGGCGATGAGAGCGCCGCCGATGACCAGGTAGGATTTACCGATCATCAGGGCGATCAGCGTCATGTAAATGATGGTGGGAATGTTATCGATCAGGTTGTACAGCTCGGTCATGGGACGGTCCAGCTTACGCACATAGCCCCACAGCAGGCCCATCACCGTACCCAGCAGAATCTGACCGCCGGCAACGCTGATGGCCAGCAGGATGGACAGACGGGTAGCGTACCACACCTGGCACCAGTAGTCGGCGCCCAAAGAGTCCGTACCGAACCAATATTCGGAGTTGGGGGCGATAAACGCGTTCTTGGTGTCATAGCGCAGGGCGCTGACATCGTATCTGCTGATGAGCGGTGCCACGAAGGTGAACACAAACAGCAGCAGGAACACGATCAGCATGACGACAGCACTCTTCTTTTTCAAAAAGTTCTGCCAAACGCTCTTCCAGTAGGAATACTGGCTGTAGCCGGTGCGCTCCGCATCCTGAAAATGATACTCGGCGCGGGCAAACAGCTGATCCTCCGGCAGCTCGGAGCGCTTATTCACATGCGGGCGGCCTTTATCAAAGACTTTTTCTGTGGTATCGAATTTTTCAGGATTGGGGCCACCGATAACGGTATCGCGGGTATCGTTTTCGGGGTTAATGCCCTTGACAACGATATTATCCTTGAAACACTTTTTATTGGACATATCAGCGGGTACCTCCCTTCTTGGTCAGGCTGATTCTGGGATCCAGCACGCCCATGAGCAGGTCGCCCAGGAAAGTACCGATGATACCCATCGCGGCATAGAACAGTACGATCGCCTGAACCAGGTTGGTGTCATAACGGGAGATGGCCAACGTCAGCAGGGGACCCATGCCGGGCACGGAGAAGAAGCTTTCCGCCAGCAGGGAGCCGCCCACCGTCAGCAGGATGTTGTAGGGCAGGTACTGTGCCAGAGGCAGGAAGGCGTTTTTCATCACGTGACGGAACATGACCTGCGTGGTGGTCAGGCCCTTCAGCTGTGCCAGACGGATGTAATCCTTGTTGAGCTCATCCACCATGTAACGGCGCATCCACAGCATATAGGAAGCAATGGAGCCCATCGCCAGACACAGGATCGGCGGGATGGAGGATTCCAGCGGTGTTGCCGCACGGTAGGTCATGGGCAGCTTGAACAGCGCGGCGCAGACATACATGATCAGCGTGTAGCTGACCAGATGCGGCACGGCGTTGACAAAGATGGTATAACCGGTACCGACCTGATCCAGCAGACCGCCCTTGAAGCGCGCCTGCAGAATACCCAACACAACGCCCACCACCAGAGCCAGTGCCAGAGAGCACAGACCCAGCATCATGGAGACGGGGAATTTTTCCATGATGACCTTGATGACCGACACACCGTGCTGAATGCGGTAGCTGTCACCCAGGGAGAAACGAAGCGTATAGTTGAAGGGGTTGATATGGTTCAGCACATTGGCAAAGCCGGAGGTGGTGACAGTCAGTGCCATCCCCTTCGTCTTCGCACCGATCTCGGTACGGATGTTTTCATTCAGCGTCGCGGTGAAGGCATCGGCGATGTCATTGCCGCAGGCCTTTTTGGCGTCCTTGAGCAAAGTGCCAAGGGCCTTATCGGCACACTGCGTGTACACAGACTCCATAATGGCCGCGTCATCCGCGCCCGGTATTGCAAGCGCCGACGCGGTGATGCGTTCCACAACCGTCTGCGTCAGCACCTTATCATTCATCTTTGTGATTTCCTTGGCAGCGGCATCCGAATCGGTATAATACTGGTTGATGGTCTTTTCCACCGCGGTGTGAAGGCCATCCACTGCGCCGGCGGCCAGCTCCACGCTGATACGCGCCGACTGAGCGCTGTCATAGGTATATTCGATGCGGAACATTTGCGCATAGAAATTTTTCAGCTGAACAAAGGGATTATCCAGCAATCCGGCAGCATTCAGCTTATCGATCTTCTGACTGTCGGTCAGCTTGATCAGCTCATCTTCGGTAAAGAAATAATCGGTGGGCATCAATCTCATCAGCAGAAATACCACGCTGACGATAACAAACAGCGTGATAAGAGATTGAAGCAATCTTTTGAGAATGTATTTGATCATAAGCAGGGCTCCTTCGGGGTGATTGAGGCACGGGAAGAGCAGTCAACGCTTCTGCCTGCTATTCAATAAAAAATGACTTGTGGCAGACGGCTCTCCCTTGCGGGAAAGCCGTCTGCCGTACGCAGTAAGGTTATTCGCTTCAGAAGGGATTATTCCGCAGCTTCGTAAGCAGCCTGGAAGGCGGCGTAGTCAGCGGTGGTGTACAGCTCGGTGCTGGTCTCCCAGTTCTCATAGCGATAAGCGGAGATGCCGTAAGCAGCATAGATCTTGGTGTAGTCATTGACCTTGGTCAGCTGCCAGGACACATCGATGTAGCAGGGGATGGTCAGGGCGTGAGCCACGAAGTAGGCTTCGGCCTTGGCGAAGGCATCATAGCGGGCATCCAGATCGGTGGTGATGTCGCGGCCTTCGGCAACCATGGCGGTGTACTCTTCGTAGGTGGCGATCAGGGCGGCGGCGGTGGGATCATCGGCGCGCTCATTGATCTTGGAGTAGCTCACAGAGTAGTAAGCATTGTCCTCACCATAGGTCTCCTGACCAACGAAGTTGACGGGATCGCCGAAGTCAGCGCCCCAACCGTTGATGTAGAAGGAAGCGTAGGAGGGCTTACGAACTTCGTTGGCAACAGAAGACACGTAGGTCTGGATGGTGAAGTTGATGTAATCCTCGCCCAGGCAATCGTTGAAGATCTGCTGCAGCACCTTGGCGCTCTCGGCAGCGGTGGTGGAGGAACCGGAGATGTAGTAGCGAACTTCCACAGGGAAGGTCACGCCCAGAGCGGTCAGCTCTTCCATGGCCTGAGCCTTGTACTGAGCAGCCAGTTCGGGATTGACACGAGCGGAGGTGTTCTCTTCGCCCAGGTAGGAAGCGACCATGTTGGCATAGTCCACACCCTGGCTGTTAACGGCAACGCCCAGACCGGTGTAGGTGTAGTTCTCGCACTTCTGGGGGTTGATGGGGTTGGTGCGCTCCAGGTACTTGGTCAGATCCAGACCGTGCAGCCAGGACAGACGGAAGGCCTCGTTGGCGATGGCGGTGTTCCAGTCATAGTCGGGGGTGTTGTCCAGCTTGTTGACGTTGTAGCACAGGTGCATCTGGTAGGAGTACTTGGTAGGACGGGCTTCCACCAGGTTGTTGTAGTAGGGGTTGTTGGTGTCGTTGTAGATGGTCATCAGCTTGCTCTGGCTCAGAGCGGTGTAGTCCAGCTGGCCGTTGGTGAACAGCTCGTAGGCCTTATCGGCGGATTCCACCATGGTGATGACGACTTCGTCGAACAGATCGGCGTCTTCGTTCCAGTACAGGGGGTTGCGGGTCAGGGTCTTTTCAGAGCCGTTGTTGTAGTTGGTCACGGTGTAGGGACCGGAGTACCACAGATCGGCGGGAGAAACAGACTGAGTGCCTTCCACGCCCAGCTCGTCGACCATGCCCTGGGGCAGGGGATACAGGCAGGCGTAGGTGCAGACGGAAGCGAAGTAGGGGGTGGGAGCGAAGCAGGTGAACTCGAGGGTGTATTCATCCAGGGCCTTGATGCCGACCTTGGCGAATTCATCGTTGTCATACAGCAGGGCTTCGGCGGCAGCGGTATCGCTCTCGGCCAGAGCCTTGGTGTAGGCGTAGTAGTCTTCGGTGCCCACCAGGGTCTCAAACAGCATGGAGGTGTTGGTGGCGGCGTTCTTGGCATAGTTCAGGGTCCATTCCACGCCGGTCATCCAGTCGGCAGAGGTAACGTCGCCCTTGTACTCGCCGTTGGCGTCGACCCAGCTCATATCCTCACGGATCTTGAAGGTCCACACGGTGGCGTCATCGTTGGAGCTCCAGCTTTCAGCGGCCAGGCCCACCAGGCTGCCCTGGTTGTTGTTGTAAACCAGACCATCCAGGCAGTTGTTCAGGACGTTCAGTTCCTTGGCGCCCTGGGACATCTGGATCAGCCAGTACTCCATTTCGTTCGCGGTGGTCTGATAGTCATGATACACATTCAGCTTTTCGGCGGAGACAACGCCCACGCAGCTGAGGATCATGGCCAGAACCAGCACGAGAGAAGCAAACTTCTTCATAGCAGATTCCTCCTGTAGAGAAAAATAATATTGTCACAGATAATTCTGTGATAGCGTACATTATAAAGAAATTTGCAGTTTTCGTCAAGCTGTTTCGCAAACAGTTCTGACAAAAATGCCATACTTTAAGACTTTCGTAATGTTTTTTTGTTGTATATGCATTTTTTAAAGTGCAATAATCCATACTCTTGTCTTTTTTCACTTTTCAGTGTATGATAAAATCCTGTTATGGGAGGTCAGAATGAAAAAGAATTTAAAACAGCATTTTTCCCGCGTCATCATCCGTCCCACCGTCTATATGACGCTTACGCGTTTCCCCATCGCGCTGCTCATCGTACTGCTGGCCGATTTCTTCCTGCCTACCGCGCTCACCCGTGTCAAAACCAACGGCTGCGCCTTCTTTGGGGTACTGTTCCTTCTGATGGCATGGATCGCATGGCTCCGTCTGGACGGCATGCAGCTGCCCAAGCCCATGATGATGCGCCTCAACCTGCGCAAAAAGCCGATGATCTCCTCATACGGCGACATGATCGATCACATCGATGACCGCCCCGAAGCCTTTGAGGACCTTGAGGCCGGCGAAAAAGACGCCTGCTGCCTGATCGCCGACCTCATCTGTGCCATAGCGATGATCATCATTTCCTTTTATATTGTCTGAAAGGACAGGATAAAAACGCATGCTGTTTTCCGATGATGCCTCCGGGTTTGTTTCCCTGTCGCACTTTCTGCCCGGCATTTTATGCGAGATCCGTTATCATTCTTCCTATAATTTTATCGGCGACCGCATCGACGGCTATGAGGAGCCCTTGGCCCTCGCGACCCGCGAGGCAGCCGAAGCGCTGAAAAGAGCCGCCGCCCTTGCCGCCGCAAAGGGCTATCTCTTCAAAGTATATGATGCCTATCGGCCGCAGTCCGCGGTAGATCATTTTGTGCGCTGGGCGGAGGATACCGCCGATACGCGCATGAAAAGCGTTTTCTATCCCGATGTCAATAAAAAAGACCTGTTTTCACAGGGATTTATCGCCAAACATTCCGGTCATAGCCGCGGCAGCACCATCGACCTGACACTGTTCGACATTGCCAAAGGAAAAGAGGTCGATATGGGCGGACCATTCGATTTCTTCGGTCCTCTCTCCCATCCCGACCACACCGAAGGGCTTACCGGAGAACAGTTCAATCACCGCCAAATCCTGCGCGGCTTCATGCTGCAAAGCGGCTTCCGTCCCCTTTCCACCGAGTGGTGGCACTTCACCCTTGAAAATGAACCTCACCCCGACACCTATTTCACTTTTCCTGTCCGTATGAGCGCGCTTAAATAACAAATTCAGCGAAACCATAAAAGACGAGCAGACCGGTCAAGACAGCTGCTCGTCTTTTTGCTTATTCATTTTTAACTCTTGTCACCGTCAGAGTGCCCTTCTCCACCCGAAAGCCAACATCCAGCCCCGCGAAGGAGAGCCCGTAGACCGTCTCCGGTTCATCCTCATACCCCGGACGCGGGTCGCAGGCGAACACGCCTTCCAAGGCCGAACGCTTTTCTGCCGGCACTTTATCAAGCAGTTCCTGCGGAAACACCACCTGCAGGCGATGCGTGCGTGTTTCGGCGGTATACCCCTCCGACGCCTCGGGATGACAATCCGCTACAGGTATGTACGGCTTGATGTCATAGATGGGGGTGCCGTCCAGCAGGTCAGCGCCCGCTACGGTCAGCACCGGTGCCTCTGGTGTATCGAGATCAATGCCCGTCAGCTGCACGCAGGACAGCCCCAACCCATTGGGTCGGTACGGCGCGCGGGAGGCAAATACCCCCACACGCGTATTGCCACCAAGCCTCGGCGGGCGCACCGTAGGGCGGAATTCGCTGACGCGTGTTTTGGAAAACTCCCAGATGAGCCACAGGTGGCTGAAGCCCTCCAGCCCCCGCACCGCCTCCACGCGGCGGAATTCCGGCTCAAACACGATATACGCCTGCAGTTCCCCCACCAGACCGCTCTGGCGCGGAATGCCGAATTTTTGCTTGAAATCCGTATGAATATACGCAATGGGGCGCAGGACATGGGCATTATTTTCACTCATAGCAGGTCTCCGTTCTGAGCACAACCGGCCACTTGACCCGCAGCGCTTCCGCCGCCCGGTCGGCTGCCGCTGCGCTGTCAAACACACCAAAGGTGACGCTGCCGCTGCCCGTCATGCGCGCAAACAACGCTCCATGCGCAATCAGATCCGTCTGCGCCGCAGCAAGGACGGGCACCAGCCGCATGGCCGCGCCCTGCAGCGAGTTGACCGAGCTTTTTTCAAGCAGCTGCATATCCCCCGCGTCGATCGCCTGCAACACCCCCGCCGTATCTCCGTGTACCAAAGGCATCGCATCCGATTCACGGAACACATCCGCTGTGCTCAAGGCTTCCTTCGGCTGCAAAAGCACCAACGGATAGGTACGCTGTCCCCCGATGGGCGTCAGTGTCTCCCCAATGCCCTGCACACGGCACAGACCGCCCTGCAGGCAAAACGGAATATCCGCCCCCAACGGCAGCGCCAGCTGCTGCAGCGTTTCAAGCGGCAAATGCAGCTGCCACAATTGATTCAGCATTTTCAATGCCGCCGCCGCATCCGCGCTGCCGCCGCCCAGACCGGCTCCGGCCGGGATGCGCTTGACCAGCGTCAACGCCGCCCCGTGCCGCACGCCCGCAAACTCCTTCAGGCGGCGCGCCGCACGCAGCACCAGATTGTTATCATCCGCCGCCACCGTGTCCGAACCGCTCAGCGTCAGGCTCAGCGTTTCCGCATCCTCCGCGGTCAGCGTATCGGACAGCGTCACGCTCTGCATGACCATGTCCAGCAGATGATAGCCATCCTCCCGGCGTCCGGTCACCTCCAGCGACCAGTTGATTTTGGCTTTTGCCTCAAGCTTCATTTTCAATGTGCCGCGGCGGCTCCTTTCCCAGATCCAAAGTAAATTCAAACACGCTGCCCCGGTCCGAGGGGAGCAGCCGCAGCTGATGACCATGCTTGTCCATGATGCATTTGCAGATGGCCAGCCCCAGACCGGTACCCTTGCCCACCGTATGAGCCTTGTCCGCCTTATAGAAGCGGTCAAAAATGTGCGGGGCATCCTATGGTGCAATGCCCGGTCCGTTATCCGCCACCGTTACATGGATCAGCTTGTCCTCCACACGGGTACCCAAGGTGATCTTGCCGCCCTCCTGCGTATACTTGACGGCATTGCTGAGGAGGTTGGTCAGCACCTGATAGATCTGCTCGGCATCGGCATGGGCATAGAGCGGTTCGCCGCCAAAGGTCAGCTCCGGCTCCATGTTCTTTTCATCCAGCTGGGTCATATTGGCAATGATCACGCGTCGAATGCTTTCGTGAATGTCAAAATCGCTCAACGCCAGTTCAGTGGTGCCGTTTTCCATGCGGGACAGGTTCAGCAGGTTGCCCACCAGACGGGAAAGCCGTTTGGTCTCGTCCAGCACGATCTGCATGTACCGTCCCTGTTCCTCGCGGTCGATGGTGCCGTCCGCCATGCACTGCAGGTAACCCTGTATGCTGGTCATGGGCGAGCGCAGCTCATGCGATACATTGGCGATAAAATCCTTGCGCGTCTGCTCCAGCTCATCCAGCTGCGTAGCCATGATATTGAAGGCATGTGCCAGTTCCCGGGTCTCCAGGCTGCCGCTTTCGGGAACACGGCGGCCGAAGCGTCCCTCCGCCATCTCGCGGGAAACCGCCGCCATCTGCTTGAGCGGGCGGATCATGGGTCGTGTGATGAGCAGCACCACCAGCGCCGAACAGATCATCACGATCAACGCCGCCAGCACGACCTGCCAGATGAGGGAATGAAAGCCGCTGTAAACCGTCTGTGCCGCGGTCTGTACAAATACAGCGCCCAGCACCGTGCCGTTATCGATCCATGGAACCGCCACCGTAAACATGGGACCCGATTCGCTCTGGACGCTGGTCACGATCTCCTGCCCGGTCAACACCTGACGCAGCGTACTGACCACCAGTTCCCGGTCAAAATCGACCATTTCGGTCTCAAGCATGTCCGGGGTGATGTACACTGTGGTCTGCCCTGTGCGGTCCACCACCACAGCGTAAGCGGAAAAGTCGTTGTAGATGCGGTTGACCTTCCATTTGATATAATCCGCCGTTGTGCTGACGTGCATAAAGTTTTCCGCCACCGTGTTGTTGCGCACACGGCTGGCCATATAGGCCAGGTCATACGCCTGCACCTTCAGCTCTTCCATGCGGGTGGAAATATAGTTGTTGCGCGAAGCAAACCAGAAGATGCTGACCAGGGACAGGACACATACCAGGATCACTGCCAGCACCATGGTCATCAGCCGCGCATACATGCCGCTCCATCGTTTTTTCATTTCACTTCAAATTTGTAGCCGACGCTCCACACCGTGCGGATCTGCCAGCCATATTCCTCGCAGCCGATCAGTTTTTCCCTCAAGCGCTTGATGTGCACATCCACCGTGCGGCTGTCGCCGAAAAAGTCAAAGCCCCACACCTGCTCCAAAAGCTGTTCACGCGTAAACACGCGGTTCTGATGGGAAGCCAGGAAGTACAATACCTCCAGCTCCTTGGGCGGCATATCGACCGCATGCCCTTGATAATAAACCTCGTACTTTTCCAGGCTCACCGTCAGACCCGGGAAGGAGAGGGTATTCTTTTCCCCCTCGCTCGGCATCGTACGGCGCAGCACCGCCTTGACACGGGCGGCCAGCTCCTTGTTGTCAAAGGGCTTGGTGATGTAGTCATCCGCGCCGAGTTCCAGCCCCAGCACCTTGTCAAAGGTCTCCCCCTTGGCAGTCAGCATGATAATGGGGATCTGCGAGATCTGACGCACCGACCGGCAGACCTGCCAGCCGTCCATTCCGGGCATCATGATATCCAGGATCATCATCTGCGGCGGATTCTGACGAAATGCTTCCATCGCGGTATCACCGCGGTTATAGGTCTGTACCTCGTAGCCCTCTTTTTTCAGGCACAACTCCACAAGGCCCGCAATGTTGGGGTCATCATCCACAACCATGATAAAGCTTTTTTCATTCGTCATCGCATTTGCCTCCGCTCGATATTATTTCAGGGTCACAATGGTCACGCCGTCCTCGCCCTCACCGTACTGACCCAGGCGGAAGGAGCGGACCTGCGGATTCATTTTCAAATGCCGCTGGATACCGCTGCGCAGCACGCCCATGCCTTTGCCATGGACGATACCCACCTCACCAAGACCCGCCAGAATGGCTTCGTCCAGGTACTGGTCCACTTCCATCAGCGCTTCCTAAAGGCTCATGCCGCGCACATCGCACTCCATGTGTACAGTGCGGCTTGCAGTGCCCGTGTGCACCATGACAGCACTTTTTTTCTTTTTGACTTCGCTCTTTTTTTCCTGCACAGGACGCAGCTGGCTCAGGTTGGCCTTCAGCTTGAGAATGCCCGCCTGCACCTGCACATCGCCGTTGGCGTCGGGCTTGCTCAGCACGGTGCCGCGGGTGTTGAGGTGCAGAATATCCACGGTGTCCCCCACGTTCAGCGTCTTGGGGGCCTGTGTCAGGGTCTGCGTGCCCTGGATGCCCTCCGCTACGCTGTCGGCGCTGTCCTGCATACGGCGGCGCAGGCGGTTGATATCACCCTCACGCCCCGCGGCGCCTTCTTTTTTCATATTTTTCAACTCGCCGATCACTTCTTCCGCTTCCCGGCGCGCCTTCTCAACAATGCGCCGTGCTTCTTCCTTGGCCTTCTTTTCGGCGTGCTGATGCTTTTCTTCCGTTTCGCGGTACAGCCGCTCGGCCTCCTGCCGCAGATGGATCGCTTCCGCCCTCGCCTTTTCCGCCGCTTCCCGCTCTTTGGCTGCCACCTGACGCTGGTATTCGGCACCGGCTATGACATCCTCAAAGCGCACATCATTGGCGGAAAGCAGCTCCTTCGCCCGCTCGATAATGCCCGCGCTCAAGCCCAGCTTGCGGCTGATCTCAAAGGCATTGGATTTGCCCGGTACACCGATGGACAGCTTGTACGTGGGGCGAAGCGTGCTGACGTCAAACTCCACACTGGCGTTTTCAGCACCGGGGGTGGAAAGGGCGTACGCCTTGAGCTCGCTGTAATGCGTGGTCGCCACTGTGCGGATGCCGCGCTTCAGCAGGGTATCCAGAATGGTCTGCGCCAGCGCCGCGCCTTCGGTGGGATCTGTGCCCGCTCCCAGCTCGTCAAACAGCACCAGATCGTTCTGCTCCACATTGGAGAGAATATCGACAATGTTCTTCATGTGGGAGGAGAAGGTGGACAGGGATTGCTCAATGCTCTGTTCGTCGCCGATATCGGCAAAGATCTGTCCAAAGACCGCCAGCTCGGTACCAAGATCAGCCGGCACATGCAAGCCTGCCTGCGCCATCAGGCTCAGCAGACCCACCGTTTTAAGCGTAACCGTTTTGCCGCCCGTATTGGGACCGGTAATGATGAGGGTGGTAAAATCCTGTCCCATCCACAGATCGCAGGGCACGACCTTTTCGGGATCGATCAGCGGATGCCTTGCCCGCACCAGCCTGACCCTTCCTTCGCGGTTCATGTGCGGCAGCACACCGCGCATTTCCCGGGATAAATGACCCTTGCAGAAGATAAAATCCAGTCGGGCCAGCAGATCCACATTGTTTTCGATCAGTTCGCTCTGCTCTCCCACCCGGGCGGAAAGCTCAGCCAGGATGCGGGTGATTTCTTCCTTTTCCTTGACCGCCCACTGCTTCAGGTCGTTGCCCAGCTCCACCACCGCCATGGGTTCCACAAAGATGGTAGCGCCTGTCGCGCTCTGGTCATGCACCAGACCGGGCACCATCTGCCGGTATTCCTGCTTGACGGGCACGCAGTAGCGGCCGTCACGCATGGTTACGATGTTTTCCTGCAGGTATTTGGAAAAACCGCCGCCATGCACCATGCTGTTCAGCTTCTCACGCACACGTTCATTGGCCTGACGGATGTGACGGCGGATATCCGCCAGCGCGGGGCTGGCATGGTCGGACATCTCTTCCTCGCTGATAATGGCACCGTTGATAGCATCCTACAGCATACGGAAGGTTTGCAGATTGCTGGCAAGACGCGTCAGATGCGGGGTGTTTTCCCGCTCCGTCACCAGGGCGGTCCGGGCGGCTCTTGCGGCAGACAGGCACCGGGCAATGTCCAGCAATGCCTTCATGCCCAGCACACCGCCCTTTCCGGCAATGGTCAGGGAATGCCGCACATCATTGAAAGGAATGAGCGGGCTTTCGCCCAGATAGGTCAGTATGACCTGTGCCTCCTCCGTTTCCTGCAGCATATCCTCCGCCAGAGCCAGATTATCGGTGGGGCGCAGTGCCATACATTTTTCCCGTCCCATCTCCGTGACGGCGGATTCCGCCAGTCGAAGCAGGATCTTGTTGAATTCCAGCACGCGCAGCGTCCGGTCCGTCATCATCCTTGTGCCCTCCCTGTGAGTGTACCCCCGATGCTTCCGTTTTTGCAATGATTCCGGGGCATTATTCAAAAACTGTTTACTGTTTATTCATTCTTATTCCACACCGCGGTCAAAGCGCTCGGCGTAGACGGCGGATGCGTTTCCACTGCGGTATTCCGCCAGGATCCGCAGCGCGTCTTCTTTGCCTTCGGTGGTAAAATCAAGCAATGCCCCCAGGCCCGGCTGTGGTTTGAGCTGACGCACCTCGCAGCTGAGCAGCTGCACCAGGCAGCCCTCTTTCTGCCGCAGCGGCAGCAGCGGAAAACGCTTGCCCGTGCGGTCGGTCAGCGTCTGTCCCAGGCAGCCCCTGCCCTTTTCACACAGACGGCAAGCACTCCTGTCGCCCTGCAGCCCCAACACCGTACGGGCAGGGCAGTGGTTCAGGTACATCAGCCGGGCACGGCCATACACCGGCAGCAGCAATTGCGCCTGTGTATGACGGCGCAATTCATCGATCTCCATTCCGCTCAGCTCGCGGGGCAAGATCTGCAATCCGCAGCCCAGCTCCCGTATCATTTCCGATGCTTTGCCGTTCCAGACCGGAACACCCTCGCCGCTCATGACAGCGCCTTCCAGTGTCAGCTGTCCGGGACTGGATACGCAGATCCTGAAGCCACCGCGGTGCAGGGGCTCCAGAACGGTTTGAAGGGATTCCTCCGTCATCTGCACCGGCAGTACCACCACGGTTTCCCGCGGCAACACATCCAATGCCTGCGAGAGCGCCGGTTCTGTCCAGTTCTGCGGCTGCCATAGCACGCCGTCGGCACCGTTGTCCAGCAGGTCTTTGACCCATGCTGCGTGGATGGTCTGCACCCACAAATCCTTCTTCGGCGTCTCGGTGGGTACAGAAAACTTCTCTGCCGGCGCGCCCTTTTGCGGTTCATAGGCATCCAGCAGACGCTCACGCAGCTTCTCCAGCGCGTTACGGCGCAGACTGTTCAGTTCAGATGCCGTCAGAAAAGCATTTTCACCCACCAGGGACGCGCTGTTCAGCGCAAATCCTGTATCTGCCGTCTTGGAAAGAGCACGGCACAGCTTTTCTTCATTCAGCGGTGCACCCGAGGCGGTCTGAACCGTCTCTCCGGTAACCTCCGCCGTACAGCCGCCGCTTGTCACCCGAAGGCAGGCGGCTTCGCCGGGCTGCGCCGTCAGCACCGCGTCAAAGGGTACATCCGGCAGGGCATTCTTTTTCTGCCAGCTGTTTCTGGCACTCTCCAGCAGCGCTTCGTCATCGATGCGCACCACGGCTGTGCCGCTTGGTACAGGACCGTGCAGACGCAGCACCGCGGTGGTACCCTGCGGCACCTGCGGTCCGCTGTAGATGATATCCTGTTCCTTTTCGCCCCGCAGCTGCAGACCGTCGCCGTTGTGGATGGGTCTTTCGGCTTTCATCTCCGCCAGCCAGACGCCGCCGCGACGGGTACAATGCGTGACCGTGCCCACAGACACACCCATGGCAGCCACCCTTTCGGGCTGCATCATGGCCGCGTCCCTGTCTTCAAAGGCATAGCCTTCAAAAAAGCCGCGGGAAAAGACCTGCGAAAGGCGTTCTTTCTCCGCTTCATCGGCCCGGTAAAAGCGTCCCTCGCCCAAAGCATCCAGCGCTTCCCGATAGGAGCGGGTCACCACGGCGGTATACTCGGGGCGTTTGAGACGCCCTTCAATTTTCAGGGTGCTCACCCCCGCTTCCGCCAGCTCCTTCAGGCGGTCGCGCAGACAGATATCCTTGGGAGAAAGCCACGCCTTGTTTTCCCCCTGCCAGTCATAGCGCATGCGGCAGGGCTGCGCGCAGCGCCCCCGGTTGCCGCTGCGTCCGCCGATCAGGCCCGAAAAACGGCATTGCCCGCTGACGCTCACGCACTGTGCGCCATGCACAAACACTTCGGTCTCAATGCCGGTATCAGCCACGCAGCGGATCTCCTCCAGCGTGCACTCCCGCGCCAGCACCACACGGCGAACGCCAAGCCCTTGCAGCAACCTTGCGCCCGAAGCATTGTGCACGGCCATTTGCGTGCTGGCATGCACGCAAAGATCGGGCATTTCTTCCTGAATGAGCCGCAGTACCCCCAGATCCTGCACCAGAACGGCATCCACCTTGAGCCGCTGCAGCATCTGAAGCGTTTGCCGCACGTCTGCCAGCTCGTTTTCCTTGATCAGCGTATTGACCGTCACATAAACGCGCCGTCCCCGAAGGTGACACGCTTCCAGTACTTCCTTCAGCTCCTCTTCCGAAAAGCCGGCGTTTGCACGCGCGCCAAAGGCCGATGCACCCAGATACAGTGCATCGGCTCCGGCACACAACGCCGCCATTGCCCCCTCACGGCTGCCCGCGGGGCACAGTAGCTCCGGCACCTTATTTTGCATGTTCATCCAGCATACGGCGCAAACGGGTGTTATCCTCCTGCGCCTCTGCAACCTCCTGCGCCAGAATCAGCGCGGCCATCAGCGCTGCGCTTTCCCAGCGGGTCTTTCCGTTTGCCATCATTTCACGCATTTTGCGGTCAACGACTGCAGCCGCCTGCCGCAGCTTTTCCGGTTCATCGCTGCCGCTCAGGCTGATGTCGCGTCCGCCGATGCGGACGGAAATGGCATTGTTATTGATCATTATCTCAGGCCTTTCAGCTTATTGAAGGGATACTCGTGGCCTTCGGTCTCCACACGGATGGTGGCAATGGCCTGCTTCTCGATCGGGCAGTCACGATAGTCGCGGCGCACCTTTTCAATGCGCATGGCATGCTCCACGCCTTCCTTGACCAGACCGAACGCGGCATACTGACCATCCAGATGGGGGCTCACGCTGGTCATGATAAAGAACTGGCTGCCGGCGGAATTGGGATGCATGGCGCGGGCCATCGAGAGCACGCCGGGGGTGTGCTTCAGGTCGTTTTTCACGCCGTTCATGCGGAATTCACCCTTGATGCTGTAGCCGGGGCCGCCGGTGCCGTTGCCGTCGGGGTCGCCGCCCTGAATCATGAAGCCGGGGATAACACGGTGGAAGATCAGGCCGTCATAGAAGCCCTTGTTGGCCAGCTCGACAAAGTTGCCCACACTTTCAGGGGCGATCTCGGGATACAGCTCGCCCTTCATGACCGAGCCGTCCGCCAGCGTAATGGTAAAGATGGGATGAAACACTTCAGACATGGTTTTGCCTCCGTTTTTTCAAAAAATCAGCACAATGTACCAAGATAAATGATATCCCTGTTTATTCGTTTTGTCAACGGCAGTCAAATCAGCCACGATATCGTCAAAGAATGGGATGTCACCATGGACGGTGCTACACGCTACACACACAGACTGCTTGACGGTCAGATCCGTGACCAGGGCAAGCCGTTTGAAGTGGAAGGTATGGAAGCGCAGTATCCTTTTCAATTCGGCATTCCTTCCGAGGATATCAACTGTCGATGCTGTGCGCTGACCAGGGCAAAGTGGGCATTGGATGAAGACGAACTGAAGCGGATGCAAGCCAAAGCGGAATATTTCCAACTGGATAAATCTGATCAGTTTGAATTGTTCCGTGAAAAGTATCTGAATGCCACAAAAACCGTTGAAAATACTGGGAAAAGTGGTAAAATAGAAGATGGATACAGAATGATGCTTAACGAAAGACAGGTAATAAACAATTCAGATTTGATGAATGGTTTACCTTTCAAAAGCAATCCTGATTCTATCACTGACAAAGTTGATGACGGTGGGAAGGTACTTCAAAGACGAGTTTACGGAAATGATGGATACGCCTACATTGACTTTGACACAAGTGATCATGGAATGCCACAAAAGCATACAACTGGAGCGCACAAGCACCAAATAAACACCAAAAAAGGAATCCGCATGGAGTACCAATGCCATTGACGGAACAGGAACTTGTGAACAATCAGGATATCATCAAAAGAGGTGAAAACTATCATGACAATTAAACAGTTTAATGATCTTATCGAATAGCATGATGATATCATGATGCATTGTGGCGATTTTAAGTTTATTGTTATGACCTGTTATAACCAATTGTTGATTTGCGAAAGGAACACAGAAAACGAAAGGTACTATGACACCGCAGACGATATGCTTGACAGGTACAAAATTGATGGTGTGCCATTAAGAGAAAAATTGAAAGATGTCGTGTTAGAAGAATGTGCTTGATATAACAAGCAGCATTCAGAATCAGGCACTATGCATTTTGCATGGTGCTTTTTATATGCCACAATCAATAATCAGCACTGATCACAATCAGTGCTTTTTATATGCAATTGCAATCAATACGAAAGGAGAATAAAACATGAAGAATTGGAAACTGTGGTTGAAGTGTGCCGGCATTCGTGCTTTGAAGACGGTCTGTCAGACTGCTATTTCCGTCATCGGTACTTCTGCGGTCATCAACGAAGTCAATTGGATGATGGTCGGCAGTGCATCCTTGCTTGCCGATGCCCTGACCGTTATCAAACGCATGCCGTTTGTTGACCTGCAGGGCCATACGAGGCCATACAGGGCCATGTTCGCTTTGACCTCCGCCATGTATAATATTCGCGTACAAAAAAGGCACTCCGTTTCCGCAGGGGAAAACGAAGCGCCTTGCAGGTCAGCTTCAGATCTTTTCCAGATAGGGGATCATGGCGCTGAGGCGATCAAAGGTCAGATGAGGCTTGATCTCGCTCTTTTCACGATCCTCCCAGGTGGTCTCGCCGCTCATGACCAGAATGCTGGTCATGCCAAAGTTGACACCGGTGGCAATGTCGGTGTACAGGCGGTCGCCGCACATGGCCAGCTCATCGGGCTGAAGGCCGGTCACCTGCAGGGCATCCTTGACGATGCCGGAATACGGCTTGCCGATGATCAGCTCGGGCTCACGGCCGGTGCTTGCCTTGATAAAGGCAATGATGGCACCGATATCAGGCGCAAAGCCCGTCTCGGTGGGGCAGTTGTAATCGGGATGGGTGGCAATATAGGGCAGACCGGCACGCACAAAGTCACACACAGCCGTCATCTTGGCATAGTCCAGCTCGGTATCGTAGGCGATCAGCACATAGTCGGGGTTCTCATTATCCACCTCGAGGCCCATCTTGTCCATTTCGGCCTTGAGGATGTGGTTGCCCAGCAGAAACGCCTTTTTGCCAGGGAAAGCCGCCTTGCAGTAGCGGGCCGCCGCCTGACCGCTGGTCAGAATGTTGCGGAAAACAGGGCGCACATTCATGCGCTCCAGCTTCTTCTCATAAAAATCAGCGGATTTGGAGGAGTTGTTGGTCAAAAACAGCACGCTGCGGCCGGTTGCCTCACAGGCATCCAGAAAATCCAGCGAGCCCTCCAGAATCTGGTTGCCCAGATAGAAGGTACCGTCCATGTCCAGCATAAAACACTTGATCTTGGCCAACATGGCCTTGATCTGTTCGGTGGACATTCCGTTCACCATTTCGGGAGTGTTATTCATTGCCGCTTACTTCCTTTCCCGTATTTAAAATCGCGCGGGGCTTCAAAAAGCCCTCGGCGTCGGCTTCCCACACACCAATAAACGCGCCTTTGCAGTATAACCGCGCGGGACCCTGATCCCCCTGCCAGTCTTCTCTGCCCAAGGGCACACCATTGACGACTTTCTTCCACAGCCGCTCCCGAGCATCAATACGGGGCAGATGCCCCAACGGTGCATCGGGGGCCAGGATGAGGCTCTCCAGTGTTCCGTTTTCCTTCGCTTCACGAAGCTCCTATGGCGTACAGGCCGTCTCCAGCGTAAAAGCGCCCGTCTGCTCACGCAGCAAAAAGCGCATGTGCGCCGGGCAGTTCAGCGCCGCCCCGATATCATGGCACAACGTACGGATGTAGGTGCCGCGTCCGCAGGTGATCCGCATCAGAAAACCATGGCGCGGTGTTTCCTCCAGCAGTTCGATGCTTTCCACAAAGATGGGCCGCGGTTCGATCTCCGCTTCAATGCCCTGACGCGCCAGGGAATACAGCGTTCGGCCGTTCTGCTTGAGCGCGGAATACATGGGCGGACGCTGCAGGATATCGCCGATGAACATCGGCAGCACGGCTTTGACCGCTGCGGCATCGGGATAATTCTCCCCTTCCGCGATCGCGGTGCCCTGCGCGTCCTGCGTATCGGTCGCGTATCCAAAGGCGATCTCCGCCAGATACACCTTGCGCTTTTCCACCAGAAAATCAAACAATCGGGCAGCGCGCCCCACCATGACCGGCAGTACGCCGCAGGCTTCGGGATCCAGTGTGCCCGCGTGACCGGCTTTCATGCCCGTCAGATGCTTGACAAGCCCCACCACGCCGCCGCTGGACATTCCCGGGGGCTTGAGCACGTTGATATAACCGTCCATCATGCCTTCAACGCCTGCTCCATCATGCTCATCATGCGTACGGAGGTGTTTTCAAAGCTATCCTTCACCAGACATCCGGAGGCCAGCTTGTGCCCGCCGCCGCCAAAGGCCACGGCAATGACCGAAACATCATAGCCGGGCAGCGCGCGCAGGGAGTATTTCCAGCCGCCCTCGACCTCATCGGCCATGAAGCACATTTTGACGCCGGTCAGATACAGACCATTGTTGACGATACCGTTGATATCATCCATGGAGGCACCGCAGGCAGCCTTGTCCTCAAGGCTCAGGCGCATGTACGTTGCCTGACCATCCGCAAAGTAGGTCAGACTGCTCAACGCCTTGCCCAAAGCGGCGATGTGCCCGCGGGATTTGACCATAAACAGTTCACGGGCCGCTTTGGAAATATCCAAACCCGCTTCCATCAGCTGCTGCATACAGTAAAAGGTGTACGGGCGTACGCTGCTGAAACGGAAATTTCCGCTGTCCGAATCGATGGCGCAATACAGCTGGTACGCTGTCTCGGCATCGGGTTTTTCACCCAGATCCTCCCACAGGCCCAGCACCAGCTCGCCCGCGGCCGCCGCCGCGGCATCCACATGATTATGCATGGCAAAACCGGGATTGGTGGGATGATGATCGATCTGCAGCGTCAATGCCGCCTTTTCAAAAAAGGGCAGTACCTTGTCGCCCATGCGGTTGGCTTCGGATACATCCACGCTCAGCGCCGTATCGATGCGGTATTCCGCCAGCTCCTCGGGACGACGGATCTGACCGGCATCGGGCAGGCACATCATGGAGGCGGGCACGCCATCCTGACTGACGAGCACATAGCGTTTTCCCATCCGCTGCAGCAGCCGACCCAGCGCCAGCAGCGAACCTATGGCGTCGCCATCCGGCATGATATGACAGCAGACCATAAAGTTGTCCGCGTTTTTCAGCGCGGACAGCATTTGTTGATTATACATTGTCGTTTTCTTCCTTCGGCGCGATCTCACGCAGCACGGCGGCAATGTGCACACCATACTCAATGTTCTGATCGCGGACGAACTGCAATTCGGGCGTGTAACGAAGGGACATGCGATGTGTCAGCTCGCGGCGGATAAATCCGGCGCCGCTCTTGAGCGCTTCCATCACGCCCTTGGCTTTGTCCTCTTCCAGGATGCTGATATACATCTTGGCATACCGAAGGTCACGCGTGACCTCCGCCCGGGTGATGCAGTAGGTGCCGCCCAGGCGGGGGTCGTGCATGTCCTCACGAATGATCTTGTCCGTCTCGCGGCGAACCTCTTCGGAGATCATATCAATGCGAAATTTACTCAAAGCGCGTTACCTCTCGATCTCCTGCTGGATATAGCATTCGACCTCGTCATTTTCCTTGATATCGTTGTAGTTTTCCAGACCCACACCGCACTCGTAGCCGCTGGCCACTTCCTTTACATCGTCCTTGAAGCGGCGCAGGGAGGACAGCTTGCCGTCGAAGACGATCACGTTGTCACGCACCAGACGCACAGAGGCGTTGCGCTGCAGATGACCATCGGTGACATAGCAGCCGGCGATGGTGCCCACGCCGGACACACGGAAGGTGCTGCGCACCTGGGCATGACCGATCACTTCCTCACGGAACTTGGGCGCCAGCATACCCTCCATAGCGGCCTCGATATCCTCGATGGCCTGATAAATGATGCGGTAGAGGCGGATATCCACTTCCTCGCGGGCCGCGGCATCGCGGGCGCTGGAGTCGGGACGGATATTGAAGCCGATGATGATGGCGCCAAAGGCACTGGCCAGGTTGACGTCGTCCTTGGTGATTGCGCCGACGGCGCTGTGCAGAATGTGCACCTTCACCTCATCGTTGCTCAGCTTTTCAAGTGCCTGCTTCACAGCCTCCACAGAGCCCTGCACATCGGCCTTCACGATCAGGTTCAGGTTCTTGAGCTTGCCCTCGTTGATGCTGTCAAACAGATTGTCCAAAGAGACCTTGGTGGTGGCGGTGCGGGCGGCACGCATCTTTTCGCGGCGCTCATCGGCCACCTGACGGCTGAGGCGGTCATCCTCCACAGCCATCATGTCGTCGCCTGCCTCAGGCACTTCGGTAAAGCCGGCGATCTCGACCGGCATGGAGGGACCGGCTTCCTTGACGCGTTCGCCGCGGTCATTCAGCATGGCGCGTACACGGCCGGAGGCCATGCCCGCAACGATGTTGTCACCCACATGCAGCGTACCGTTCTTCATCAGCACGGTCGCCAGCGGGCCGCGGTTCTTGTCCAGCTTGGCCTCAATGATGACACCGCGGGCCATACGGTTGGGATTGGCACGCAGCTGCAGCATATCGGCCTGCAGCAGGATCATTTCCAGCAGGTTGTCGACGCCATCGCCGGTCACGGCGCTGACGGGCACCATGATGGTCTCGCCGCCCCAATCCTCGGGGATCAGGTTGTACGCGGTCAGATCCTGCATAACGCGGTCGGGATTGGCACCTTCCTTATCCATCTTGTTGATGGCCACCACGATCGGCACATTGGAGGCCTTGGCGTGGTTGATGGATTCAATGGTCTGGGGCATGACGCCGTCATCGGCGGCAACCACCAGAACGGCGATATCGGTCGCCTGCGTACCGCGGGCGCGCATGGCGGTAAAGGCCTCGTGGCCAGGAGTATCCAGGAACGTGATCTTACGGCCATCCAGCTCAACGGTGTAAGCACCGATGTGCTGCGTGATACCGCCCGCCTCACCGGCGGTCACGTGGGATTTGCGGATATAGTCCAGCAGAGAGGTCTTGCCGTGGTCAACGTGGCCCATGATGGTGATAACGGGCGGACGCGGCTGCAGATCCTCTTCCTTGTCTTCAAAGTCCGCTTCGCTCAGGGCATCCTCGGCGGTGCGGTCCAGCTTCATCTCCAGTTCGACACCAAACTCGGTGCAGACCAGAGAGGCGGTATCAAAGTCCAGCTCGCTGTTGATGTTGGCCATGATGCCCAGCATCAGCAGTTTTTTGAGGATCTCGCCGGCGGGCTTGCCGATGCGCTCCGTCATGTCCTTGACCGTGATGGTCTCGGCGGTCATATAGGCCTTTTCAATGACGATGGGCGCCATCATCTGCTGCGCGGACATCTGCTTTTTGTTGTTCTTGCTGCGCTTGCCGCCGCGCACAAATTCGTCATCCATACCGCCGTCCATGCCGGCGTTTTCCTTGGCGAGCTGCTTGCGGCTCTTGGCCACGCGCTCGGGATCATGCTGACGGATATACTGCTTTTTGTTCGGATCGTAATTGCTGACGCGTTCCTTTTCCATGACGGGGGCCAGTTCGGCACCGCCTCTGGCCACGCGGTTCTGCTGCGGACGCTGTCCGGGGCCGCCCATACCGGGACGGCCGCCCTGACCCTGCGGACGGGGACCGCCCATGCCGGGACGGGGAGCCATACCGCCCTGACCCTGCGGACGCGGGCCGCCCATACCGGGGCGGGGAGCCATGCCGGGACGAGGCGCGATCACACCGGGCTGTCCCTGCGGACGCGGGCCGCCCATGCCGGGACGAGGTGCGATCACACCGGGCTGTCCCTGCGGACGCGGACCACCCATGCCGGGACGGGGAGCGATCACGCCGGGCTGTCCCTGCGGACGCGGACCATTCATGCCGGGACGGGGAGCCATGCCGGGCTGTCCCTGCGGACGCGGGCCATTCATGCCGGGACGGGGAGCCGCGCCGGGCTGTCCCTGCGGACGCGGAGCCACCGGGCGCTGCTGCAAAAAGCGGGGAGCGCCGGTTTCGCCCAGACGGGTCGCCGCCGGACGCACCGCGGGGCGGGGCTGACCGGGCACAGCGGGAGCAGCAGCAGGCTTTTCAGCGGGCTTCGCCGCCTCCTTCACAACCGGCTTATGCTGTTCGGCCGCAACGGGCTTCACCGCCTCCTGTACGGCAGGTTTTGCCGTTTCCTTCACAGGCTGCTTCGCCTCCTGCTTGGGCATGGCGGGCTTCACCGCCTCCTTCACAGGCTGTTCCGCCTTGGGAGCGGGTTTTTCAGCTTCACGCTTCACGGGAGCGGCGGGCTTTTCGGCAGGCTTCTCCACAGGCTTCTCTTCCTTCTTTACGGCTTCGGCAGGCTGCACTGCAGCCGGCGCTTTTTCAACAGGCTTGACCGCGGGGGTCTCAACCGCAGGCACAGCGACATCGTCGTCGGGCATGGTCCATGCCTTGGCCTGCTGTTCGAGCTGCTGGCGCTTGACCTCTTCTTCTTCCTTGTGCTGCAGCTGTGCGCGCTGTCTCTGCAATGTCTGCAGCAGCGCTTCGGCGTTGCGGCGTACGCGTCCGGAATCCTCAAGAATCGCGCCGGCCTTCAGTTTCAGTTCGTTGTTGGCATCCTTCTGATTGCCCATTCGTTGCTTGCACCCCCGCAATTTGCGTTAAAATTAAATATCGTTATTCTTCCTGGAGCAGCAGGATGATCTTTTCGGCAAAACCACGATCGGTCAGTGCCCCCATCATGCGTCCGTCCTTGCCGGTCGACACTGCCAGCAGTTCCTACGGCAGCCGCATCAGCGGCACACCATGGCTTTTGCAAGCGTCGGACAGCTTTTTTTCGGCATTTTCCGAAGCACCGGCATCCAGCAGTGCCGCCACGGCTTTGCCGCTGCGTACCGCCGCCACCGTCAGATCGGTACCGCTGATCAGCTTGCCGGCTCGCTGGGCCAAACCCAGCATGCCGCGCAGTCGGTCATTCTGCGGCATCGTCTGCCTCCGGCTTGGGCAGCGTTTTGATCTGCGCTGCCAGATTGTCCCGCACCTCATCGGTCACGGGCGCGCTGAAAGCCCTTTCCAGCTGATGCTGTTTGACTGCCTTCATAAAGCATCCCTCATCCGGACACACATAGGCGCCGCGCCCCGGCTTGCGGCCGGTCAGATCAAAGGAGATCTCCCCCTCCGGGGAACGCACCACGCGCAGCAAAGCGCGCTTGGGCTTCATCTCGCGGCAGCCCACGCACATGCGCATGGGAATCTTCTTCTGCTTCATCATTCAGCTCCGTTTTACGCCAGATAATCCGGGTTTTCCGGCATTTCGTCGTAGGACATGTCATCCAGCGGCATCTCATCGAGCGGCATCTCGTCCAAAGGCATATCATAGCCTTCACCGCCGCCCAGCGCTTCCTCCACAGAACCGTAGCCGTTCTCGGCCAGATACTCGTTCAGCTGGCTTTCGCTCTTGATGTCGATCTTCCACCCGGTCAGCTTGGCCGCAAGGCGGGCGTTCTGTCCCTCCTTACCAATGGCCAAAGACAGCTGTCCGTCGGGCACGATGACGCGGCACAGCTTTTCGGCATCGGAAATGTACACGCGGCTCACATGGGCGGGATTCAGGGCATTGGCCACAAACTCACCCGTGTCGGGAGACCACTTGATGATATCGATCTTTTCGTTGCGCAGCTCGGCGATCACGCGCTCCACGCGGCTGCCGCGGGGACCCACGCAGCTGCCCACGGGGTCGATCATCGGCTCACCGGACCACACAGCCATCTTGGTGCGGCTGCCGGCCTCGCGGGCGATGGACTTGATCTGCACGATGCCGTTGACAATTTCCGGCACTTCCATTTCAAACAGGCGCTTGACCAGGTTGGGATGGATACGGCTGACATACGCCTGCGCGGGGCGCTGTCCGTCGCCAAAGCCGCGGCGCACCTTGAGCAGGTACACTTTGATATGGTCGCCGGGATGGTATTCCTCGCCGGGCATGTATTCGCTTTCTTCCATGATGCCCTGAGTCAGACCCAGCTCCACATACACGCACTTAGGCTCCACCTTCTGCACGATGGCGGTCAGAATCTCGTTTTCCTTTTCGGAAAGCTCCTCATACACCTTGCCGTGCTCGGCTTCGCGGATGCGCTGCACAATGACCTGCTTGGCATTCTGCGCCGCCACGCGGTAGAAGTTCTTGGGCGTCACGTCCACTTCCACGATATCACCCATCTGGAAGTCGGGGCGAACGGCACGGGCTTCCTCCAGCGTGATCTGAACGTTGCTGTCCTCCACCTCTTCCACGATCATCTTGCGGGCATAAACGCGGATAGGCTGCTTGCGGGCGATGACCACATTGAGGTTCATGGGTGCACCGGTCTGGGGACCGTTCTTCTTGACGGCCGCCTTCAGGGCATCCTCCACGGCGGTAATGAGCATTTCCTCATCCATGTCGCGCTCACGCGCCAGCAGGCTGATCAGCTCCAGAATATCGGGTTCGTTATTGGCGGCGACCTTCTTGGTCGCACTGCGTCCGGCCATTGTTATTCATCCTTTCCTTCGTCTGAAAGATCCACATTTTCCACTTCGTCCATATCGATGACGCATTTGGCGATGGCGATCTCTTTTTTGATGAAAACGATCTCCTCATCATTCACCTTGAGGGTGATATCGCCGTTATCAAAATCGGTAAGAATACCGGTATAGACTTTTTTACCGTCCTTCGGTTTATACAAACGTACCTCGACCTGCTGCCCCATGCAGCGCGCGGCATCCCTTTCCGTGCGGATCGGACGGTCGATTCCGGGAGAGCAGACCTCCATAAAGTCGTAATCGTACTTTTCCATCAAAGGCTGCACCGCCCGGTGAAAGGCTTCGCAGTCATCCAGAGAGACTCCCGCTTCCTTGTCCAGGTAAAAGCGCAGGTACAAGCCCGTCGGCTCCTTTTCAAAGGCAGCCTCCAACAGCTCAAATCCCATGCGCGCGGCTTCCCTCTCCCCGATGGCGTTGATGTCCGCCAGCGCGGCGTTTCCGGCTTTTTTCGGCATAAACTCTCCTTTAATACGCAAAGAGCGGGCACACTGAGCAAAAGGTACTCATATGAAAAGCCGGCAGACACCGTTTTCCATACTTCCCCTTTGCAGTTCCCACTCTTCGTTAAACCCTTCTTTCATAACATGACGGAATATTGACATCCGACAACGCGTTCAGTATAGCATAAACACAGCACAAATACAAGCGTTTTTCATGGATAAAAAACGCTTGCCGGCTGTATTTGTTACGCTTCAACCACGCCGGTCACCTTATAGCCGGCCTTTTCCACCGCAGCGGTCAGGGCAGCGGCGTCGGCAGTCGCCTCGGTGATCATGGCGCACTTTTCTTCCAGATTGATTTCAGCCTTGCAGCCGGTCTTCTCCAGGGCGTCCTTCACGCGCTTGGCGCAGTGCATGCACATCATGCCTTCGATCATCATTTTCATGGTTCCGTTCTCCTTTTTTACTGTATATTTCTCAGAACAGCATTTCCAGCATGGATACCTGATTGGTATCGCTCAATCCCTTGAGGGCCCCGGCATCCCGCAGCAGCTCTACCACAGCGTTGGAAACGCCCGCCCGGGCCCGCAGATCCTCGATCGAGATGAACGGATCCTTCCGGGCTTCCACAATGCCTTTGGCGGCCGCTTCGCCCAGACCGCCGATGGCGATGAAGGGCACACGCAGGTCGTTTCCTTCGATCAGGAATTCATTGAGGTCGCTCTTGTACAGGTCCGCCGGCAGGAAGTGATACCCGCGGCAGTTCATCTCCAAAACCATCTGCAGGGCAGTGTATTCATCCTTTTCCTTGGCGGAGGCCTTCTCGTCGTTGTCCTCGTACTCCTTCATTTTAGCACGCAGCAGGTCCAAAGGCAAGACCATTGTGGCGGCATCAAAGCCGGAGGAACGGATCGTAAAGTACGCGGCATAATACGCCAGCGGCCGGTATACCTTGTACCAGGCAATGCGCAGCGCATTGGTCACATAAGCCACCGCATGCCCCTTGGGAAACATGTATTTGATCTTTTTGCAGCTGCCGATGAACCAGTCCGGCACATCATGCTCGATCATGGCCGCTTCCATCTCGGGCTTGAGTCCCTTGCCCTTACGGACGGACTCCATCGTGTCAAAGGACATTTTGCTCGGCACGCCGCGGCTGATCAGATAGTTCATGATGTCGTCACGGGTGCAGATGCATTCCTTCAGGGTGGCAATGCCCGAGTTGACCAGGTCCTTGGCGTTGCCGTTCCACACGTCCGTGCCATGTGACAAGCCGGAAATGCGGATCAGCTCCTCCATCGTGCCGGGTCGGGTATCCTCCAGCATGCCGCGTACAAACGGCGTACCGAATTCGGGAACGCCCAGCGTGCCCGTGCTCCAGCCGATATCCTCCTTGGTCACACCCAACGCTTCGGGACTGGTAAAGAGCGACATCACCTTTTTATCATCCAGCGGAATATCCTTGTAGGGCATGTCGGTCAGCCGTTCCATCATATGGATCATGGTGGGATCATCGTGACCGAGGCAGTCCAGCTTGACCAGAATATCGTGCATGGAGTTGAAGTCGTAATGCGTGGTGATAATGCCCGTGCTGTCGTCATCCGCCGGATGCTGCACCGCCGTAAACTGACAGATATCATAGGCCTTTGGCAGCACCACGATGCCGCCGGGATGCTGGCCCGTGGTACGCTTAACGCCCACACAACCCTGCACCAGGCGTTCCTTCTCGGCCTCGGAGGCCGTCATGCCGCGCTTTTCCAGATATTTCAGCACAAAACCATACGCCGTTTTGTCCGCCAGCGTGCCGATGGTCCCGGCGCGGTACACAAAGCCCGTACCGAACAGTTCTTCAATATAGGCATGCGCGCGTCCTTGATATTCGCCCGAAAAGTTCAGATCGATATCAGGCACCTTGTCGCCCTTGAACCCCAGGAACACTTCAAAAGGAATATCAAATCCGTCCTTGATCAGCGGTCTCCCGCAATCGGGACAGATCTTATCCGGCAGGTCGACGCCCATCGTGTAGCCCTCGGGAATATCAAACCAGGCCTTGCGGCAGGTGCCGCAGCGATAATGCGGCGGCAGGGCGTTCACCTCGGTGATGCCGCAAAGGCGCGCCACCAGAGAAGAGCCGACCGAGCCGCGGCTGCCCACCAGATAACCGTCGGAGTTGGATTTACGCACCAGCTTGCTGGCGATGTCATACAGCGTAGCATAGCCATAGCCGATGATGGAGTTCATTTCCTTTTCAATGCGCTTTTCCACGATTTCGGGCAGCACATCGCCGTACAGCTCATGCGAGGTCGATTCCACCATGCCGCGGATATCGTCCGGAGCATAATCCCACACAGGAGAGAAGGTCGTCTTGCCTTCGGGATGCTTGGGAAAAAGCGATACCTCGCCGACCTTTTCCAGGATCTTTCGCGGGTTTTCGATCACCACCTCGCGGGCTTTTTCCGGTCCCAGATAGCTGAACTCGTCCAGCATCTCCCGCGTGGTCTTCAAGTACAAAGGCGGCTGCTGGTCACAGTCCTCAAAGCCCATGCCGTCCTGCAGAATGGCGCGGAACACCGCGTCCTGCGGGTCCAGATAATGCACGTCGCCCGTCGCCACCACGGGAATGCCCAGCTTTTCGCCCAGCCGCACGATGACGCGATTCAGCTCCCGCAGTTCCTCGTCATCCTTCACGCGCCCTTCACGCACCAGGAAGGCATTGTTGCCGATGGGCTGAATCTCCAGATAATCATAGAAGCGCGCGATGCGGGAAAGCTTCTTTTCATCCGCCCCCTCCAGCACAGCACGGAAAAGCTCGCCCGCCTCACAGGCCGAGCCGATGATCAGTCCCTCGCGGTACTTCTGAATGTTTTCACGCGGCATGTGCGGACGGCGGCGAAAGTATTTCAGATGGCTGTCACTGACCAGATGGTTGAGATTTTGAAGGCCCTTCTGACTGGCCGCCAGCACAATGATATGAAAACTGGTGCCCAGCGTATAGCCGCTGATGATATCGTCGATCTCGCCCAGCTCCTTGGCGCCATGCGCGGCGGCATCCTACAGCATCTTCTGAAGGCACAGTGCCGTGGCAGTAGCGTCATGCACGGCACGATGCGCATTCTTGAGCGATACGCCCAGACGTTTGCACACCGCCGCCAGCTTGTGCGATTTCAGGTCGGGATACAGTTTGCGGGCAAAGGTCAGCGTATCGATGACGGTGTATTCCTTTTCAATGCCCAGCCGCCTCAGCTCATTTCTCAGCACCGCGGTGTCAAAATCGGCATTGTGCGCCGCCAGCGGAGCGTCGCCGATAAACTCCAGCAGTCTCGGCATCTCTTCGGCAATGCCCGGTTCATCCTTCAGCATAGCATCCGTGATGCCCGTGATCTCGGTGATCTTCGGCTGCAGCAGTTGACCGGGATTGATCAGCACCGACAGGCTGTCCGTCACCACGCCGCCCTCCAGGCGCACCGC
>JAZRWA010000061.1:0-15242 GCA_045599485.1 Clostridia bacterium | reverse complement strand
GAGTGCACCAGGTGCCGTTGTCATTGTAGGTGGGATGCCCCTTGAGGATGTAGAACAGCTCGCCGTCGGCTTCATGGGCGTGCTCGCCGATGGAATCGCCGGGCAGCAGCGTCATATGGGCCAGCAGACGGCCCTTGCCGAGCAGCTCGGCATCGCCGCTGATGAGGTTGCGCATGATGACTTCGCCATGGCCGTTGCGCAGGTTCTTCTTGGCAATGGTCTGTTCGCTTTGCTTTCTGATCATGGGATGTGATCTCCTTTTATGATGAATTATGATTGGGTAAACAATTGATGAAGCAGGGCGCCGATCTGCTGCGTGGTGACGGTGCCCGGGGTGTTGAGAACGCTTTTGTTGTTCTTCCAGCGAGGCAGGGCGGATTCGATCTCGGCCTCGGACAATTGGATCTTCAGCGGAGGTAATGCCTTGGCGCAAAGGGCATTCAATGCGGCTTCGGTGCAGCCGGTCTCATCGGTAAAGCGGGCGTAAAGCTGCGGCACATTGGTACGGATATTCTGAAGAAGCGCGGGCAGAAAGACCGCACAGGCAAAGCCATGCTCAAGTCCGAAACGCTCCGTCAGGTAATAGCCCACATTGTGCGGAAAGACGGTGCCGGTGATGCCGATGGCAAGACCGCCCAGCAGGGAGGCTTCGTACAGCTCTTCCAATACTGCGGCATCCGGATGCGTCTCCTCCAGCGCGCGGGACAAGGCGGGAAGCAGAAGACGGATGCCTGCTGCGGCATATGCCCGGGAGAGGGCATCGGCCTTGCGGCTCAGGTAGCTTTCGGTGCAGTGCGCCAGTACATCGATGCCGGAAGCGGCTAGGGTACGGCGGCTCATGGAGAGCAGATAGCGCGGGTCGCCAAAGCAGGCAGCGGCATACATCCGCGGGTCGTGGATGGAATGCTTGCGGCCGGCACTGTCTGTCAGCACGGAAACATCGGTCACCTCGCTGCCTGTGCCGGCGGTCGTGCCGACCAGCAGAATGGGCAACGGGTCACAGGGCCATACGCCGCTGTAGAAGCTTTTTTCATCCAGATCGGGATTGGCGGCGAGAACGGCTATTGCCTTGGCGGCATCCATGGCGGAACCGCCGCCGATGCCGATGACAAAGGATACCCCTGCGCAAGCGGCGATGCGCCCGGCCGTCATGCAATCGGCCAGGAGGGGGTTGGCGGTGATGCCGTCAAAAATATGGTACGTGATCTGCGATTCCGTCAGAACGGACAGCACATCGTCAAGCGCTCCGCTAGCTTTGGCGGCGTGCTTGCCGGTCACGATGAGGCAGCCGGTACCGAGACGGAAAAGGGACTTGTGCGCCGTGACGGCGTTTTCGCCCGAACAGATGCGGACAGGCAGGGAATAGGACAGCATGGCACTCCTTTCAGCGGGCGATCAGCGCCGCCAGATCCTGCAGGGCACGCTCACTTTGCGGGACAAGGGTGTTCTGACTGACAAAGCTGAATACGTGGAGAAGTGGCGTAGATGTCGCCCACATCGTGGGTGATGCCGTCGTCCTCACCGGTCTTGTGTGCGCAGCGGATGCCTTCGGAATGCAGGTAGAAGGGCATTTTGCCATTGAGGCGTTGATTGGACAGCGTGCGGAGCATCGAAGACGAGGCTTCGGCACTGACGATCTCGCCCCGCAGCAGTTTTTCAAGGAAAACGCCGCAGTCTGCCGCGGTGATGTAGTTCTGGATGCCGCGGGCGGAAAGCTCAGGCTCAAACAGACGGCGGTTGAGACGGGTGTTTTTAAGACCGAGACTGTCGATCATGCGGTTGATGTTTTCGATGCCGAGGCGGTCAATGAGCAGGTTGGTGGCGGTGTTGTCGCTGAGGATGATCATCAGCGTGACGAGATCGCCCCACTGCAGGGTAAGACCCGGATGCAGATAGGTGATGGCACCGCAGGAGGGAAGGCACCTTTCGGGCGGCACAGTTACGTCTTCGGCAAAGTCAAAAAGACCGGCTTCCGCCTGTCGGTATGCCTCGGCCATGATGAACAGCTTGATGACGCTGGCGGCAATGACGGGGCTGTCGGCATTGTGCGACCAGACTTCTCCCGAAACGGTATCATGAATGTAAACGCCGACGGTGCCGGAAAGCCCGGAAACCGTACTTTCAAAGGCGGATTTGTCAAACATGCGCTTCACTCCCTTCACCGGATTATTGTAGCATTTCAGGCGTATCCCGTCAACGCGACATTTTGTGTTGCTTCAAAATATGTGATGTGATATAATACGAGACGAATTTTGTAAAAGGTGACAATGGAATGCGTTTTTATGTCAGTCCCAATCTGTCCTCACCCGAGCGGCAGGGGCATGCGGAAAGGATCATTCATCTGTTGGAGGATCGCTTTCATGTGGAATGCTGCTTTTCGCAAAAAAGCAGCCTGCAGCTGGGAAGGACTTACCGGGCGGAAGACACGCCCGATACCTGCGACCTGATCTGCGCCATCGGCGGCGACGGTACAGTACTGCGGGCTTCCCGAAAAGCGCTGGAATACAATAAGGCCCTGCTGGGCATCA
Organism: Clostridia bacterium; assembly: GCA_045599485.1. GTDB lineage: Bacteria > Bacillota > Clostridia > Christensenellales > Aristaeellaceae > SFMI01. The sequence continues at coordinate 12,714 of JAZRWA010000061.1, read as the reverse complement.
ACGCCGGACGGCTGGGATATTTGTGCGCGCTGGGCGCGGCGGAGCTGGAAACGGTTGCGACCGATTACTTTGAGCAGCTGACGCCCTCCATGCGCGGTATGCTGCAGTTTGAGTGCGGCGGTATGCGCCATACCGCCCTCAATGATGTGGTTTTTTTCAAGCACGACTTTGGCACTACGGTGACGCTTTCGGTCACGCAGGGCGGTGCTGACATTGGTCACTGGCGGGCGGACGGACTGATCGTTTCCACCCCGACGGGCTCCACAGCGTACAATCAGTCTGCCGGCGGCCCCATGGTGGATCCGGCGGTGGATTGCTTTGTGCTGACCCCCATCTGCCCGCATATGGGCAGCTCACCCTCGGTCATCGTCAGCCCGGAAACACCGCTGGTCGTGAAGGTGAAGGAAGGCCCCGGCATTTTCGCGGACGGTGCCTTTGCCGGCACAGCGGAGGGACAGATCGTTGTTTCCAGAACGGAAAAGAGGCTGGCGCTGCTGCTGCCGCCCCGTGTGAAGCATGTGCTGCCGCGAAAAGCATAACGGATAAAACGCGTGTACAGAAGTAGCCGGACGGCTTCAAAACCCGATGAACGCAAGCAGGTTACCTGCTTTGAGGATATTTTTTAGGAGGAACAACCATGAAAAAGGGTGACGCGGTACTTGGAAAATTCCGTCAGGATGACGACCAGAAGCGCGATTACAGCGGCAAGAAGCTCAGAGTGGGCATTATCGGCACGGGCTGGATCGCGGAAGCGCATATTGAGCAGTATAAAAAGTTCCCCGATGTGGAGCTGGTGGCCATGGCGGACCTGATCCCCGGCAAGCCGCAGGCTTTCTGCGAAAAGATGGGCGTGGATTACAGCAATATCCATTTTTATCCCGATCACCAGAGCATGCTGGACAATGAACAGCTGGATGCCGTGAGCGTGTGCACCTATAACGCCACCCACGCCGAGTGCACCATTGCCGCCCTGAAGGCGGGCGTGAACGTGCTGCTGGAAAAGCCCTTTACCGTGACGCTGGATGAGGCGGTGGCGGTCATGAAGGCGGAAAAGGAAAGCGGCAAGCTGCTCAGCCTGGGTTTCCAGCCCCGCATGGATCCCAACATGCAGCAGATCAAAAAGATCGTGGAAAGCGGCGTGCTGGGCGAGATCTATTACATTCAGACCGGCGGCGGCCGCAGACGCGGCATCCCCAACAGCACCTTTATTGAAAAGTCCACCGCCGGTGTGGGCGCCCTGGGCGATATCGGCTGCTACAGCCTGGACATGGTGCTCAACGCCATCGGTTACCCGAAGCCCCTGACGGTGACGGGCTATACCAGCAATTTCTTTGGCACCAACCCCACGATTCAATACGCGGACAAAAACCACACGGCGGAGGAAAACGCCGCCCGCTTCAGCGTGGATGATTTCGCGGCGGCGTTCATCCGCCTGGAAGGCGGCATCATTCTGGATTTCCGCATTGCCTGGGCGATGCATCTGGACACCTCGGGTGACACCATCATCATGGGCAAGAAGGCTTCGCTGCGCATTCCCTCCACCGAGTGCTGGAATGGCACGGTGGGCGGTCCCATGACGCTGTACAGCGATATAGCGGGCGTGCTTACGCAGACCGAGATACCCATCATTCCCTGCGACAAGAGCCTGTTTGAAATGAAGGTGCGCTCCTTCCTGGATGCGGTGTATGATGGCGCCCCCGCGCCGGTGCCCTCCAGCCAGATCCTTTACAATCAGGCCATCATTGACGGCATTGTCAAATCGGCTGAGGGGGGCTGCGAGATCAAGATCGAGATTCCCGAGATCTGATGCAGATGACAGGGATCCCCGACAATCACGGGGATCCTTTTTTGTGCGGCGAAGGTTTTCTTTTTGCTGCGGTTGGTGTATAATGGTTGCATTCCGACCGAAACATTGGTGCCGCCTGGGACAAATGCATCGAAATTGACGCGGCACAGAGCGATAGAATACTGAACGGAGGCTTGCTATGAAGTCGATTCCGAAATCCGAATTTCCCCGCCCGGAGCGGCAGCGCCATGACTGGCAGAACCTGAACGGCGAATGGGAGTTTTGTCTTTTTCCGGAGGGCAATGAAAAAGCGGAGGCTGTGTTTGCCGCTGGCGACCGCAGCTATGACAGCCTGATCACGGTGCCCTTCAGCTGGACGGCCCCGCTGTCAGGTGTAGAAAAGGATGTACCCGGCATCGGCTGGTATCGGCGTGAAGCGGAGTTTGCTTTTGACGGTCGTGTGTTTTTGTGCTTCGGCGCGATCGATTATGATGCCCTTGTGCTGATCAACGGCGAGGAAGCCGGCAGACATACCGGCGGCTATGACTACTTTGAGATGGATGTCACATCCTTGTGGAAAAAGGGACGCAACATCATTGAAGTACGTGCCGAGGATTACCGCCGTGAGGACCAGCTGTATGGCAAGCAGGGCTATGGCGAGATTCAGGGCATCTGGCAGACCGTGTGGCTGGAATCCCGTCCCGAAGCCTATATTGATGATTTTACCATTGTGACGGAACTGGACGGAACGGTGGATATCGGCGTGGAAGCGGAAGCCCCCGACGGTGCCACCGTGACGGCGGTGTTTGACGGCGTGAGCGCTTCAGCACCGGTACAAGGCGGCATGGCGGCGATCCGATTGCATTTTGACGCTCCCCGTTTGTGGAGCCCCGAGGATCCGCAGCTTTACGAGGGAACGCTCTCACTGGAGGCGGACGGCGCGACAGATGCCGTGTCGACCTATTTCGGCATCCGTCAGATCGGACAGGCGTGCTTCAAGGGCAACGATTATCCCTGGATCACACTCAACGGCAAGCCCGTGTTTTTGAACGGTACGCTGGATCAGGCTTTTAATCCGCAGGGACATTTTACCTATCCCGATGAGGATGAGATCATCCGTGAGGTGTGGCGGCTCAAGCGGCTGGGCCTCAATATGGTGCGTATCCACATCAAGGCGGAGGAACCGCGCAAGCTGTATTGGATGGATCGTATGGGCATGCTGGTGATGGAGGACATTCCCTGCTTCTGGGGCGAGCCGAACCGCAAGGCAATGGAGGCATATGAAAGGGAGTGGCCGCGCATTCTGCGCCGTGACCGCAACCATCCCTCCACTTTTGCCTGGGTCATGTTCAACGAAAGCTGGGGTTTGCTGCACAAAGACGGCGGAAAGAAGGTATACCGTCCCGAAACGCAGAAATGGGTGAGGGATGTGTATCGCCGCGCCAAAGCCATGGATCCCACGCGACTGGTGGAGGACAACTCCGCCTGCCGCTATGACCATGTGGAAAGCGACCTGAACACGTGGCACTTCTACATGAATGGCTATGAGCAGATCAAGGCGCACCTGGACGAGGTGACCGAAAGCACCCATCCCGGCTCGGAATTCAACTACATCGGCGGCAACCGTCAGAACGGCGCACCGCTGATGAACAGTGAATGCGGTCTGGTGTGGGGCGTGGATCATTCGGCGGGTGACAGCGATCTTGCCTGGCATTATCACTATATGATCAACGAGTTCCGCTTGAGGAACAAGCTGTGCGGTTTTGTGTTTACCGAGTTCCACGATGTGGTGAACGAGTTTAACGGTTATTACCGCATCGACGGCGAGGAAAAGGACTTTGGCTATGAGGATTATTGCCGCGGCATGACCCTGCGCGATCTGCATGCCGCTGACATGGTACTGACCGACTGCCCGCCCATCCGCAACACCGCGGCGGGCGAAGAGGTTGAGATTCCTCTGTATATCTCCAGCTTTTCGGACGAATTGCACCATGATTGCTGCAGCGTGCGTTGGGAGCTGTGGCACAACGGCCTTGAGGGCCGTGTGACGGATGGCGAGGGCACGCTGCCCATCGACCGCATCCGCTATGGCGTGAGCCTGATCGGCGTGCTCAATGTGACCATGCCGCGGGAAAACGCCGCGGAAGTGCTCTCCCTGTATTTGCAGAATGAGGAGGGCAAGGTGGTCAGCCGCAACTTTACGACCTTCAATGTGCGGGCGGAGCTGCCGGAGAACTGCATCGAGATCCCCGTGGGCGCCGGCAAAGCCGAGGGCTTTGACAATGTGTGGCAGGCTATGGAAGGGGAAAAGCTGTGCCTGGGCGGTGAGGGAACGGTGTCGTATCGTGTCTCCCTGCCGGCAAAGCTGAACGCAAACGGCATGACGCTGTACATGGAGCTTTCCTCCAAGCGTGTGCTGGCCAAGGATCGCATGATTCTGGGGAAAAAAGAGCAGGACCATGCCTTTATGCGCGGCTACCGGGTGGACCGGGGCGCCTTTGACAACTCCTATTGGATGACCGATGAAACACGGCTGCCATCCACGGTGGAGGTCTGGGTGGGCGAAGAAAAAGTATCCACCCTGCAATTGGAAAACGACTGGGCGGATGCCCGCGGCATGCTCAGCTGGAACCGCCAGAGCAAGGTGCGGCATCTGGATGAGGCCGGCTCCTACGGCGAGGAAAAGCGGGTGCGCATTCCCGGACGGCTGCTGCGCGGAATTGAACGCGAGGGCGAATTGATGTTCTCACTGCGGGTGAAGGGCAACGGTCTGGCGTTGTACGGACGCGAATGCGGACGCTATGCGCACGGACTGCTGCTGAAGATGGAATAATAAAGGCAAAGGAGGCGAAGACCACGGAACACAGAGAGCTGTATTTTATCGGCGGCGTGCCTTGCTGCGGGAAAACGACCGCGGCGCAGGCGTTGTGTGCCGGGTCAGACTTTATCGCTTTTTCCTTTGACCGCAACATGGAACGGTATACGCATCTGGGTATGCTGGATGGGGATGAATTGCTGCGGGCGGCGGCCATCGGCGGCAGCGGTGAGGACCTGCTGGCGGAGCCCGAAAAAAACTGCGCCCGGTCGTTGGAATTGTATCGTCATATGTTTCCCTATGCTTTGCGTGAAGCCCGGGAACTGGGGGACAAGGTGATCGCGGAGGGAGCCGGCTTTTTGCCTGATGAGCTGCACCGCATCGGCATTGACAACGGGCATTGTGTGTTTCTGGTGCCGTCGGATGCGTTTCAGCGCGACCGCTACCGTCAAAGGGAATGGGTGCAGCAGCTGCTGAAGAACGTGGAGGAGCCGGAACGGGTATTTGACCTGTGGATGCAGAAAAACGCCCTGCTGGCGGACGAAATACGGCGTCAGTGCGCCCGGCATCACTATCGGTGTCTGACGACCGATGACTTTGCGACAAGAAGCAATACGCTGACGGAAATCAAACTGATCTTCGGATGGAGGAAATAACAATGAGCAAAATATCGGCATCCATGATGTGCGCACGTCTGGATTCCCTGGTTGAAACACTGAAACTGTTTGAAGAGGAGAACATTGAATATCTGCATCTGGACATCATGGACGGGCATTTTGTGCCCAACCTGATGCTGGGCACCGATTACGTCAGCCAGATGCGGGAGATGAGCCGTATTCCGCTTGACATTCACCTGATGATCACCGAACCCGAAAAGAAGCTTCAGTGGTTCAAGCCGCAGCCCGGCGATATCTTCAGCGTGCATTATGAAAGCACGGCGCATTTTGCCGAGGCGCTGCAGATGGTGAAGGATGCCGGCGCCAAAGCCTTTGCCGCCATCAATCCGCCCACGCCTGTAAGTGTGCTGGAGCCGGTCGTTGACCTGCTGGACGGCGTATTGGTGATGACGGTCAATCCTGGCTTTGCGGGGCAGAAGGCTGTGCCGGAGACCATTGAAAAGATCGCTGTGACGAGGGCTTTTCTGGCCGAACACGGCAAGGCTGACCTGCCCATCGAGGTGGACGGCAACTGCAGTATGACCATGTCGCCCCTGATGCGTTAGAAGGGTGCCGATATTTTTGTGACCGGTACCTCGGGCGTGTTTACCAAAGCGATGCCCATGCGGGAGGCAATCCACCGCTATCGGGAGTGCATTGAATAATTCAACTGGATGTGATACAAAAACGCCGGATAAGAACCGGCGTTTTTGTGTGTGCTTGAACAGCGTGGGGAAGCGGCTGACAAGCAACAAAAAACAGATATCCCGATAAATATTTGGACAACATTCTTAAAATGTTTACTGAATTTTAAGGTATAACTAAGGTAATTGCGGTATTATTTTGTGGGTCCTCATGACAAAAGAGGCGACGAAAGGAGCTGTATTCATGGAAACAGCCGGAAGCAATTTCCAGACTGAAGAAACGAAAGCAAAGAAAAAGGGCAAAAGAAAGCCCCGGCATATTTTGAGAAAGATCATTCTGACGCTGCTGATGCTGGCGATCCTCGGCGGCGTGGGACTGTATCTTTATAATTCCCTGCGGGCGCAGTATACCGTGACTTATCAGGCATATACGGCCTCGGTGGGCACCATTTCCAACGCGCTGTCCTTTAACGGCACGCTGCAGGCCGTACACAACGCCAGCTACACTGCCAACAACAAGGGAACGGTGCGCACGGTTTATGTGAAGGCCGGTGATCAGGTGAAGGCCGGCGACCGGCTGCTGCGGCTGTCCAACGGTCAGGTGGTTGAAGCCGAATTTGACGGTGAAGTCAATGTGATGAACTTTGCCGAGGGCGACGCGGTGGCTGCCGGCGATACGCTGTGTCAGGTGGTGGACTTTGTTCACATGAAGACCAGCATCCGCGTGGATGAGTATGACATCAATGATGTGCATGTGGGAGACGCTGTGCGTGTGATCACCACCGCCAGCGAAAAGACCTTCAACACCACCATCGCCGCTATCAACCACACGTCCAGCTCCACCGGCAACGTGGCTTACTACACCGCGACTGCCTATGTGGACGTGGACAGCGGTGTGTATCCCGGCATGCAGGTGACCGTGACGCTGCCGCAGGCGGAAGCCATCGACGTGGTGGTGCTCCGTATGAACGCCATCAGCTTTGATGAAAAAAACAGCGCCTTTGTATATACCCGGGATGAAAACGGCGAAATGAAGAAGACCTATATCACCACGGGCGTGAGCAATGGCAGCTATACCGAGATCAGGTCCGGCCTCAGGAGCGGCGATACCGTCTACGCCGAGGTGAAAACGGCAACAGGCAACGGTCTTGCCAGCATGATGAACGGTCTGTTCGGACAGACGCGGTATGTGGGCGGCGGCTCGGGCAACCGCAACAATTACAATGGTGGCAACCGATGAGCGAAACAGTTTACGGCACACCGTTTTTCAGGATGAGCCGCATCAACAAGTTTTATCAGATGGGGGATGAACAGGCGCATATCCTGAAGGATATCAGCCTGACCATTGAAAGGGGCGAGTTTCTTTCTGTGCTGGGACCGTCGGGCAGTGGCAAATCCACACTGATGAACATCATCGGCTGCCTGGATGTGCCTACCTCCGGCGAATACATCCTGAACGGAGAAGAGACCAACGGCCTTTCCGAAAAGGAACTGGCAGGCATTCGCTCCCGGGAGATTGGCTTTATCTTTCAGAATCATCAGCTGCTGCCGCGGCTGACAGCGCTGAAAAACGTCGAGCTGCCCCTGATCTATGCAGGCGTTCCCGGTCGGGAGCGCAAAAGGCGCGCCAGGGAGATGCTTACCCGCGTAGGGCTGGAAGACCGCATGAATCATTATCCCAATCAGCTTTCCGGCGGTCAGTGTCAGCGTGTTGCCATCGCCAGAGCGCTGGTGGGCAGTCCCTCCATTTTGCTGGCGGATGAACCCACAGGCGCGCTGGACCAGAAAACGGGCCGGCAGGTGATGGAGCTGTTCCGGGAGCTGAACGATGAAGGGCGCACCATTGTGATGATCACGCACGATCTCAAGATCGCGCAGAATGCCCGGCGCGTGGTGCATATCATTGACGGTGTGCTGACAGAGGGAGGCGATGTGAGCGATGTTTAAGGGCATTGCATCCTTCTTCATGATGCTGAGGGAGTGCCTGGCCATGTCTGTGCGCAACATCCTCAGCAACAAAGTGCGCAGTCTGCTGACCATTCTGGGCATTCTGATCGGTGTTACGGCCGTTATTGCCTTGATCACCACGGTGAACGGCTTCAGCGGGTCGCTGACTTCCAGCTTTTCTGGCATGGGTGCCGGTACGCTGACGCTGAGCATTACGGGCAATGAACTCAAAACCGGCCTCAATGCGGCCGACATGGCGGAGCTGACGGCTTTGGACGAGGTGGACGGTGTGGTTCCCTCGGTGTCGCTGCGGGCCCGCATCTCCCGCGGCGGAAAATACAAGACCAATGTGACCGTTGCCGGCAGAAATGATTATTATTTTCATCAGAACACCGAGGTTGTAGCGCGGGGCCGCCGGCTGAACAGGATCGATGATGAGAACAGCACCTTTGTGTGTCTTATCAGTACCAGTCTGATGGAAGAACTGTTTTACGGCGTGGACCCTGTGGACCAGACCCTGTACGTTGACGGCGTGCCCTTCACGGTGGTTGGCATCCTGAACAGCGAATCCAACGGCAGCGTGACCGAAATGTTTACCAGCAAGCCCAATGTGGTGATTCCGTATTCCACGGCGATGAAGCTGAAAAACGAAAATGAGGTTACCTCGCTGACGGTCTATCTGGCGGAAAATGTGACCTCGGAAGTGGCCACCCCGGTGCTGGAAGAAACGCTGGACGCGATGTTCAGCTATGAGGCGGATACCTACACCATCACCAACATGTCGGTGATCGAGGATGTGATGGATACCATGCTTTCCATGGTGTCCACGCTGCTGAGCGGCATTGCCAGCATTGCCCTGATCGTCGGCGGCATCGGCATCATGAACATGATGCTGACCACGGTGACCGAACGAACCACGGAGATCGGTCTTAAAAAAGCCATCGGCGCGATCCCCTGGCACATTCAGATCCAGTTTCTGGCGGAAAGCTTCCTGCTCAGCCTGATCGGCGGCATTCTGGGCGTGATCCTGGGCCTGCTGCTGAGCATGGTCATGTGCCATGTGATGGGTGCGACCTTTGCCGTCTCCTATGAAGCCATTGCTTTGGGCGTGGGTTTCTCGGCAGCGGTGGGCATCATTTTCGGTTGGGCTCCCGCCCGAAAGGCCAGCAAGCTGAACCCGATCGACGCTTTGCGATCGGTTTAATCCGGATAAATCAATCAGAAAAGAGGTACGAAATATGAAAACCGGACCGATGAAGAAGATTTGCTCTGTCCTGATGGCGGGCATGCTCTGCATCACCGCCGCCGGCGCTCTGGCAGACACCGCCGCCGTGGAGGTGAACGGCTCTGTCATCAACATTGCCGAAACGCCTGTCACGACCTCCTATGCCGGCACCATCGCCACCCTGAACGTGCGCGCGGGCAGCTATGTAAACGAGGGCGATATCCTTGCGACTCTCAAGACCACCAAGGTGTACGCCGCGGAAAACGGCATGGTACATTTGTTTGGCGATGTCGGCGACAGCACCGAAATGGTGACCGCCCACTACGGTGCTGTGGCGTATGTTGAGCCCGAAATCGTCTTTACCATTTCCGCCTCCACCCGCTATGCCTATGAGGATGAATCCTGCCGGGTGATCCATCCCGGCGAGAAGGTGTATCTGCGTGCCTACAACGACCGCACCCATTACGGCATCGGCATGGTGACACAGGTCAGCGGTACCACCTTTACGGTGGACGTGCTGGAAGGCAACTTTGATAGCGATGAGAGCGTGTCTGTGTACCGCGATCAGGCCTATTCCAACGCGCAGCGCATCGGACGCGGCAACACCACCCGCACGGAATACAGCGCCTATGAGGGCACCGGCATCATCGTTTCCTATGCCGTGACGGAGGGAAGCAAAGTCAGCAAGGGCGATGTGCTGTTTGAGACCATTGACGGCGTGTATGCCGGTCCGCAGACTGACCTGACTGTCATCAAGGCTTCCGCGAACGGCGTCATCACCGGCACCGCTGTGTCCCTGGGCACCGCTGTGACCGCGGAGGATACGATCTGCACCCTGGCTCCCGACGATACGCTGCGTGTGGAAGCGGAAGTGGAGGAGGAAAGCCTCTCCGCCTTCCCGGTCGGCAGCCGTGTGACTGTTACCTTTACCTATGTTGGCAACGGTGACTACAGCGTCGGCGGCGTGGTGGAGCAGGTCTCGGCCTTTGGCTATGCCGATGAAAGCGGTGAGAGTGAGCAATCCTTCTACAAGGCCATTGTGAAGCTGGATGACATTACCGGCATCAGCTACGGCATGAATGTAACGGTGGCCAACTGATTTTACTGTATCGAATCAAAAACGGTTCACGGAGCTGGTGCTCTGTGAACCGTTTTCTGTCTGCGAGGGCAAAGCCATCAGGGATCGTTTTTTTTAAGCGCATAGCCGATGCCGCGGCGGGAATGGATCTGCACGTCGGTGCCAAGTAAACGAAGCTTTTTGCGCAGATAGGAAATATAGACCCAGACAGTGCCGATATCCGCGCTGCTGTCAATGCCCCAGACACGTTCCCGCAAGGCTTCGGTGGAAAAGAATATGCCGCTGTTGCGCATGAAAAAGGCCATCAGCTGTTCTTCCAGATGGCTGAGAGGTACAGTACGATCTCCGCATTGGAGGAGGCTGTTCATTTCGTCCAGCTGCAGTGTGCCGATGGACAGGTGCCGCACTTTGAGATACGGCCGGCGCATCAGGGCACGGACACGGGCAAGCAGCTCTTCCGGGGTAAAATTGCCGTACAGATAATTATCCGCCCCGGCATCCAGCCCGGCGATACGATCTTCGACCGAAGCTTCGGGATGGAGTAGCATGACAGGCGTTTGACAGCCAGCCTGACGCAGTTCTATCAGAACGGAAAGGCCGTTTCTATCGGGCAGCAGGATATCCAGAAGAATGCTGTCATATTGATTGCTTTGCGCTGATTTGAGAGCGCGAAGCCCATCGGATACCGTGAATACATCATAATCACGGCAAAGAATGCTCCAGAGCAATTCGCGCATGCCTTCATCGCTTGAGGCTAAAAGAACTTTCACGGTATCACCCCCTCCGCGTTCTATTGTACAGACGAATGCGGAACTTCGTCCACGTCCGCGAAGGCCATGCAAAGCCATGCAGGGCCATGCAGGGCCATGCTCAAAGCGGTCGGATTTTGATATAATCCCGTCAGTTCTGGCCGTAGTAGGCGTTCTTCCCGTGCTTGCGGAAATAATGCTTGTCAAGCAGGTAAGCATCCGCCTCGGGTACACCGGGACGGATCTGCTCGGTCAGAAGAGCCATGCGGGCCACCTCTTCCAGCACGGCGGCGTGATATACGGCTTCATCGGCGTTCTTGCCCCAGGCGAAGGGGCCGTGATTCTGCACCAGAATGGCGGGCACCTCCATGGGATCCTTGCCCTGCAGCGTTTCCAGAATGACCAGACCGGTGTTTTTTTCGTAGGCGCCGTTGACTTCCTCGGCGGTCAGCTTGCGGGCGCAGGGGATGGGGCCATGAAAATAGTCGGCATGCGTGGTGCCGTAGGCGGGGATGCAGCGGCCCGTCTGCGCAAAGGCGGTGGCATGGGTGGAGTGCGTGTGCACGATGCCTCCCATTTGCGGAAACGCCTTGTACAGCTCCAGATGGGTGGGCGTATCGGAGGAGGGACGGAAACGGCCCTCCGCCACCTGACCATCCAGCGTCATGACCACCATATCCTCCGGCTGCATGGTGTCGTAGGAGACACCGCTGGGCTTGATGACCACCAGTTGGCTTTCGGGATCGATGGCCGAAACATTGCCCCAGGTGAACAGCACGAGCCCGTGCTTTACCAGATCGAGATTGGCCTTGCAGACTTGTTCCTTCAGTTTCTCCAGCATGGAAATACCCCTTTCTTCAGGCGTCGATCAGGGCTTTTTGAAGCTCTGACATGGTGTAAAACTTCCACTTTGTGGGCACGTTGTCATCACAGAAACGCTCCGGGTCAAACAGCGCGCCGCTCATGCCGGCGTTGAGCCCGGCTTCCACATCCAGCGAACGGTCGCCGATCATGATGCACTGAGCGACATCCAGTTTGTGCTTTTGCACAAGATGATTCAGCGCGTCGGGGGCGGGCTTGCGGGGAAAAGTGTCATCCTTGGTGATGGCATCGGTGAAATATCCGTCCAGACCGTAATGCGCCAGCGCCTCCATGCTGCGGTGATCACGGTGGGAGTAGAGATAGTTTTTGCCGCCCTTTTCACAAATGGCCTTCAGAGCCTCACGGACACCCTCGTAAGGACGCATGGTCTCAAAGGTCTCCATGGTCTCGGCGTATATTTCACGCAGAGCCAGCAGCTCCTTTGCGGGCACATGGAAGCGCTCCTCCAGCTGTGCGGCAGTCCAGCTCAGGGAGTGCTTGGTCATCCATCGCAGTTCATCAAAGGGAAGGACGATGCCTTTGTCGCGGCAGGCCAGCTCATACGAGCGTGTGACGGCGTCATAGGTATCGAACAATGTGCCGTCGTAATCCCAGAAAAAATGCTGAAAAATCATGGCGTTCTCCTTCGTCAGCGGAATTATTTGCCTTTGACCATGGTGAGGGCGATGCGCTTCTTTTTTTCATCGACCTAAACTACCCACACGGTGACGACATCGCCCACCTTGACGGCCTCGGAGGGGTGGCGGATGATGCGGTCGCACAGGCGGTTGATGTGTACCAGACCGTCTTGTTGGACGCCGATATCCACAAACGCGCCGAAATCGGCCACGTTGCGTACCGTGCCGGTCAATTCCATGCCGGGCTTCAAGTCCTTGATGTCCAGCACATCGGTGCGCAGCACGGGACGGGGCAGATCCTCGCGCGGGTCACGG
>JAZRWA010000060.1:0-8567 GCA_045599485.1 Clostridia bacterium | reverse complement strand
TTTTGCTGATACCTTCTGGTGTTTCTGGATACTTCCCTTCGCGATACATCTCTACACATTTTAACTTGAATTCATTGCTGTATTTCATGCAAATACCCCCAATTCTGGTTGTCCAGAATTGGGGGTACATATCACGCCGCCGCAAGAGGGCGGAGGCGTCCGTTTTTTGAATGGTGGAGCGGTTGACAGCGGGGCAAAAAAGCGTTAAGATAACCGCCGGGAATGAAGTTCTCCCAAGGGAAACCTGAACCGCTTTTTGAAAGCTGATGACTTCTGCACAAGGACGGCAGAAGGGCATCGGCTTTTGCTTTTCTGCCAAAACAACGGAGGAAAACCATGCTGACTTCTTTATCGCTCATCTTTCTGGTGGGGCTGGCGATGGCGTATCTGTGCAGCCGCGTGCATTTGCCGCGCATCATCGGCATGCTGGTGACGGGCATTGTCATCGGCCCCTATGTGCTGGATCTGCTCGACCCCAAGATCCTGGGCATCTCTGCCGAATTGCGGCAGATGGCGCTGATCATCATTCTGATCAAGGCGGGTCTGGCGCTGGACCTGGCCGACCTGAAAAAGGTGGGCCGCCCGGCGATCCTCATGTCGTTTTTGCCCGCTGTGTTTGAGATCGCGGCCTTCGCGGCGATCGGGCCGCTGCTGCTGCCCGTGACGGTGACGGAGGCGGCGCTGATGGGCGCTGTGCTGGGGGCGGTGTCCCCGGCGGTGGTGGTGCCGCGCATGGTGGCGCTGATGGAGGAGGGACGCGGCACCGACAAGCAGATCCCGCAGCTGATCCTGGCGGGCGCCTCGCTGGATGATGTGTTTGTGATCGTGCTGTTTACCACGTTGACCGGTATGGCACAGGGCGGCGGCTCGGGACTGATGGATCTTGTGCAGATCCCCGTTTCGGTTGTGCTGGGCATCCTTGCGGGCATGCTGATGGGCGGAGCGTTGGCCTTTTTGTTTGAGACGGCGCACCGCAAAGGAACGCCCATCCGTCAGAGCCTGAAAACGATCCTTGTACTGGGCTCGGCGTTTTTGCTCATGACGGTGGAGACGGTGCTGGAGGGCAGGGTGCCGCTTTCCGGGCTGCTTGCGGTGATGGGCATGGCGCTGGTGATTCGCATGCGCTGCCGGAGGGAGGTGTCGTCCGACCTTTCCGCCAAGTACGGACGGCTGTGGCTGGCGGCGGAGATACTGCTGTTTGTGCTGGTGGGCGCGGCGGTGGATATCCGCTATACGCTGGAAGCCGGTGCGATGGCGGCGCTGATGATCCTGATCGCGCTGATATTCCGTTCGGTGGGCGTGGTGCTGTGCCTGGTGGGCACACCGCTGAACTGCAGGGAGAAGCTGTATTGCGTCATTGCCTATCTGCCCAAGGCGACGGTGCAGGCCGCCATCGGCTCGGTGCCGCTGTCGCTGGGACTGCCCTGCGGCAAGCTGGTGCTTTCGGTGGCGGTGCTGTCCATTTTGATCACGGCGCCGCTGGGGGCCATCGGCATGGATGCAAGCTGCAGGAAACTGCTGAACGCCGCGCCCTCCTGCGACAAAAACTAAAGACCGAAACAGACGTTTTCCTAAAGCAGCTTCGGGGAAACGTCTGTTTTTATGCCGAAAAAAGACAAAAGTCGCAGAAAAAGGCGAGTTTTCTCGCACCTTTGCAAAAGAAGAGGGCGATATAATGATAACATGGAAAACTGGAACCTTTGCCGCCGGGAAGCAAGGACAAAGGAGGACGAGCAGAACGAACAGCATCAAAAAAGGGTTTCTTTTGCTTCTGGCAGTCCTGCTGTCGGGACTGATGATGGGCGCGCGGGCCGAGGAAAAGGCCGTGCGCACGGTGATGGTGTACATGGTGGGTTCCGACCTGGAGGAGCGTTTTTCCGCCGCCAGCCGGGACCTGAAGGAAATGGTGCAGAGCGGAGCCGACCCGGAACGTGTCAACGTGGTGTTTGCCCTGGGCGGCTGCCGGGGCTGGACCATTGTGCCGCTGTATGACGGTGAAATGCGCGTGGGCGCGCTGAAAAGCGGCGGTCAGGTGGACTGGCTGGACGCGGCACAGCAGCGTGACATGGCGCAGCCGGAAACGCTGCGGTATTTTATCGATACGGCGATGGCCGCCTGCCCGGCGGAGCATATTGACCTGATCCTGTGGGATCATGGCGGCGGCCTGTACGGCTACGGACGCGACAGCGTGTCGGGCAACATCATGAGCGTGCAGGATGTGGCGGCGGCGCTGGAAAGCTGCAGTGTGGAAAGGTTTGAAGCCATCGTGTTTGACGCCTGCCTGATGGGCAGCGTGGAGGTGGCGGCGCTGCTGTCGCCCTACTGTGATTATTATGTCGCGTCCGAGGAGACCATGCCGGCGACGGGGCTGGATTATGGCTTTCTGGGGCTTGAATCGGCCTGCGGGGAGGAGACGGAACCCCTGCTGAGGGATGTGTGCGCGCGGTATGCCGCCTCGGTCAAAAAGGATGTGCCCTATTCGCTGGCGGTGCTGCGCACAGAGCGTGTTCCCGCGGTGTGCGAGGCACTGGATGCCTTTGTGGCGGCGGGCTGCGCACGGCTTCGGGAAGGCGCGGACGCTTATTTCCTCCGCGGAGCGGAGCAGTCGGCGGCGTTTTCACGATGGAGCAGCACCGTGGTCATGGACCTGTACGACCTGGGGACCTTTGCGCGGCAGGCGGACGAAACGGAAGCCGCGTCGCTGGCGGAGGCCGTGCGTCAGACGGTCGTATGCAATGTGACCAACATAGAGGGCGCGACGGGACTGAGCTTTTACTGCCCGGCGGAATCGGCGCAGGCGGAGCGGACTTTTTGCCGCGGCTATTATCAAACGCTGGCGCAAAGGGGGCTGCTGACGGTCTACGGCGCGTGGCTGGAGGACAGGGAGCAGTCGCTTGCCGCTCCCCTTTCCGTGCCTGCGGGGCGCGTTCAAAGCGCAAAGCCCGGGGCGGACGGAACGGTCTATTCCATGCAGCTGACTGCCGAGGAGGAAGCACGGTTTGTCCGCGGCTATTATGTCATTCTCAGGGAAGCGGAGGACGATCCGAACGTGTGGCAGCTCATTGAAGGCTGCCGCGATGTACGGCTCGAAAACGGCATCCTGTCCGCCCAGCGCGATCGCGGTATATTTGTCTTTGCCGCCTCGGAGGGTGAAACGGGGGACGCGGTCACGCTCATCGAGCGCAGCCGCGGCGACGGAAATGTGTATTATTGGTTTGAAGTGCTGCTCCTTCGCTTTGAAGAGGATTTTACCCTGACGCAGGAACGGATGGAAGGGCAATTGCTGGTCAGCGACGAATATCCCGGCGGCCGGGTGTGTGAGCTGGTGCCCGTCACAACGCAAACGCTTCTGGCCCCGAGAACGCTGTGGAGCCTGCAGGCGGGCGATTATCTGCAGACGGTATTTGCGGAAAAACAAAAGGGCGATGACCCCACCGTCCCCTTCAATCTGCTGATGCCCAGGAGCGACGGCGTGCTGAACGGCACCGAGCTTGCGGTCGGGGACGCGGGGACTTTGTATACCCGGCGGACAGCGCCGGACGCGGAACAAAAGTACTATGTGCAATTGAATGCCGTGCTTTCGGACAGCTCCGTCATTGCTTCTGCACCGATGCCGCTTTCGGCTTCGGAAGAATAATAAAAAAGGAGAAAAAACCATGCTCAAAAGAGGAATGACCCTGCTGACGGCCTTGCTGCTGTGTCTTGCGGCCATGGGCGCGCAGGCGGATGGCGCGGTTGCTTTCGACCAGGAAACGCAGACACAGACGGAGATCACCCTTGGATCGGAGGACATGGCCCCGGGTACATGGGTCGAGGGCAGCGAGGGCGAGAGCGCAAAGGCGGCGGACGGCGATTGGAGCCTGTCCCTTGACTTGGAGGAGGACGAGCTTCCCGAGGAGGTCAAGGCGATCTTCGGCGCGGATGAGCGTGTGGTTGTCAGCAAAAACAAGCTGACCAGCTGGCCGTACCGCGCGGTCGTATTTGTGGAGTCAACATATCCCAATGGCAAAACCTATTGCGGAACGGGCTTTATGATCGGACCCAGCTATGTGCTGACCAACGGCCATTGTGTATATAATGCGGAACGCGGCGGCTTTGCCAAAGAGATCATCGTGATCCCGGCCAAAAGCGGGAATAACAAACCTTATGGAACGACAAGTTCCACATGGGTCTCCTGCATGAATGAATGGTATTATGACAAGGATTTCCGTTATGATCTCGGCCTGATCAAGACCAAAGATCCTGTCGGCTATGAGACAGGCTGGCTCGGTTATTATTACCCGGAGGATTATGAACTGGATGATTATGTCCGGATCATCGGTTATGGAGAGGATTCGGATTACATGTACGAAGTTGCGGGATACCTGGAAGGTACCGACAATGACCGTTATCAGCAACAGCGGGATGAAGACAGGATCAGCAATTTTTATGCGCTTCTGGAAGGCAGGCCGGAGGATGTCAGAAATTCATCTTACGGAGACAGCGACGCACGGATACGCTATAACATCGATACGCTGCCGGGTTCCAGCGGTTCGCCGATCCTGAAGACCTATAACGGTGACGCGGGGTATGCCATTGGTGTCAACAACAGCCATACCAGCTATTACAATTATGCCGTGCGTTTTACAAAGAAAACCGTTGATTTTTTCAAAAATTATCACGGTAAATAAGAGGAGGAAAACAGACATGCTGAACAAAGGGATGACGCTGCTTCTGGCGCTGGTACTGTGCCTTATGCTGATGGCGGGAGCACAGGCGGCGGTGAGCTTCGAGCTCGATACGCAGACGGAAAACCACGCGGAAAACACCGAGACCGAAGTGCCTGTACAGGTCGCGGGCAGCATGGGCACCAATGAAAAAGCTGCAGCGGACGGCGATTGGGATCTGTCTCTTGACCTTGACGAAGAGGAAGATATTCCCGATGAGGTCAAGGGGATCATCGGTACCGATGACCGCGTGATGCTGAACAGACTGCAGCGGGAAAGCTGGCCTAACTGCGCGGTGACGTATCTGGCATTGGAATTTCCAAGCGGCGCAACCGGCCACGGAACGGGCTTTATGATCGGACCGAGCTATGTGCTGACCTGCGGGCATTGCGTGTATGATGAGGAGCAGGGCGGCTGGGCGACCAAGATCACCGTTGCTCCCGGCAGCAATGGCAGCAAGAAGCCCTATGGCGAAACGACCGCGACCCAGCTGTTCTGTATGGACGAATGGTATTATTATGAAGAATCCTGCTATGATCTGGGCATGATCAGGACCAGGGATCCCATTGGCAACAAATGCGGCTGGCTTGGCTATTACTGCCCGGGCGATTATGAGCTGAACGGATACGCGAAGATCGTTGGCTACGGTTCGGGAACAACGGTGATGTACGAAGCCAAAGGCTATCTGAACGGCACGGAGAATGACAATGCCTATGCGCGTTTGTATGGCGTGAAGAATGCGGATGCAAAGATTTGCTATACCATGGATACGCTCCCCGGCGCAAGCGGCTCGCCCTTGATGAAATCCCACTACGGCGAGGACGGATATGCCATTGGCGTGCATAATGCATTTACGGGCGACTATAACACAGCCGTGAGATTCACCTCGTATACAGTCAGTTTCTTTGCGGATTACTTTGGCAAATAAGCCCCATAAGGGCATGACAGGAGCCTTCGGTCGCACGGAGGCTCTTTTCCTGTTCCGGGGCTGCCGCACAACTTTGTGTCCCCTTGATTTTTGCTGTAAAATGGGGTATAATCCCCTGCGGAAATGCGATTTTGCGGGGTTTTTTGCCCCGATGACTGAAAGGTGGTACATTTCATGCAGCCCATTAAAGAAGGCAAGGTCCGTGAGATCTATGACAACGGCGACACCCTGGTGATGGTCGCGACTGACCGCATCAGCTGCTTTGATGTGATCCTGAACAACACCGTGACCCACAAGGGACAGGTGCTGACCCAGATGAGCAAATTCTGGTTTGACATGACCCGTGACATCCTGCCCAACCACATGATCTCCGCCGACACCGCCGACATGCCCGAGTTTTTCCGTCAGGAAGCGTTTGAGGGCCGCAGCATGCTGTGCCGCAAGCTGAACATGCTGCCCGTGGAATGCATCGTGCGCGGCTACATCACCGGCAGCGGCTGGGCCAGCTATCAGAAGAACGGCACCGTGTGCGGCATCACCCTGCCCGAAGGGCTCAAGGAGTCCGACAAGCTGCCCGAACCCATCTACACCCCCTCCACCAAGGCCGAGATCGGCGATCATGACGAGAACATCTCCTATGAGCAGTCCGTGGCCTATCTGGAGAAGCGCTTCCCCGGCAAGGGAGAGGAGTACGCCGCCAAGCTGCGCGACTACACCATTGCCCTGTACAAAAAGTGCGCCGATTACGCCCTGACCCGCGGCATCATCATTGCCGATACCAAGTTTGTGTTTGGTCTGGACGAGGAAGGCAACATCGTGCTGGGCGATGAGATGCTCACCCCCGATTCCTCCCGCTTTTGGCCCGCCGAGGGCTACGAGCCCGGTCACGGCCAGCCCTCCTACGACAAGCAGTTTGCCCGCGACTGGCTCAAAAACAACGAGGGCCACAACTGGACTCTGCCGCAGGAGATCGTGGACAAGACCATTGCCAAGTACCTGGAGGGCTACGAGAAGCTGACCGGCAGCCCGCTGGTGTAAGCTGCCTGATTTGAACCCAAACCGCCCGGAGGAGGATCGCCTCCGGGCTGTCTTTTTACAGAAGAAACGACCGGATGACGCAGCCTGCCGGGCTGTATGAAAAAAACGGTTGGAAAGGGAAACAGAATGAAAAACGGCGTTTCTGCCGCTAAAAGTGATTTTTCCGTCGGCCCGGTGTGGCGGCAGATCTTGTCGCAGGCGGTGCCGCTGACGATCGCCGAGATCGTACAGCTGCTGTACAACGTGGTGGACCGTGTGTATCTGGGCCATTTGTCCGCCGAAAACAGCCTGGCGCTGACGGGCGTGGGGCTGGCGTTCCCCATCATTTCGCTGGTGGGTGCCTTTACCAGCCTGTTCGGCTCGGGCGGCGCGCCGCTGTTTGCCATTGCCCGCGGCGCGGGCGAGGAGGAAAAGGCCTCCCGGCTGGAAAACATGGTGTTTGCGCTGCTGCTGATGACCTCGCTGATCATCATGGCGGCGGTGTACGGCTTTATGCGGCCCGTGATGTTTTTGTTCGGCGCCAGCGAGGCCTCGTGGCCCTATGCCGCCGATTACATGCGCATTTATATGCTGGGCACGCCGTTTACCATGCTGGCGACGGGGCTGAACGGCTTTATCAACGCGCAGGGCAGCCCGAGGGTGGGCATGGGCACCATTCTGCTTGGCGCGGGCATGAACCTGCTGCTGGACCCGCTGTTCATCTTTGTGTTCAAAATGGGCATTGCCGGCGCGGCGTGGGCGACGGTGATCAGTCAGGCGGTGTCCTGCCTGTGGGTGCTGCGCTTTCTGACAGGCAGAAAGGCGCTCTATCCGCTGAAAAGGGACCGGATGCGGGTGGAGCTGCCGCTGCTCAAAAACGTTGTCAGCCTCGGCGTGGTGGGCTTTATCATGAAGGCCACCAACGCGTTGGTGCAGGCGGCCTGCAACAGCACGCTGCAGGTGTGGGGCGGCGAATTGTTTGTGGGCGTCATGACGGTGGTCAACTCCGTGCGCGACATCCTCTTTTTGCCCGTCTCGGGCATTACGGGCGGCGCTCAGCCCGTCATGAGCTACAACTACGGCGCGAAGAAGCCGCAGCGCGTGCGGCAGGGCATTGTGTTCACCACGGCGCTGACCGTGGGGTACACACTCATTTCGTGGCTGGCGGTGCTGATCTTCCCCGGTGTGTTCATGAGTATATTTACTGCCGATGCCGAAACGCTGCGCGTGGGGCAGACGGTGCTGCGCATCTATTTCTTCGGCTTTTTCTTTCAGGCGTTCCAGTCGGCGGGACAGGCGGTCTTCCAGTCGCTGGGCGACGCCAAACACGCTATCTTCTTTTCGCTGCTGCGCAAGGCTGTCATCGTGACGCCGCTGGCGCTGCTGCTGCCGGGCTGGGGCTTTGGCGTGAACGGCGTGTTCATGTCCGAGCCGGTCTCCAACGCCGTGGGCGGTCTGGCCTGCTATATCACCATGCTTCTGACCGTGTACCGCACAAAGCTGGCGCGGATGGAAGCGGAAAAGTAAAATTTTATTTGACAGACCCGTGCCCTGACAAGAAAGGGCGCGGGTTTGTTTTTTTCATTTTACGTGAAAATGCCCGCATTTTTTGAACAAAACTATCACAGACCTTTGCTTTTTGAACGGGATTTTCGAAAATGTTTTCGGTAATATTTGTGTAAAGTGGTATTAAAATTGCCTGTTGACAGTGAGTGAGGGGTCTGTTATAATCTTATACACATCAGATGATGCTTAAATCAAACATTTTTTATCGGTTTAAAGCGGCCTACCGCTTTAAAATAATAAAAGGAGGATCCCATCATGAAGAAGCTCGTATCCCTTCTGCTGGTCCTGGTCCTGGCCCTGTCTCTGAGCAGCGCTGCCCTGGCCTATGACGCGGCGAACCCCATCACCAT
>JAZRWA010000059.1:0-47119 GCA_045599485.1 Clostridia bacterium | reverse complement strand
TTGAGTAAAAGTCAATACTCAAATTTTGATTGGTTATGATGTTCATGAGGTGAAAACTTGTGAATTATCGGGAAAGAATGCGGGCTTTACGGGAAGATTTGGACCTGTCGCAGAAAGAAGCCGGTGCCATCCTTCAGAAATCACAACAGGGGTACAGCCACATTGAAAACGGACGGGCGGAGCTGAAAATTGAGGATCTGATCATTTTGTGCGATTATTATCAGGTCACCGCCGATTATATGATCGGGCGCAGTGACAAAAAAACAATGGGATAAAAAGGAACGCCTTCCGCAAACATGCGGAGGGCGTTTTAAATGGGTCGGGGCTTACGGTATGTTTTCAAAAAAGTCATCCATGCGCACATCGTCCCCCACGGCGGAAAAGGCGAGGCCGAAGCGGCGGCAGGAGTAGCGGCCATCGGGCTTCATGGTGAAGGCATTCTGCTGGGTGACGTGAAATTTGTATGCCGCGGCGGCGACCTTGTAGGCGGTCTTGCCGTCGAAGGCGGAGAGGGGCACGGACCAGTCCATCAGCCGGGACTGGTTGTCATAGAGG
The DNA here is from genome assembly GCA_045599485.1 of Clostridia bacterium. Classification (GTDB taxonomy): domain Bacteria; phylum Bacillota; class Clostridia; order Christensenellales; family Aristaeellaceae; genus SFMI01. The sequence continues at coordinate 46,564 of JAZRWA010000059.1, read as the reverse complement.
TGAAAATACAGTTTTTTGACCTGCCAAGGGGCTTGGGAGCAGGGTGCTTCTGGGCCGGGGACGGGGGCGGTAACGGCCCGGAGAACGGTGGTCGCAACGGCCTTGTGCGCGCCGTGACCGTACTCACCGTTCAGATCGTGGGTGACGATTACCTCGGGGCGGCAGGCACGGATGAGATCGGTGTAGTAGGTCAGCAGCGCGTCCTGTCCCCACAGGGTGTACATCTCCTCCGCCGTGTCGCGCTTGAGATCCTCAAACGGTCCCAGCACGGGATAGAGGCGCACCCCGCAATGCCACAGGGCGTTGAGCAGCTCGGTGCGGCGCACGTAGCTGGAATAAGTGGCGTAGGCGACCAGCACGGTCTTTTTCTCTTCGCCGGCATAGCGCGGCAGGGTGCCGCCAAAGTACAGCAGCTCATCATCCGGATGCGTGGGCAGCACCAACAGGTCGACCTTGTCCGGAGCGGGCTGCCACACCTGTACGGTGCGCGGCAGTTCGCCCCCGGTGTAGAGGGCAATTTCACGGATGCGCAGGCGGTCATCCTCTTTGGGCGCGGTCAGCTGCAGCAGATAACCGCCTGCGTTCAGCTCACAGGGGGCATATTCGTGCGCGTAACCGCTTGTGCCGCCCTGCAGGGCAGTGGAGCCGTCCTCTTCGCGCACAATGTGCCACGGCAGCACCTCCTGCCCCCATTTGAGATACACGCCGCGCACGGTTTCTCCCTGCGGCACGGTAAAGCGCAGGGCAACGCTGCCCGGGCAGCCCCACACGCTGTAATCATCGCCGTCGTACGCGTCCCTCACCGCGGCGCTGTTGTGCGCGGAGGACAGATGACAGCGGGCGGTGATGTTGCGGGCTTCCTCCGCCCGCGCGGCGGTAAGCAGCAAAAGGAGCAAAATAAGCGGCAAAAGCCTCTTCAAAGGGATCCCTCCGATAAAAAAACGGGGCAGCTTGTGCGGCTGCCCCTGTGTGTCAGTCCATGTGCAGGTCGCGGCGGATATCCTCCGAGCGGGGCCCTTTCACCTATGACCAGTGCGGGCCGTTTTCATACATGTCGGCCAGCTCGGTCATGACGGCGGGCACATCGATGCCCTGCGGACAGGCGTGCGTGCAGGCGCCGCAGCCGATGCAGGCGGCGGGACGCTTGTCCAGCGGCAGCCCGTCGATGCGCATGGAGGAGGTGTAGGCCCTGGACACCTTGTTGTTGTTATAGCATTCGATGAGCATGGGGATGTTGAGCCCCATGGGGCAGCCCTCGCAGCAATAGCGGCAGCCGGTGCAGGGCACGCCGCTTTTCATGCTTTCGGCGATGTCAAACAGCGTGGACACTTCGCCGCTGCTGAGCGGCTGTTCGCTTTCAAAGGCGGAAAGGTTGTCCTCCACCTGCGGTACCTCGTTCATGCCGGACAGAATGACCTTCACATTGGGCAGCCCCTGCAGGTAACGGAAGGCGTAGGATGCCGCGCTGCCGCTGCCGCCGTGGGCGTGCAGAGCGCTGAGCTGCTCCCCGGGCAGGGATGCCAGCTTGCCGCCGCGAAGCGGCTCCATGATCCACACGCCCAGCCCGTGGCGGGTGATGATGTCGTATTTTTCCTTGGCGTTTTGAAGCGTGGCATCCAGATAGTTGCACTGGATCTGCACAAACTCAAACACGCCCTCATACTGGGTCAGCAGCCGCTCCAGCAGCTCGCAGCCGCCGTGGAAGGAAAAGCCCAGATGGCGGATCTTGCCCTCTTCCTTCATGCGGAGGATGTCGGGCAGGATGTGGTATTCCTCGCTCTCATACACATCCACGGTGCCTTCGGTCAGGTTGTGGAGCAGATAAAAATCAAAATAATCCGTGCGGCAACGCTGCAGCGACAGGTTGAACAGCGCAATGTTGTCGATGGGGCCGGGCAGGGAGTGACCGGGGAATTTGTCGGCGATGTAATAGCTTTCCCGCGGGTATTTTTTCAGCGCCTCGGCCATGGCGGTCTCGCTTTTGCCGCCCAGATAGGGGTAAGCCGTGTCAAAATAGTTGACGCCGCCGGCAATGGCACGGTCAAACATATCGTTGACCTTCTGCTGGTCAATGGCGCCCGTGGCGGGGTCTGTGGCAAAACGCATGCAGCCAAAGCCCAGGGCGGAAAGGCGCAGGCCTTTGAAGTCGCGGTAAATCATGTGTGAACTCCCCTTATTTCAGCAGGTCTTCGGTAAAGTAAGCGCTGGTCCAGGCCTTGAAGCCCTCTTTGTTGGTCACCTCAATGCGCACATAGCCGTCCTCGGGCAGGATGGGGAACTCGGCATGGGTGATCACCTCGCCGGGGTTGGCGCGGCGGAAGGGCATGCGGCCGCGGGCCTTGGGACGGGGCTCGGTGATGAGCACGATGTCGCGGGCGTCATCGCTGGTCACGTGCAGCACGCCGTCCTCCACCCACAGACCGGTGATGGTGGCGCCGGTGGAGCAGTACAGCTCGGCCTTCAGGATGGCGGCAATGATGGTTTCATAATCCAGCTTTTCGGCCTTGATCATGTTCCAGCCGCCGAAGGAATCGGCCCACTGGGTATCGGGATACTTGTCGTGGTTGTCATCGTTGGCAAAGGCGATCAAGCGGTCGCCGCGGCGGATGAATTCATCGTAGAACTTGCTGTCGTCCCCGGGGTAGCCCTCGATGAGGCAGCCGTGGTTGTACACCTCCATGCCCGTAAAGCCGGTGTAATTCTTGACCACTTCCACGCCCTCGCGGCTCCAGGAGGGGTGGTTGTACACCACATAGTAGCCGTTTTCGTTGGCAAGGCGCACAAAGCGGTTGACGCAGCCCGGGGTGTACTGGCGGGTGCAGATCTCGCCCACGCGGGGACGGGATTCCACGGGGATATCTTCGGTGTGATATTTGCAATAGTCGGGATCGACCATGATCATTTTATCCACATCGGGCGTTTTGGCGATCAGGTTCAGGTGGACGGTCTTGTGGGCACGGCCGTTTTTGCTGTCACGGCTTTCCTTGATATAGGCCTCGTAGCCGTTGAGCATCAGAAAATCGGGTTCGGTCATGTCGTTATAGGTGCGCATGAGCTCGTGATCGGTGATGGCAAGGATATCATAGCCGTGGGCTTTGTACTGCTGCTTCATCTCCTCGGGCGTCCAGTTACCGTCGGAAAAGGTGGTGTGGCTGTGCAGGTTGGCCTTATAAAAACGGCCTTCCTTGGGCAAAAGATAACGGATCATAAACACAGGCCTTCTTTCTGTTGTGGTTTTGTCTATTGTACCGCGGTCAGAGGCAAAAAGCAACGGTGAAAGCTTGCGGGCGGCGGCACAAAGTGATATGCTTGAAGCCATAAGAAGGGGGAGACGGCGATGGAACCTGAGGCGATGACACGGGAAACATGGCTGCAGGCCTATGGCGAGCTGCTGCGGGCGGCGGAACGGTGCGGTCTGCCCGCCGAGGTGGGCAAGCTGCTGGCGCAGAACCTGAAATCCGAAAAGGCCATGCGGCGCATGACCTCGTATCTTGTCAACGCGCATCCGCGCACCATGGAGGATGTGGCGGATGAAATGATCGCCATCCTGGAGGACCGGGCACACTGGATCCGAAAAAAGCAGGCGGAGGAGAGCAACGGCCTCTACAGCGCGTGGCTCAACAGCGACCTGCGGGGAGAAGAATAAATTACATCGAGCAACAGCCCCCGGCAAAACGGCCGGGGGCTTTTTGCGCTTTATTGTTCTGTCTCCAATGAGCCGCACAGGCAAATGAAATCCCGCATGGCGGCGGTAATATATTTGTTCCTATGGTGAACGATGTAGTGCGTGCGCTTCAGTGTTTCGTCCGAAAGCTCCGTCGAGGCCACTTTGCCGGCCTCAATGTCCTCATGGACCAGATCCTCGGGCAGGATCGCCACGCCAAGCCCCGCCTGCGCCGCGCGCACCAGAGCCTGCGTACTTGCGCTTTCCCAAATGATTTTCGGCTGCAGCTGCCGATGCTCAAAAACGCTTTGCAAAAAATTTCTGCCGACGCTGCCGCGTTCCCGCATCAGCAGCGGCTGCGAGGCCAGTTCGGCTAGGGTGATGCTTTTTCTGCAGGAGAACGGATGCTCCGTTGAGAACACGGGGATCAGCTGATCCCCGGAGAAAGGCTGACAGACCATATCATCGTCGTTCAGACCGTGTTCAATGACGGCAATGTCCACTTCGTTGTTTGTCAGCATCGTGTGGATCTTTTCTCCCTGGGCGATCTGAACAGACAGGTCCAGACGCGGGCGAAGCTGTTTCATGCGAACTGCCAACCGGGGCAAGAGAAAATTGCCAAGTGTAATGCTGGCACCGATGCGCATCACGCCGAGCTCGTCCCAATCCCGCAGGGTCGTTTCCATATCGTCAAAGGTGGCGACAATGTGCCGCGCTTTGGCGGCAAAGGCTTTGGCGGCGGGGGTCACATAGAGCCGCTGATTGATGCGCTCAAACAGACGTACGCCGTAATACCGTTCCACCTCCTGAATCGTCCGGCTGACGGCGGGCTGAGTCATATACAGTCTGCGGGCGGCTTCCGTAATGCTTTCCGCTTCGTAAACAGCCAGAAAGATACGCATATGCTTTGTCGTCATGTTTTCTTTCCCCTGCACATACAAAATTGTTATTAACTTCATAATATTATAGCATTTTACAGATGACAGGACAAGCTTTATTCTATCGGCAGGAGGCGATTCAATGGAAATGAAAAAGACAGACCCGCAGTCGGCATCGCGCGCACGGAATCTGTTTCTGCTGCTGATGAATATGCTTTACATCAGCGCGTTTACCTTCGGTGGAGGTTTTGTCATCGTATCCATGATGAAAAAGAAGTTTGTCGACGAAAAAGGGTGGCTTTCCGAAGAGGAAATGCTGGATTTCGCAGCCATTGCCCAATCTTGCCCGGGGGCTATTGCCGTCAACGCGGCTATCCTGATGGGCTGGCGGGTCGCGGGGGCCGCCGGCATGGCGGCGGCGGTGCTGGGCACGGTCATTCCGCCCATGGCCATTCTGTGGGTGATTTCGATGTTCTATACGGCCTTTGCTCAAAATCCGATCGTGGGGACCGTGTTGATGGGCATGCAGGCGGGCGTAGCCGCGGTGATCGTGGATGTTGCGCTGTCCCTGGGCAGCGGCATTGTCAAAAAACGTGATCCGGGACAGATCGTCCTGATGGCGGCGGCGTTTGTCGCAGCGGCAGTGTTGAAAATCAATGTGATCCTGATCCTGCTTGGTTCGGCAGCGGCAGGCATCCTTCTGCAGATTGCGAAAAGGAGGAAGAACGCGTGATCCTGCTTGAACTGTTTATCAACTTCCTGTTGGTCGGGCTGTTCAGCGTGGGCGGAGGCTATGCTGCCATTCCGCTGATCCAGAGCCGCATCGTGGAGCGCATGGGCTGGCTCGGCATGGAGGAGTTTACCCACCTGATGACCATTGCATAGATGACGCCGGGCCCCATCGCCGTCAATTCGGCAACCTTTGTGGGGGTCCGTCTGGCCGGTCTGCCCGGGGCGGTTGCTGCCACCTTGGGGTGTATTGCGCCGTCACTGCTCATCGTTACCGCGTTTTATCTGGCGTATCGACGCTATCGCAGTGCGTCGGGGTTCTCCGGCGCCCTCGGCAGCCTTCGCCCTGCGGTGGTGGCACTCATCGCCGCGGCCGGCATCGGCATTTTGAAACTTGTGGTCGCGGATGGAAATGGCATCAAGCCCATTGAAACAGGGCTCTTTGCAGCCGCGCTGGTGGCGCTGCGCTGCTTCAAAGTCAATCCCGTTCTGATCCTGGCGGGCTGCGGGGCAGCCGGGCTGGCATTTCATTTTTTGATGGGAGGCATTATTCTATGACCAATTACGAATGGAGACGGATACCGGGCGGCCGGCTGATTCGTTCAACGGACAAAACAACGGTCTGCGTGGCAAAAAAAAGCAGCGGCTGTCTGGAAGTCACGTCAGCCGCCGGGGAGGACTCCATACAGGTCGTGTCATCGGCCTCAGGTGTCAGCCTTTGCTGGCACGGCACGAAGTGCCCCGTGCGGATGGAAAGCGAAACCTATGCGGTTGCGCCGCTGCCGGATCGGGTCGCGCGGATGCAGGTGACCTGCTGCGGAACAGAGCTGGTGATCGAACGGAATAAAGGAGAGGGATGCATCCTTTTGAACGGTGTTGCCTGCGGGAAAAGCGCATCCGGAGCGCTGCGCGGCCTGTTGTCTGTGGAAGCACAGGCCGAACCCTATCTGCTGCATATCGCGGCCCTGCTGTGGACCGCGGAAGAGCTGGAGCACTGCGAAAACGTATAAAAAATACACAGAAAAAAGAAGTCTGCCGGATGGCGGACTTCTTTTTCAGTGCAAGCGGCAAAAGCCTGCGGAAAGAAGAAAAGGAGAGGCGGTGTTATTCCTGCGGGGGCATCTGGTCCATCAATACCTGATAAAACTCGGGATATTCCCGCTTGAGGCGCGCAAAGTGCCCGTCTCGGTGCAAAAAGGCATGCTCGGAGGTGCCGGTAAACACCTTGGTGCCGTCCTGCTTTTTCATCACATAGGCCATGGTGAGGACGACGCCGTTGAAGGAGGCGATGGTGGTTTCGATGGAGAGGGTATCGCCAAAGGTGGTGGGGCTGATGTATTTGCAGCTGATGGAGGTGACGGGGGAGACAACGCCTTCCGATTCCAGCCGCTGATAACTGTAGCCCATCGCGTCCATGAAGGCGATGCGGGCCTCTTCCATCATGTGGATGTAGTTGGCGTGGTGCGTGATCCCCATCATATCGGTCTCATAATACTGGACCGGGCGCAAAAATACAGACATGGCAAAACTCCTTTCTGAAATAACCGTCGGGAGGAATCGTCCTCCGGGGCCTGCTTTGCGGCAGGCTTTTTTGATCAATCGTGCGGAAATAACGAAAAAGACTTCTCTGTTGAGAGAAGTCTTTGGTGCACCATCAGGGACTCGAACCCGGGACACCCTGATTAAGAGTCAGGTGCTCTACCAACTGAGCTAATGGTGCATTTGGAGCGGGTGATGGGAATCGAACCCACATGGCCAGCTTGGAAGGCTGGAGCTCTGCCATTGAGCTACACCCGCGCGTCGGATGCATGCGGCTCGGGGAGAGAAATTGGAGCGGTAGACGAGGCTCGGACTCGCGACCTCAACCTTGGCAAGGTTGCGCTCTACCAACTGAGCTACTACCGCATTAAAAATGAATGGTGCGGACGAAGAGACTCGAACTCTTACGCCTTTCGACACAGGATCCTAAATCCAGCGCGTCTGCCATTCCGCCACGCCCGCGTGACTGTTTCCCCCCCGAAGGGTGGTGACCCATCGGAGACTCGAACTCCGGACACCTTGATTAAAAGTCAAGTGCTCTACCACCTGAGCTAATGGGTCATCTGGCAGGGGTGGCAGGGATCGAACCTACGAATCAGGGAGTCAAAGTCCCTTGCCTTACCGCTTGGCTACACCCCTACGTTGATGAGGTTTGCCAATCCGGAGGGAGTTAAATGGGGTGGGTGGTGGGAGTCGAACCCACGATTTCCAGAGCCACAATCTGGCGCTCTAACCACTGAACTACACCCACCATGGGTTGGCGCGCCTGAAGGGATTCGAACCCCTGGCCCACGGCTTAGAAGGCCGTTGCTCTATCCAACTGAGCTACAGGCGCATGCCGCAATCCGGGGATTGTCTCGGGGAACTCATCCCTGCTGACGATTAAGGATTATACAGCCTTCCGGCGCTTTTGTCAACAGGTTTTTGTGATTTTTTTTGAAGAGTTGCAAAAAACATGGTTTATGCTATAATGGTTGTAAAATAAGGAGGATATGAACATGGCTGTTTTCTGGATTCTGGTACGCATTGCTCTGTGGACGCTGGCCGGCTTTGCCGCGGCACGCATTATGAAGACCGAATTGCCCCTGCTGTGGACCGTGCTGCTGGGCTGGGCGGGCGGCCTGGTGGGCAGCCTGATCGCCCATCTGGTGGGCATCCGCAGTTGGAACTCCGTGGCGGGTCTGGTCATCTCCGTGGCCGGCGCCTGCCTGGTCATCTGGGGGGCCCGCAAGATCCTTCCCCTGATCAAGATCAAATAACTTTGCTTGCAATAAAGGAGGCAGAAGATGAAAAAGAGCCTGTGCGCGCTTTTTGTTTTCTGTCTTCTTTTGTTTTGCGCTGCCGCGCACGGCGAAGGTAAGCTGCGCGCGCTGCTGGTCGGCTGCGACCGTTTTTTGAGCTATGATGAGACCGAGCCGGTGGCGCGGCTCAATGTGGAGCGCATCGGCCTTCTTCTGCAAAGCGACAGCCGCATCTTTGACCTGATCGTGACTGCCGACAGCGGCGTGGGCGGCGTGGCGGAATTGTCCCGCCTGACGCGGGAGACCTTTTACGGGGCCGAGGAGGGCGACATCAGCCTGATCTACCTCTGCACCCACGGACAGATGGACCGCGTGACGGGGCAGCCTTCGCTGATCCTGTCCGACGGTGTGACGGAGGAGGAACTGCGCCCGGCGCAGCTGCGGCTGATGACGGACGGCATCCGGGGCACCTGCGTGATCCTGCTGGACGCCTGCAACGGCGGCGCCTTCATCGGCAAGGGGCTGAAGGAAGGCGGTCAGAACATGTTCCACGGCGATAACTGCAAGGTGCTGACCTCTGCCTCGGCGGGGGAAAACAGCCTCCTCTGGAACGACCTGACCGGCTCGGCGGGCGGCAGCTATTTTGCCAGCGAGCTGTGCGCGGGCCTGGCGGACCGCACCTTTGATGTCAACATGGACGGGCAGGTCACCCTGACCGAAGCAAGCCGGGGCCTGCTCGAATATCACGGTGCCTCCACGGTGCAGTGCTATCCGCAGGAGGATGACTTTGTTCTGTATCAGTATGAACCGTAGGAAACGCTCAGCCGCGAAAGGCCGCTGGGGGATATCACGCTGGATACATCGGTGGTGACCGCCGCCGGGCAGACGCTGCGCTTCAGCTACACGCTCTATCGGCCGGCCCGCGTGGAATACCAGCTGGTCAGCTTTCGCGCGGGGCAGTGGCGTTTTGACTCCGCCAAGGTGCTGAACGATGAAGAAAACGGCGGCGGTCTCCTGCGCCCGGGACGCAAGGAACGGCAGCTGAGCCTGACGGAGACCGACTTGACGGACGGCGGCTACCTGCTGCTGCAGATCGTGGTGCGGGAAGGCCGCCATGTGATGATCGCCGGCACGCGGCTGATCACCGTGTACGGACAAAGGGATGCCGCGCCGCTCAACGTGGGCTGCGCGCCGGTCTATTCGGCCTATCAGGGGCGGGAGCTTCCAATCACCATCACCTATGGCTCGCCCTGCACGCTGACCGTGACCGTGCGGGATGTGGAGGGCACGGCGGTGCGCCGCCTGCTGACGGCCGCCCCAACCCGACCGCTCGGCGATGAAAGCTACACCGTGGCCTACTGGGACGGCAGGGACGGCGAGGGCCTGCCGGTGCCCGCGGGCGTGTATCAGATCGAGGCGGTCAGCCTGTCCGGTCACGGCCGCAGCGTGGCTTACAGCGACCCCGTGGAGGTGTCTGACCCCTCCGGCATGATCCTTCCCCACCGGGAAGGGGCGGAAAATTCCCCCGAAAATGAAGAGGAAGAGCAGATTTTTTGATCCGCAAGGATTTTTTTCCCTCAAACCCTTGCAAAAGGCGTTTATGTATGGTAGAATATAAAAGCTGTCATATAGAGGCTTTACCGCGGCTTGTCCGCGTGACCAAGGCAATCTCCGACAGGGAGGTGTAAATCAAATGGGTAAGTATTGTGAAGTGTGCAGCAAGGGCCAGATGAACGGCAACCGTGTCAGCCATGCTGAAAACAAGACCGGTCGTATGTACGCCCCCAACATCCAGCGCGTACGTGTGCTGGTGGAAGGCCGTCCTACGCATCTGAACGTTTGCACCCGCTGCCTGCGCAGCGGCAAAGTCGTTCGCGCGATCTCTGCTGCCAGCGCCGAGTGATTGGCCGGTAAAAATCCGCTCCTGCAAGGGGCGGTTTTTTTGTGCGTCCAAATGCGGTGCTGAAGCAGCCCGCAGGCGGTTTTCGTGCAAAAGCCCTTGCACTGCGGGCGATGTTTGGCTATACTCATGCCATCAACAGGAGGTACAAAACCATGAGCAATGTCAATTTCAATGTCAATGCCCGTCAGAAGAAGTCCGCTGTGATGATGGTGGTGATCGCCGTCGCGGTGATCCTGCTCATCGTGCTGGGCAAAGCCTGCACCGCTGTGGTGCCCACCGGCTACACCGGCATCCTGACCACCTTCGGCCGTGTGGCGGATTACACCCTGGACGCCGGCTTCCATCTCAAGAGCCCCTTCCAGCAGGTCATCAACATGGATAACCGCGAGCAGAAAAACTCCTTTGGCACCGAGGCCTTCTCCAGCGATATCCAGCAGGTGAATGTGCGCGGCTCGGTCAACTACAACATCAACAAGACCACCGCCATGAACCTGTTCAAGGATGTGGGCGTCACCTACTTCAACACCCTGGTCTATCCCCGTCTGATGGAAAACATGAAGGCGGTGTTTTCCAAGTACACGGCGGAGGAGCTGATCTCCTCCCGTGAGCAGCTGTCCATTCAGGTGCGTGACAACCTGAAAAACGAGATGAACGTGTACGGCATCAACATCATCAGCGTGTCCATCGAGGATATCGACTTTGCCGACGCCTTCACCGATGCGGTCGAGGCCAAGCAGGTGGCCCAGCAGAGCAAGCTGAAGGCCGAGATCGAGCAGGCGCAGGCCACCATGGAAGCGCAGCAGGCGGCGGAGCGCCAGCGCATTCAGGCGCAGGCGGATGCCGATGTGGCCCGCATTCAGGCGGAAGCCGCGCAGTATGCCGGTGAGCGTGAGGCGGAAATGAACCGCAAGCTGAACGAATCCCTCACCTCGGAGCTGGTGCAGTATTACTACGCCCAGCGCTGGGATGGCAAGCTGCCCACCTACATGGCGGGCGAGGGAAGCATGATGCTGCCCATCCTGGACATGGGCAAGTAAGCCAAAGCCTTTTGCCGGAGGCGAAAAACCTCCGGCATCTTTTTGATTTTCGGTTGTTTGCCCCGGCTTTTTATGGTATCATAGGGCTTATAAGGAGGAGTTTGACATGTCAGTTCAAACCTATCAGTGCCCGGCCTGCAGCGCGCCGCTTTTGTGGAAAGGCGACGGGCTCAAATGCTCCGGCTGCGGCTATGAATATAAAGAAGAGGATATGCGTCAGCTGACCGAATCCATGGCCGAGGACGGCGCGGAATCGGAGTTCGCGTGGGAGCGTTTTGCCCCCACCGGCGATTACAGTGCGGAGGAATCTGCGCAGATGGAGGAGCATACCTGCCCCAACTGCGGCGCCGTCATCGTGACCGCGCCCTCCACCGCGGCGTCCACCTGCGTGTACTGCGGCAACAACCTGCTGGTGGGCGAGCGCTTCTCCGGCGGTCTGCGTCCCGATTCGGTCATTCCCTTCACCGTCAGCCGGGAGGAGGCGGAGGCCAAGCTGCGGGTGCATTTCCGCAGGAAGCGCTTGCTGCCGACCGATTTTATCCGTTCCTGCCGCGTGGAGGAGGTCACGGGTCTGTACGTGCCCTATTACCTTTTTGACGCCGATACCTTTGCCCGTGCCTCCTACCGTGCCACGCGTGTGCGCACGCACCGTCACGGCAACTGGGAGGAGACGCACACCGACCACTTCTATGTGGAGCGCGCCGGCGATATGCGCTTTGAGCGTGTGCCGGTGGATGCCTGCAGCCGCGTGGCCAACGTGCTGACCGAGGCCATCGAGCCCTTCGATTACACCGCCGAGCGCCCCTTTGACCCCGGTTATTTTGCCGGCTATCAGGCGGACTGCAAGGATGAAACGGTGGAAAGCTGCGCCCCCCGCGCCAGCGAGCGCGTGACCGCCTCCGCCAAAAAGGCGCTGCGGGATACCGTTATCGGCTACGCCGCGGTCAACGAGGTCTCTAACCGCGTCATGGTCAACAGCGGCCGTGTCCGTTATGCCCTGATGCCTGTGTGGCTGCTGACCGTGCGCTACAACGGCGAAAGCTATCCCTTTGCCGTCAACGGTCAGACGGGCAAGGTGGTGGGCACGCTGCCGGTGGATAAAAAGAAGTACCTGCTGTCTGTGCTGGAATATGCCGGCATCTGTGAGGCGGTCGTGGCCGCCCTCATCTATCTTTTCCGCTGAGGAGGGGCAAAGAGAATGAAACGTTTTGTTTTGCTGCTGCTTTGTCTTATGATGCTTGCCTCTTCCGCCCTGGCGGTGAACCGCGTGGCGGACAGGGCCAATCTGTTCAGTACCAGCGACCTTAGCACCATCTCCCAGCTGTGCGATACCATCAGCGAGCAGTATGATATCGACTGCGTGGTGGCCACCACCAACGACAGCCGCGGCATGACGGCCGGCATGTACGCCGCCGACCTGGTGGATTACAACGGCTTCAAAAAGGATAATGTGATCCTGGTCATCGCCATGGATCAGCGCAAGTATGTGGCGGTGACCACCGGCAGCTGCGAATATACGCTGTCCGATGACCGCCTTGAAGAGATCTATGACGCCATGGAAAGCGGCATGAAAAACGGCCGCTATGCCTCCGCGGTCAAGACAGCCCTGAACCGCATCGAACGCTATCTGCAGATGGGTCCCGATAAGGCAGCCCTGCCGCACCATGGCGAAGGCGTGACAGAGCGCGTCGGCAAGGCGGCGGTGTATGCCGTTCCCGTGGCCCTCATCATCGGCTGGATCATCGCGGCCGTGCAAAAGGGCAAAATGAACACCATGCGCCGTCAGGAGCAGGCGGTCAACTATACGGATGGCGTGCGCCTCAACGTTTCCCGCGATATCTATCTGTACACCACCACGGTGCGCCGCCGCATTGAACAAAAGTCCTCTTCGGGCGGCGGCGGCTTCACCGGCTCCTCCGGCACGCATCACGGCGGCGGAGGCAGCGGACGCAGCTTCTGACAAATAAAGGAGAAAAAACCATGAAACGCATTCTGACCTTGTGTTTGGTCATGCTTTTGCTGGTCTGTCCCGCCCTTGCGGAAAACCGCGTGGCGGACAGGGCGGAGCTGTTTACCGCCTCGGAGCTTTCAAGCATCACCACCCTGTGCAATACCATTTCCAACAACTACAACATCGATTGTGTGGTGGCCACCACCAACGATTCCCGCGGCATGGAGATCGGTCAGTACGCTGCCGACCTGGTGGATTACAACCATTTCAAGGAGAACAACGTCATTCTGGTCATTGCCATGGATGTGCGCAATTACACCCTGGTCACCAGCGGCACGTGCATGAGCAAGCTGCCCGACAGCGTGCTGGAGGGCATCTATGACGCCATGGACCGGGATATGCGGAACGGCAAGTACGGCTCGGCGGTCAAGACGGCGCTGAACCGCATTGATTCCGCCATGAAGGGCACGGCGGGCAGCAGCAGAACCAACAACGCCGCGGGCGCCGTCGGCCGCACGGAGGAAAAGAGCAGCGGCGGCAGCACCTTTCTGGGCATTCTGGTGGTGATCGCGCTGCTGTGGTTCTTTGGCTTCCGCCCTGCCCGCAGACGCCGCCGCACGCGTTATTACGGCGCGCCGATGCACGGCCCGATGTACGGCACCACGCACCGCCCGCCGCCGCCTCCGCCCCGCAGGCCCATGGGCCCCGGGCCCGGCCCGCGTCCGGGCAGCGGATACGGTTCCTCCAGCTCCCGCAGCTATGGAAGCAGCAGCTCCCGCAGCAGCAGCTTTACCAGCTCCTCTTCGGGGCGCACGCATGGCGGCGGCAGCAGCCACAGCTTTGGCTCGGGCAGCAGCTCTCGTAGCAGCTCCCGCAGCAGCAGCTTCAGCAGCTCTTCCGGCCGCAGCCACGGCGGCGGCAGCAAGCGCGGTTTTTAATTAAATATAAGGGGAGAGGTACGCTTTTCGATGCCGAAAAGCATGCCACTCCCCCTTTTACCCCCTCACGGAGAAAAGGCGGTCGAATACAATAAGCTCCATTTTGCGTTTTGAGTTCCTGAAAGACGGATTGATAGTATTCAAAAACCATTGCCTCATCAGTTGTTTCCGAAGTTCGTCTCCGTCATTAAATATCTTTCAGTTGCGTTCCGTCCGCACTTTTCCAATCGACATTGCCGTTAGATGTATGACCCAGTACAACAGCAGATGCTGCCGAGGGCGAACTAAACTCATAGTCGGACTGGAACACCCCATCTACGATGGTACCATCCTCAATCAAACGGTTGCGGAGATTGAAATAGCCTCTACCACGGGTTTCAAACGATGGAACCGTGTGGTCAGATATACGGGAGCCTTTTATCACTGTCAATCCTTCTGAGCTTAAGAAGCCCATAGCTTCACCATTATTGCCTTTGCAATACAGATACTGTGTAGCATCTGTTGCCTGAGGTGCCGGAACGAGAACCCTATAACCCAGCGTATTGATGAGGACACGGATGTTATCAATGAATTCTTCCATCGATGCAATCTGAGATTCCTTTAAGATGGTATCGCCATAGGTATTCTTGGTCAAGACCTTGTAGTGTTTACACTCGCGTGCAATCTTTACCAGTTTGTTTTCAAGGTACCGTATATGTGCCTTGTTCAGATCCCTGCCGGTAAAGATAACAGCAGTTTTCCAATAGTACTGTTCCTTGCCAGAATTATAATCGTTCATGTGCTGAACCAAACGTTTCTGCACATTTTCGGCTTCACCGATGTACACACTATCAGAGCCATCATCCTCTTGACAAAACAGAAAATAAACGCCTGCTTCGGTAATGTCCTGACGTGTGCTGTCTTTTACATCGGTTCGCGGAATCTTGATGGCTTTTCCATTCCAGTTAGAAAGCTCTGCGGTGATTAAACCATTTGCATCGCCGTCAACAAGAAACAACTCAATAGCTTTTCCGTATGCCATGCTTATCTCATCCTTCCTTGCGAGTTATCCTTGCTTAATTTTACATTGTTTTGATACTCAAATCAATGGGGAGGCGTCCTTCTCCACCGGTCATTTTTTCTTGAAGAAACGATTTTCAGGGGAAACAAAAGCCCCCTCCGCTCTTTCGAACGGAGGGGGCTGAATATTACACCGTGACTGCGGCGAACCGAATTACTTCAGCTCAGCGAAGTACTTGATGGTGCGGACCATCTGGCTGGTGTAGCTGTTCTCGTTGTCGTACCAGGACACAACCTGCACCTGATACAGGCCGTCGTCAACCTTGTTGACCATGGTCTGGTTGGCATCGAACAGGGAGCCGTACTTCATGCCGATGATGTCGGAGGAGACCAGCTTCTCGGTGGTGTAGCCGAAGGACTCAGAGGACTGGGCCTTCATGGCGGCGTTGACGGACTCCTTGGCCACATCCTCGCCCTTGACAACGGCCACCAGCAGGGTGGTGGAGCCGGTGGGCACGGGCACGCGCTGGGCAGAGCCGATCAGCTTGCCGTTCAGCTCGGGGATGACCAGGCCGATGGCCTTGGCAGCGCCGGTGCTGTTGGGCACGATGTTGGCGGCGCCGGCACGGGCACGCTGCAGGTCGCCCTTGCGATGGGGGCCGTCCAGGATCATCTGGTCACCGGTGTAAGCATGCACGGTGGTCATGATGCCGGCCTGGATGGGGAAAGCATCGTTCAGGGCCTTGGCCATGGGGGCCAGGCAGTTGGTGGTGCAGGAAGCGGCGGAGATGATCTGATCGTCAGCGGTCAGGGTCTCGTTGTTCACGTTGTAAACGATGGTCTTCAGATCGTTGCCGGCGGGAGCGGAGATAACGACCTTCTTGGCACCGGCGTTGATGTGAGCCATGGACTTTTCCTTGGAGCAGTAGAAGCCGGTGCACTCCAGCACGACATCCACATCCAGGGCGCCCCAGGGAGCATTGGCAGCATCCTTTTCGGCATAGATCTTGATTTCCTTGCCGTCCACGGTGATGGTGCCGGCTTCGTCATCAGCGGAAACGGTGTGCAGGTTTTCGCCGATCACGCCGCAGTAGCCCTTCTGGGCGGTATCATACTTGAGCAGGTGAGCCAGCATAGAGGGCTTGGTCAGGTCGTTGATGGCGACGATTTCATAGCCTTCGGCGCCGAACATCTGACGGAAAGCAAGACGGCCGATGCGGCCGAAACCGTTAATAGCAACTTTAACCATTGGAATTAACCTCCTTCATTCTGTAAACGGTGCGCATTATTCGCACCATTGTCCATTATAACCGAAAATGTTTATTTTGGCAATAGATATCCCGATATTTTTGATATCGATTACCAAAGTCTTTAATTTTGAAACCCGCTTCATGAAAGATGAAACGCGCGTGAAATTTTACAAGGGATTATTTTTGCATTTTTGCGCGGCGGCGTGTCGGCGCGCTGCTTATTCCTCCTCGTACAGCGCGGCAAAATCCTGCGGCGTAAAGCGATGATAGCCCACGTGCCCCATCTCCTCCGTCAGGCAGTAGCGGTAATCATCGGGGATGCTGTCCTCAAAATACACGAGCGTTCCCTGCTCTCCTTCGGGCAGAGGTTCGACGCGCACCCGGCCGTATTGACGGAACAGCGCCAGCACCTCCTCCATGCCCGCGTGATGGCTGCCGATGAGCTGGATAAAAGCTTCCAGAAAAGCATGCTCCGGCATGTGCTCCCTGACCCACTGTCCCGCCGTTTCGGGAAAACAGAGGCACAGGCGGTCGCCGTCATCGCCGATCTCGGGACGGCCGAGGCGGCTGTCCACAAAATCGGCAAATTCCGTTTCCAGGGCACGGGTCAGTTCGGCCTTGTCAGCCTTGATGTTCAGCAGCGCCGCCAGCGACCGCGGGGGATAATACAAACGGATGTCGCCGGGGAGAAAACCCAGCTTCAGCTGCTGTTCGCACAATACATCGATCACATTTTTTTCAAGCTGTTCGCAATTCATGTTTTACCCTGCCTGCAGATCGGAAAGATTTTGGGTCAGTTTGCTGCGGAAGGCCTCATCGCCGTCGAGCCCCGCAAGGTGCATGGCCTCCACCGCGGCGCCGCACACGGGCGGACGTTTGGGAAAAATGTAGCGGATGTCGGGCGGGGTCAGGTGCTTGAGCGCTTCGGCATATTCGGGGTAATGGGCAAAGATGCCGCCGTTGAGCACCAGCGTGAAGGCACCGTAGTCGCGGTAAATGGGCTGCACCAGTTTGACCAGCTCCCCGATGGATTGATCAAAGATGCGCTGCGCCGCGGCGTCGCCTGCCGCCCGTGCCTCAAACACCGTGGAAGCAAAGGAGGCAAAATACGGCCGCCCGCCCTGATAGAAGGCGGCGATGTGTTTTTCGGCCCGCTCGCCGCAACGGGCGGCGATGAGATCGCTGAGCAGCGTTTTTTCACCGGTACCGTCTGCTTCGTCAATGGCAGCCTGCACCGCCCGCAGCCCCAGCAGATAGCCGCTGCCGCCGCCGCCGATGAGCCAGCCCCAGCCGCCTGCCGTGCGTACCGTGCCGCCCATGCGCACATACATGCCGCTGCCCGTGCCGCAGATCATGCTGGCGCCGTCCGCGTGCCCCAGCTCGGCGGAGATGAGCATCATGCCGTCCGCTTCGACCTTCAGCCGTTCCATGCCCGTCAGGCGGCGCAGCGTCTGCTCCGCCCCGTCAAAATACTGGATGCCGGCCATGCCGCAGTACACCGCGTCCGCCGGCCCCAGACGATCGATCAGCGCGGCGCAGCGCGCGCAGGCGGTGTCAAAGCCGATGTTGAGCGGATTGATGCCCGCGTCCGCCTCCCGGCGCAGTATGGTTCCGTCCTCGTTAAACAGCAGCGCCTCGGTCTTGGTGCCGCCGGCGTCGATGGCGATCAGTTTCATGCATTCGCCCCCTTTTTGTTCAGTTTAGTCTTTTTGCCTGCCGCCGTCAAGGAAAAACGCGCAAAAGAAGTGCCTTATAAGAGGGCCATGAAAGGCCATGCAGGGCCATGCTTGAAAAACCGGAACCGTGATAAAATAACACCCTGCGCCGAAGAGATACTCTCATCATCAGCGCAGGGGGTAATGTCGTAAATTCGGTTTTTCGCGGAGGGCTTTGGAACCGCCCTTTTTGCCTTCAAAAAGGGTGGTTCCCAACGATCTCCGTATTATTTGACCACGATGTTCAGCAGGCGTCCGGGAACAAAGATGAACTTGACAATGTTCTTGCCGCCCACAGCCGCCTTGACAGCGTCATTTTCGCGGAGGGCTTCGGCCTCCTCGCGGGTCATGCCGTTGGGGATCATGATGCGGCCCTTGATCTTGCCGTTGACCTGAATGGCGATCTCGATCTCGTCGAGCACCATGGCCTTTTCGTCATACTTGGGCCAGGACTGGGTGTAGATGGGGGCGCCGAAGCCCTGCAGCTCCCAGATCTCCTCGCACACGTGGGGAGCAACGGGGTCCAGCAGCAGCAGCAGCGTCTTGAGCTCGCCGCGGGTGATGCTGCCCTTTTTGACGATCTCGTTGACCAGCGTCATCATCTGGGCAATGGCGGTGTTGAACTTCATGCCGTCATAGTCCTCGGACACCTTCTTGATGGTGGTGTGCACGGAGACCATCATGTCCTTGCTGATCTCTTCCTCATCGGTCAGCACTTCCTGCAGACGCCACACACGCTCAATGAACTTGCGGCAGCCGCGGGCGCCGGTGGTGCTCCACGGAATGGCCTGCTCAAAGGCGCCCATGAACATCTCGTACATGCGGAAGGCGTCGGCACCGATCTCGTCCACCACGTCGTCGGGGTTGACCACGTTGCCCTTGGACTTGGACATTTTTTCAATGATGGGCTTGCCGTTGGCATCCAGCTTGAAGATGGGGTTGCCGTTGGCGTCCAGCTTGGGGGCCACCTGACCGTTGGCGTCACGCTCGGTCTCGTAGGCGTATGCCAGCACCATGCCATGGCTGGTGCGCTTCTTGTAGGGTTCCGCCAGCGGTACCACGCCGATATCGTGCAGGAACAGGTTCCAGAAACGGCTGTAGAGCAGATGCAGCGTGGTGTGCTCCATGCCGCCGTTGTACCAGTCCACGTTCATCCAGTACTTGAGCGCTTCGGGAGAGGCCAGCGCTTCGCTGTTGTGCGGATCGCAGTAGCGCAGGAAATACCAGCTGCTGCCGGCCCACTGGGGCATGGTGTCCGTCTCGCGCTTGGCGTCGCCGCCGCACTTGGGGCACTTGCAGTTGACCCAGTCGGTGATCTTGGCCAGCGGGCTTTCGCCGGTCTCGGTGGGCTCATAATTCTTTACATCGGGCAGCAGCAGGGGCAGGTCCTTTTCATCCAGGGGCACCATGCCGCAGCAGGGGCAGTGCACGATCGGGATGGGCTCACCCCAGTAGCGCTGACGGGCAAACACCCAGTCACGCAGCTTGTAATTGATCTTGCGCTGACCAAAGCCCTTTTCCTGAACGTAGTCGATGACGGCCTTTTTGGCTTCGGCCACGGTCATGCCGTCCATGAAGCCGGAGTTGACCATCACACCGGTGGCCACATCGGGGAAGCATTCTTCCTGCACGTTTTTGCCGCCGCCGACCACCTCAATGATGGGCAGGTCAAACTTCTTGGCAAAATCCCAGTCGCGCTCATCGTGCGCGGGCACGGCCATGATGGCGCCGGTGCCGTAGGTCATCAGTACATAGTCGCTGACCCAGATCGGGATGGTCTTGCCGTTGATGGGGTTGACGGCGCGCAGACCCTTGATCTCCACGCCGGTCTTGTCCTTGTTGATCTCGGTGCGCTCAAAGTCGCTCTTGCGCTGGGCGGCGGCGCGGTATTCCATCAGCTCATCCCAGTTGGTGATGACGCTCCTGTACTTTTCCAGATAGGGATGCTCGGGGGAGACGACCATGTAGGTGACGCCGAACAGCGTGTCGGGACGGGTGGTGAAGACACGCAGCTTGTCATCGGTGTTTTCCAGGGCAAAATCCAGCTCGGCGCCTTCGCTGCGGCCGATCCAGTTGCGCTGGGAGATCTTGACGCGGTCAATGAAGTCCACGGTGTCCAGACCGTCCAGGAGCTTTTGGGCATAGGCGGTGATGCGCAGCATCCACTGGCTCTGCTGCTTGTGGATGACAGCACTGCCGCAGCGCTCGCACACGCCGTCGACCACTTCCTCATTGGCCAGCACGCACTTGCAGCTGGTGCACCAGTTGACGGGCATGCTGCTCTTGTAGGCCAGGCCGTGCTTGTACATCTGCAGGAAGATCCACTGCGTCCACTTGTAGTAGGCGGGATCGGTGGTGTCCACCTCGCGGTCGTAATCGAAGGAGAAGCCCAGCATCTGCAGCTGCTCGCGGAAATGCTGAATGTTCTTCTGCGTCACCTCGGCGGGGTGCACATGATTTTTGATGGCAAAGTTTTCGGTGGGCAGACCGAAGGCATCCCAGCCGATGGGATGCAGCACATTATAGCCCTCCATGCGCTTTTTGCGGGCAACGATGTCCAGCGCGGTATAGGGACGGGGATGACCCACGTGCAGACCGGCTCCGGAGGGATAGGGGAACTCGATCAGCGTATAGTACTTGGGACGGGTGTAATCATTGGTGGCGGCAAAAGCCTTGTTGTCCATCCAGACTTTCTGCCACTTTTTTTCAATGTTTTTCGGATCGTACAGCGGGATCGAAGTCATGAGGGTACCTCCTTCAACAATAAACCGCCTCGCCGATCGGGGCGAAGCGGATGAACGCAATCATTTGATCATAATTGCAACCGCAAAATTCATTATAACCAATAAATTCCGCGGTGTAAAGGATTTTTTAGCCCTGCAGCAGGTACCAGCGGAGGACGTCCTCGATCCAGTAGGTAAACTCGGTGGAGGGCATGCGCGCGGCCAGCGGGCGCATGCGGGCATAGCATTCGGCGCCGTCCTCCGCCCCCTCCCAGATATCGGCAAAGCAGAAATCGTATTCGCCGCCCTGCAGCTTTTCCAGGTAGGCAAAGGCATCGGCCCGGATGACGCGGATCTTGTCCCTCGCGGGAAAATGCGGCAGCAGCTGCTCGTTGAACAGGCGGATGACCTCATCGCTGAGTTCAATGATGTCCACGCTCTGCACGTTGTCCTTCTGGCTGACGGCAAAGGGATAATACCCCAGCCCCAGCCCCAGCACCAGCACACGGCCGTGGGCCTGCCGCATCTGCTTTTTCATGGAGTTGATCTCGGAAGGGCACACGCTCATCCAGGGCATGTTGCCCTCATACACGGCGGGAAAGGACACTTCGCCTGAGCAGAACCCCAGACGCGGTACGGTGAGGGGCGCGTTGACATCGGGCATATCGTACTGAAACAGTTCTCCGCGGCTGTAGGTGGCACGGGTCAGGGTAAAGCGTCCGATGCGCTGCGGCTCAAAGCGCACGGCCTTGAGGTAGGGTTCCTCTGCAAAATCCCGCGGCGTGTAGCGGCGGGCGTTTTGAAACAAAGCCCGGGTATAATCGTCAAATTCCGGCTTGTCCAGCCCCACGGCTTCGGCAAAACGCTTCAGCACATAAAAGGTCTCGGGGTCATCGATCCACCAGCCCCGGTCGGCATAATGACGGCGCTGTTCCTCCGTCAATTCCTTGACAAAGGCGGCGGCTTCCTCGGGGGTGTAATCGATGTAGGGGGCCTGGGCGGCGATCATACGGGAGATCTCCGCCGTCAGCTGCTATGAAAAAGCTTTATCCATGGGATACCTCCGGTCAGGGAAGGGACAGATCGCTCATCCCGCTGCTTTCCGTGTAGAAAAGGGCGGTGCCGTCGACAGAGACCGCGTCATGCAGGGCGTCCAAGGTGTAAAAGGCAAGGGTGCGGGTAAAGCCGTCGCCCCGCAGGGTCAGCACCGTGTGCGGCTCGCCCTCGGGCATTCCGCCGGCGGGCAGGCGGTTTGGTGTTTTGAAGGTGACCAAACCTTTGTAGAACGTCAAAAAGGCATTGCTGTCCACTGCGACGCCGTTTTTGCTGACGGACAGGTCATAGAGCACATTGCCGTTTGCATCGGTCTCCAGCTCATTGTTTTCCAGCACGCTTTCGGTCAGGCGGATGTCATAGCGGGTGGTCTCGCCATTGCGCGTCCATTCCAGGGCGGTCAGCATGTTGGTGGGAATGCTGACGGGCAGCGTGGACAGCAGCGTGTCATACGATTGCGACAGCAGAAAGCCCGCCGAAAAATCGGTCGCCTTGTACACCATGCCGCGGTACAGGCAGTAAAAGCTGACGTCATTGGCGGGGTCGCCGCAGGCAAATGTCAGGCTGTAGGGGGCCATGGTCGTCTCGGCGGCAAGGTTGCCCTCGCTGTCATAGCCGGTCACCACGCTGGCGGCGATGTCCAGCGTCACCGTGCGGCGGGGGCTTTGAAGCCCGTACAGGGAAAGGTCGGACCCCTCCCCGGCCACGCACTGCGCCAGCCGCAGGCCTTCGATCTTTTGAAGCAGCGTTTCCGCGGCGGAGGTGCTGAGGGGATAGGCAAAGGGGGCAGTCATGTACCACCCCTCGCTGCGGCGCTCCATGCGGAAGGGCATGTCCCCCTCAAAGGTGACGGCATCGATCAGGTCGGCGTTCAGTGCCAGCGTGGGCACGGTGTGCAGCGCGCGGGAGGAGAGGCACAGGGTGTCATACAGGTCGCGTGAGACGGCATAGACGGTATCATCATTTTCGGTCATAAAATAATACCGCACGATCTCCTCGGGGATCTGCGCCCCGACGCGGAAGCTTAGACGACTGCCGTCGGTATAGGTCACCTCGGCGCGGAGGCATTGCGCGTCCTCCAGCCCGAAATCGGCCCTGTTCAGCCCGTTCAGGTCGGAAAGGCGCCCCACGGTGTATTCGGTGATCACCGTCGCGCCCTCATAGAGCAGGGAGGAAAGCATGCCGGCGTCCAGCTGAAAGCTGTCATCGCCTGCCATGCACCATACGCCGCCCTCCTGCAGGACGGTGTAGGTCTCATCCATGGTGGTGACGGTCATTTGGGCGATCTCTTCGATGCCGCGGTTGGAAAAAACGGTGGTGGTGTCTGCCTTCCTCGGCAATTCCACCACGGCGGGGCGGCGGGCAAAATACACGGCGCAGCCGATGCCCGCGGCCAGCACAAGCACCAGCAAAAGCAGCAGCAAACGGCTTCTTTTGCCCTTGGACGGTACGGTTTTTCTTCTGACAGTGTTCATAGGTTCTTACGGGGGCGGTAAATGGCCAGAGCCAGTACCAGCACGATCAGGGGGGCCAGAACGAGCAGCACAGCCGGCAGGGCGGCGCTGGCAAAGTTCAGCTGCGGGCGGGCGGCGGTGCGAGCAATGATGTCCAGCCGGATATCGCTGCCGCCGCCCAGCGTGCTCAGCGCCTGCAGCAGCAATTCGCCGCTGTAGGTGTAGGTGTACATCCAGTCATCCAGAAACAGGCTGCTGTTGCCAATGGCAAAGGCGCGGCTGTCCTTGCCGCCGTCAAAGAAGCGGTGGGCGGACAGGGCCAGTGCGAAGGTGCCCTGACGGTCGCCCTCCCGGAAATCCACGGTGATGCCGCTGCCGTCTCCGGACAGCTGACGGATGTAGGCGGTGGGGCCGCTTTGCAGCACCACCTCGGTCGTCAGCGCGGAGCCGGTGCTTGCGGGCGTTTCAAAGGCACGGGCGCCGGCCAGAAGCACCGAGTCGGCGTGCCCCGCCTTGAGCACACCGGTCAGGTCGGTGTACAGCATTTCGGGCAGCAGGTTGGGGACGGATTCATAATAGGTGCCGGGATCTGCGCTGTCCGCCAGCACCAGACCGCCGATGGGCTCAATGCCGTACAGGCGGTAGAAGGCGTACAGGTTGGGCAGCGTGTCGGGGTCGGTCCAGTCCACGGTGATAAACACATCGCCGCCGTCGTTGGCATATTGAGTCAGCTTTTTCAGTTCGGCTTCGGTAATGTCCCGCGTGGGGGAAAGGATCATCAGCGGCATCCCGGGGTCAAGCTCGCCGCTGAGCAGGCTGACGGGGGTCAGCTCATAGCCGGAGGCCGTCAGGTGGGATTTCATCACGGCGATCTCGCTTTCGGTCAGCTCGCCATGCCCCTGCAGGATCTGCACGCGCGGCAGCTCCTCCAGCGTAATGTACACCAGCGCTTCGGTCATGCTCTTTTCATAGGTCCAGCCGGTGATGACCCAGGTGCCGCTTTCGGGCGCATAGGCGTATTCGCAATAATCCTCGGCGGACAGCACACGGGTGCGTCCCGTATCGGCGCAGTACAGGATCAGGCAGTCGCTGGAAACGGAGGCGTCCGCGTCACTGTCCGATACCATCTGCAAAAGCAGCGGGTTGCGGGTCAGGTTCTCCTGCGACCAGCTGAAATGCTCGCTGCGTGCCTGATAGCGGTTCAGCAGGGCGATCAGCTGGTTATCCTCGCTGCCGTCGGAAAACACGGCGTACGCGTGCACATCCTTATCAAGGGAGCGCAGCAGCGCGTCGGTGGTCTCGCCTGTGGTGGAAATGGCGTTGAAGGAAAGATCGGTCTGCCAGCCGAAGCGGCGTTCGCCAATGCCGATGAGCGCCGTGAACAGGATCAATACGGCGATCACGCCCGCGCACAGCAGCAGCTGATAGCCGCCGTGGTGCAGCCGGGGGGATTGAAAGAGCCGGCGCAGCTTTTCAAAGGGTTTTTTCATATGCTCCGCCACCTCCTCATGTCCAGATGACGCACGCACAAAAACAGCATGGCAAAGATCACCGCGGCAAAGTACGCCATGGAGGCATAGCTCATCTGCCCAAGGCGGAAGGGCGTGCAGCGCTGATAGGGGCTGATGAATTCCAGTACGGCATTCAGGGGGGCGATGGTGACCGCGGCGTTCAGCACATCAATGAGCCACAGCCCAAGGTTCACGCCAAAGGCCGATACCGCGGCTGTCATGGTGCTGCGCGCACGGACGGACAGGTACAGATCGATGGCGATGAAGGCACAGCCCTGCAGAATAAAGCCCGTATAGCCGGCCAGCAGCTCCCCCAAATAGACCCTTCCCCACAGGGCGATGATCAGCACATAAACAAACGAAAGCAGCACGGTGATCATCAGCACGGTGCAGGCGGCCAGATACTTGCCCAGCACAATGCCGGTCAGCGGGGTGGGGGAGGTGTAGAGCAGCTGATCGGTGTGCTGCCGGCGGTCGCCGGCAAAGCTGCGCATGGTCAGGATGGGGGTCAGCAGCATCCACAGATAGCCCATCATCCACAAGAGGCTCAGCAGATCGCCCGAGCGCGCGGCCACATTGTTGACCGCGCAGAAGATACTGCCAAGCAGCAGAAAAACGCCCATGTACACATAGGCGCCCGCCGTATAAAAATAGCTTTGCAGCTCACGCAAAAAAACTGCTTTCATGGTGTCCTTTTCTTTGACTCAAAAATGGTTCAGGATTGGGTACAGCGGAGGAAGACCTCCTCCAGCGTGCTTTCGGCCGCTTCCAGCCGCATCAACGGCATTTCCAGCGCCGCAAGCAGTGTAAAAAGCTCCTGCTCGGCGGTGCCGCCGGCCTTGCAGGTCAGGTCCAGGGCGATCTGCCCCTTTTCGTCGCAGGGGACACGGGCGGCGGAAACGACCGAAGGCAGTGACCGTACGCCGCTCAGCAGCTGCTTTTCGCTGCCCAGCACCCGGGCGGACAGGCGGTAGGTGCTGCTTTTGCCAATGTCCTGCAGCTTTTCATCAAACACCACATGGCCGCGGTGCAGTATGACCGCGCGTGTGCACACTTCTTGCACTTCGCTGAGCACATGGGAGGAAAAAATGACCGTGCGCCCATGCGAAAGCGATCGTACCAGCTCCCGGAATTCTACGGTCTGCCGGGGGTCCAGGCCCGAGGTGGGCTCATCCAGCACCAGAATGGGCGGATCACCGCACAGCGCCTGCGCCAGACCGACCCTTTGCCGCCAGCCCTTGGAAAGGTTGCCGATGCGGCGCCCTTCCACTTCTTTTGTATGTGTCAGGCGCAGGATCTCATCGATGTGCGCCTCGGCGTCCTCTTTCACCACCAGACGCAGGGCACAGACAAAGCGTAAAAAATCGCGCATCGTCATTTCGTCATACAGCGGCGCCTGCTCCGGCAGATAGCCCAGCAGCTGCTTGGCCTGCCGGGGCTCCAGCGTCAGGTCATGACCGTCCAGAGAGATACTGCCCTGCGTGGGGGCCATAAAGCCCGTCAGCATGTTGAGCAGCGTGGTCTTGCCGGCGCCGTTGGGGCCCAGCAGTCCCAGCACCTCGCCGGGCTGCACCCGAAGCGAGATATCGTGCACGGCCTCCTTGCTGCCATAACGCTTGCTGACGGAAGAAATCACAATCATCCCGGGAAAACTCCTTTTTGGTATCGTCTTTCATTATAGCACGACGGAGCCCCTTGTGGGTGAATAATATGTGAACAAACCAAAAGAACCGCCCCGGAAAGACCGGGACGGTCAAAAGATCTTACAGCGCGGCGCATTCGGCGGTCACCGCGGCCTCGCAGCTCTGCATGGCGCGAAGCGTGCGGTCCAGCAGATCCTCCAGCGTCCAGCCCAGGATCTCGGCGCCCTTGGCGATCACCTCGCGGGAGCAGCCGGCGGCAAACCGCTTGTCCTTGAACTTCTTTTTGAGGCTGGAAAGCTCCATGTCCGTGCAGCTGCCGGAGGGACGCATGCGGGCGGCGGCGCCGATCAGCCCGGTCAGCTCATCCGCGGCAAACAGCACCTTTTCCATCGTGTGCTCGGGGGCAATGTCGCAGCACAGGCCCCAGCCGTGGGAGCAGATGGCGTGCACCATCTCCTCGGGGCAGCCGATCTCGGCCAGCAGCTCGGGCGCCTTCTGGCAGTGCTGTTCGGGCCAGCCCTCAAAATCGACATCGTGGAGCAGTCCGCACAGGCTCCAGAAGTCCACATCCTCGCCAAAACCCAGTTCATTGGCATACCAGCGCATGCAGCCCTCCACCGTCAGGGCGTGCTGCAGGTGAAAGGGTTCTTTGTTGTATTTTCTGAGCAGTTCCAGTGCCTGCTGACGGGTGATCACGGCATTCATCATGCATTTTCCCCTTCCGCTTTTTCATCCTCGCCGAAAAGTGCCTTGATAAACTGCTTGGCGTCAAAGGCCTGCAGGTCGTCAATGCCCTCGCCTACGCCGATATACCATACGGGCACATTCAGCTCGCGGCGGATGGCAATGGCCACGCCGCCCTTGGCGGTGCCGTCCAGCTTGGTCAGGATCAGGCCGTTGATCTCCACGGCTTCCTTGAACATCTTGGCCTGGTTGATGCCGTTCTGGCCCGTGGTGGCATCCAGAATGAGCATGCAGCGCACGGTGGCCTCACTGAAATCCTTATCGATGATGCGGCGCATCTTCGAAAGCTCGTCCATCAGGTTCTTTTTGTTGTGCAGACGGCCGGCGGTGTCGATGATGAGCAGGTCGGCCTTGCGGGCCTTGGCGGCCTGTACGGCGTCATACACCACGGCGGCGGGGTCGCTGCCGGGCTGATGCTTGATCAGCGGCACATTGGCCCTTTCGGCCCACACGGCCAGCTGGTCGTCGGCGGCGGCACGGAAGGTATCACCCGCGGCCAGGATGACACTGCGGCCGATCTATTGAAATCTCAGCGCCAGCTTGCCCACCGTGGTGGTCTTGCCCACGCCGTTGACGCCCACCACAAACATGACCATGGGCCAGTGCAGGGCGGGACGGGGAATGTTCATTTCTTCGGTCAGCAGCTCCTTGAACATTTCGCGCGCGGTGGCGGCATCCTTGACCTTTTTGTCCTCAATGCGGCTGCGCAGCTCGTCAATGATCTCGGTGCTGGCTTTGACGCCCACGTCGCTGAGCAGCAGGATGTCGGTCAGCTCCTCAAAAAAATCATCATCGATGACACGGGTGTTTTCGACCAGCTCGTCCACCTTGTCGGAAATGTTGGATTTGGACTTAAACAGTCCCTGCTTCAGTTTTTGAAAAAAGCCCATATCGTTTTTCTCCTTACTGATAATTTTCCAGATTGACGCTTACCATGCGGCTGACGCCCTTTTCCTGCATGGCCACGCCGTACAGGGCGTCGCAGCGTTCCATGGTGCCCTTGCGGTGGGTGACGACCACAAACTGCGTGCCCTTGGCAAACTCCACCAGATAATCGGCAAAATAGCCGATGTTGGCCTCGTCCAGGGCGGCTTCGATCTCATCCAGAATGCAGAAGGGCGTGGGGCGCACCTTCAGCATGGCAAACAGGATGGCAATGGCGGTCAGCGCGCGTTCGCCGCCGGAGAGGAGGCTCAAAAGCTGCAGCTTCTTTCCCGGGGGCTGCGCCACCACCTCGATGCCGCAGGTCAGCGGTTCATTCGGGTCTTCCAGCTTGAGCTCGGCCTGTCCGCCGCCGAAGAGGCGTACGAACGTTTCCTTGAAGTAGCCGTTCAAACGGTCAAACTCGACCACGAACTGCTTTTCCATCTGCCCCATGAGGCGCTTGATGAGACTGCGCAGGTCGGCTTCGGCCTTGGTCATATCCTCCTGCTGGCGGGTCATGTCGTCAAAGCGTTCCTTGGTCTGGGCGTATTCCTCCACGGCACGCGTGTTGATGGGGCCCAGCGCGCGGATCTCCCTTTGCAGACCGGCGGCTTCCCTTTCACCCGCGGTCAGGGAGAAGGCGTCTGCCGGCAGGCGGTATTCCTCGGCGATGGCCAGCGTGGCCTCGTAGGTGTTCCACATGTGCTCGGTCAGCGTATTCAGCTCGTTTTCCGCACGGGCGCTTTGCAGCTCGGTGCGGTGCAGCTGTTCGCCGTCGGCGTTGTATTTTTCGTGCAGACGCTCGCTTTCGGCCACCAGCTCACGCTGCTGCGCCTGCTTTTCGGAACGCGTCTTTTCCAGCGCGGCGGTGTCCTCTTCCAGCTGACGGAGCGCGGCATTCTGTTCGGCGGCCGCCTCGGTCAGCTGCCGCAGCAGCTCGGTGCCGTCTTCCAGCAGCTTTTGCTGCTCGGCACGCTTATTTTCCGCTTCGGCCCGCTCCAGACGCAGGTCGTTTTCCTCCTGCTCGCGGCGTTCCCTGTCGCGGCGCAGGGTATCCAGCTTGTGCTGCAGATCGGCCAGCTCCAGCCTTCTGCGCTCCAGACCGCCGCGCAGCAGGTCGGCTTTTTCGCGGGCGGCCCGCAGCTCATCCTGCAGCTGCTCGGTCTTCTGCTCCAGCGCTTCGCGGTCCACCGCGGCGCTTTCGGTGCCCTCGGTCAGGCTCTTGAGGTCGGCCCGCAGCTCTTCCAGACTGTCCACCAGCTGCGTGATGGCGGCACGCGTTTTGTTCAGCTGCTGCTCGGCGCTTTCCAGTTCTGCAGAGGTATTGAACACATGCTCCTGTTCGCGGGCCACGGCGATCTCCTGCTGGTGCATGGCCTCGGTGGCCTCGGCGCTCAGGCGGCGGGCTTCCCGCTGCTTGTCCTGCAGACGCACAGCCTCTTCGGTCAGGCGGTTGAACAGCTTTTCATCCTCCTGCAGGCGCGCGGTCAGTTCCTTGATCTCGCGTTCGCGGGAAAGGAAGTTGCTGGTCTTGCCCTTCATGGAGCCGCCCGTCATGGAGCCGCCGGCGTGCATGACCTGGCCGTCCAGCGTGACCAGACGGAAGGAATAGCGTCCCGCGCGCATGATGGGCAGGGCGGCATTCAGGTCAGACGCCACGACTGTACGCCCCAGCAGGTTTTCCATGACAGGGCGGTACTTTTGATCGTAGTCGATCAGCTCGCTCGCCACGCCCAGGCACCCGGGCATCGACAGCACACGGCGCTCCTCGTTGTTCAGGCTGTAGGGGCGCACGGTGTTGAGCGGCAAAAAGGTGGCACGGCCGCCGTCGGTGCGCTTCAGGTATTCGATCAAACGCTTGGCGGTCACATCGGTCCCGGTAATAATGTTCTGCAGGGCGCCGCCCAGCACGGAATCGACAGCGGTCTCCAGCTCTTTGGGAACATCGATCAGCTGGGCGACCACGCCGCACACATCGGGGTCATTCTGCCCGGCCTGCAGGGCCCGGCGGACGGCGTTGGCATAGCCCTCCATGTCGCGGGCCATTTCACTCAGCACATGCAGGCGGCTGCGGGCGGACTGCATGTCCAGGTTCAGCTTCTGCCGGCGGTCGCCCAGCGTGTTCATTTCATCGCCGAGCGAGCGGGCCTCGGCCTCCAGACGGCGGGCTTCGCCGCGGCAGGCGGTCAGGGTCTCGTCGGCCTCACGCTGCAGCTCCAGCGCGGCGTCATACTGCTGACGCAGCTCCGATTGACGGCTCACACGCTCGCTTTCGTTGGAACGCAGCTGCTCCAGATAGTTTTCCATCTGGGCGCACATCGTTTCCTTCTGGGTGCGGCTGTTGCGCACATCGCTCAGGCGGTTGACGGCGGTCAGAATGTCGGCTTTATGATCGTTGAGCCGCTCCTCGGCCTCTTCGGCGGCCTGTTCGGCATCGGCGGTCTCCTGTTCGGCGGCGGTCAGCGCCTGCGTGGCGGCGTCCAGCTCTTCCTGAACCAGGGAGCCGCTGCCCTCGCCTTCTTCGGCCAGACGGCGCAGCACTGTAAGGCGGCTGTCCGCGGCGGCGACCTGCGCGGTCAGGCGTTCTTCCTCCGCCTTCAGCGCTTCACCGCGGGCTTCGGCGCGCTCCCGCGCCGTTTCGGTCCTGTGCGCTTCTTCGGAGCTCAGACGCAGATCGGCCCGGTACTGGCTGATATCGTCCTCCATGCGGCGGATGACGTCGTCCAGCGCGGCACGCTCGCTGCTGTTTTCATGCAGGCGCGCTTCGGTCTGCAGCTGCGTGTCGTGCAGCAGCTCCAGCGTTTCCTTCAGCTCCCTGATGCGCTCGGAAAGCTTGTCCTGCCGCAGCAGAAAAATATTCATTTCCAGTGTTTTGAGCCGCTCGGCCAGCTATTGATATTTCAGCGCCGACTGTGCCTGTTCGTGCAGCGGCTCGATGCGGCTGCCCAGTTCCTGCAAAAGGTCGTTGACACGGCTCAAATTGTCCAGCGTGCGGGCCAGCTTGTGCTCGGCGTCCTCCTTGCGCACGCGGAAGGTGCTGATGCCGGCAGCTTCTTCAAAGACCTCGCGCCGGTCCTCGCTCTTGTTGGACAGAATGTCGTCGATGCGGCCCTGACCGATGTTGCTGTAGCCGTCCTTGCCGATGCCGGTATCATAAAACAGCTCACGGATGTCCTTGAGCCTGCAGGCTTTTTTGTTGAGATAATATTCGCTGTCGCCGTTGCGGTACAGCCGGCGGGTGACGGCCACCTCGGCAAAATTGGTGCGCAGGGCACCGTCCTCGTTTTCAAAGGTCAGCGTCACCTCGGCAAAGGTCAGCTTCTTGCGCTTCTCCGTGCCGTTGAAGATGATGTCCTGCATGCTGCCGCCGCGCAGCTCACGGGGGTTCTGTTCACCCAGTACCCATTTGACGGCGTCGCCGATGTTGCTTTTGCCCGAGCCGTTGGGGCCCACAATGCCCGTGATGCCGCCGTTGAACAGCACCTCGGTGCGCTCGGCAAAGGACTTGAAGCCGTAGATCTCCAGTTTTTTTAGCTTCATCGGGCGCCCTCCCCGTTTTTAAGGTACCGCAGGGCAGCCTCCGCCGCGGCCTGCTCGGCCCGCTTTTTGCGGTTGCCCTCGCCGCGTCCCAGCTCCTTTTCTTCGCTGTAGACCGCTACGGTAAAGGTGCGCATGTGGGCAGGGCCCTCTTCACTGAGCGTTTTGTATTCGGGGCAGGGCAGCCCCTTTCCCTGCAAAAGCTCCTGCAGCTCGGTCTTGCAGTCCGTCACGGGGATGGGCACAGCCTTTTCATCGGGCCACAGGGCATTGACCAGTTTGGCGGCCTGCTCGTAGCCCGCGTCCAGATAGACGGCGGCCAGCACAGCCTCCATGGCGTCCGCCAGCACGGCGGGGCGTTCCCTTTCGCCGCTGAGGTCGCTGCCGTGGTTCAATTTGAGATAGCTGCCCAGATGAAGCGAGCGCGCCACGGCGCACAGCGTTTCCTCACGCACCATGCGCGCGCGAAGAAAGGTCAGCCCGCCCTCCTCCAGCTCGGGGTGGCGGCTGAACACAAAGTCGCCCATCGCCAGCTGCAGCACGGCATCCCCCAAAAACTCCAGCCGCTGATTGTTTTCGGGGCCGCAGGAGGGGTGCGTGAGTGCCAGCTTCAGATAGGAACGGTTATGAAAGGTGTAATGCAGCGCTGCTTCCAGCAGGGTCAGATCGGCCATGGCTGTACTCCTTTTATCCGCGTACACAAAACGGGCTGCATTGTTTCAGGCAGCCTGTTCTCTGTGCGCGGGGATGGTTACTGATGCTCTTCGATGTAGCTGACAACATCCGCCACCGTTTTGAAATTGACAACGGCGTTATCATCCACCATGATGTTGAAGGTGTCTTCCAGCTCCATGATCAGCACCATCACGTTGGCGCTGTCGGCACCCAGATCTTCCACCAGACGGGAAGAAGGGGTGACCTTGTCAGCGGGAACCTTCAGCAGTTTTTCCACCAGAGCGGTGACCTGTTCCAGAATCGTCATGTTTTTTATCTCCTTTAACCGTTATTTACGGGAGAAGTCTCGTTGGCCTGCTGCTTGGCCAGGGTCTCCTTGACGGCGGCTTCGATGCTGCCGACCACGTTGGAGTTGATCATGTTGACGCACTGACGGATGGCGCAGGCCACGGCGTGCGCGTTGGAGGAGCCGTGCGCCTTGACCACAGCACCCTTGACGCCCAGCAGCGGGGCGCCGCCCACCTCGGCATAGTCCATGCGCTTCTTGACACGCCTGAAGGCGGGCTTAGCCAGCAGCGCGCCGATCTTGGAGCGGGTATCGGCCATCATTTCATCCTTGATGATGTGCAGCAGCGTGCCGGAGACGCCTTCCATGAACTTGAGCACCACGTTGCCGGCAAAACCGTCGGTCACCAGCACATCGGCCATGTCGGCGGTCACGTCGCGGCCTTCGATGTTGCCCACAAAGTTGATGGGCGCTTCTTCCAGCAGCTTATATGCTTCCTTGGTCAGCTTGCAGCCCTTTTCGGCCTCGGCACCGTTGTTGAGCAGGCCGACACGGGGGTTTTTGACGCCGCGTACGCAGCGCATATAGGCATCGCCCATGATGCCGAACTGCTGCAGGTACTGGGGCAGACAATCGACGTTGGCGCCGCAGTCGATGAGCAGGAAAAAGTCCTTGCCGTTGGGCAGCATGGGAGCCAGCGCGGGGCGCTCAATGCCGTCGATGCGGCCCAGCACAAAAATGCCCGCGGCCAGCGTGGCGCCCGTGGAGCCGGCAGACACAAAGCCGTCCACCTCATGCTCCCGCAGGGCCTTCATGCCCTTGGCCTGTGCGCTGTCGCGCTTGCGGCGCACCGCCATGACGGGTGCTTCGCAGTTGGTGATCACCTCGGTGGTGTGCTCGATCACCAGCCGGTCCAGGATGTCATCACAGCCGGTCAGCAGGGGCTTGATGGCGGCTTCGTCGCCGGACAGGGTGATCTTGAGGTCCTTGTCATTGCGCAACGCCTCAATGGCGCCGTTAACGGTACAGCCGGGGGCGTTGTCGCCGCCCATGGCGTCCAGATAAATGTGAATCATGTGTTTCACCGCCTTGAAAATGCTTGAACGTTTGCAATTATAGCATAGCTGTAAATCGTTTGCAACCGCTGCCCGTTTTTGGCCACAAATCAGTCAAACAGCAGGTTTTTCAGCTCTTCCGGGGTGCTCAGGAAGCGCGCGTCCGGGCAGTCCCGCCGCACCAGGGCGGCCAGTTCATCCTCGTGGCCCCACATGGCCATGGCGATGTCGCAGCCCGCGGCGTGCGCCATGGTGTAGCCGGGCTTCAGGTCGTCGACCACCAGGATGTCATGGGGCTCATAACCGAAGGTATCCATGATCTTGTGAATGGGCGCGGGGTAGGGCTTCTGGTTTTCGGCACCCACCTCCCAGCCGAGCGTCAGGTCGGGGGCAGGCAGCCCCGCGGCCTCGTAATCGCGCAGGATGTAGCGCGCGTAGGAATGCGATACCACGCACACCCGCCCGCCCTCGGCTTTTTGACGGCGGATGATGTCCGACATGCCGTCGTAAAAGGGCGGTACGCGGCCGGACACAAAACGGAACCAGTTTTCCTATTGAAATTTCATTTCGGCGTCCGTCATGTGCAGCTGTCCGCGGCAGAAATCGTCAAAGGTCAGCTCATACCACTGCCGCTGATACACGCTGCGGGGAATGTTCATCCCCGGGCGCAGCTTTTGCATGGTATCCAGAAAGGAAAGATAATGGATGGTGTCGGTCGAGCGCACGGTGGTGTCGTCATGATCCAGCACCAGGCAGGGATAACGCGTCATGCAGGTACCTCATGGGTATAAAAATACCGTAAAGATCGGGCTGGCCCGCGGCACATCACAACAAATGCTTACTGCTGCTTCCTTCCGGACCTGACAGGGTTCACACCGTGCAATCGCACGGGGCCCGACCTTTACGGCACAGACAGTATAACAGATATCCTGCCAAAACACAAGCAAAAATTACAATAGCAGGCAGAGTGTTGACAACCTTCGCCCCGCGTGCTATACTTCCCTCGACAACTGAACAGAATGAATCTTCAGGGCGGGGTGTGATTCCCCACCGGCGGTAGAGCCCGCGAGCCTTCAAAAGGTTGATCCGGTCCAATTCCGGAGCCGACAGTACAGTCTGGATGGAAGAAGTTTCAAAGCAAAGCTTTTTATCGCGCCGCACGGCGCGTCTTCCTCCCTGAAGTGATTCGGGGAGGTTTTTATTTGCCGGGAAAGGGGGAAATGCACATGAAAAAAACGGCGGCGCAGCGGCTGAAGCCCTATCTGTTTCTGCTGCCCATGCTGATCTTTGCCGCGGGCTTTGTGTACTATCCCTTCTTCAAAACCTTCCTGTACAGTTTCTCCCGCGTCAACGCCCGGGGCGAGATCCTGGGCTTTGTCGGTCTGGAGAACTTTACTTATCTGTTCAGCCGGCGCGAATTCAGCGCCGCCCTGGGCAATACGCTCCGGCTCGCGCTCATCAATGTTCCGGTCACGGTGGGCATCACCATGCTGTTTGCCTCGCTGTGCACGCGCAGAAGGGGCATCAGCGCCGCGGCGGAAACCATGTTTGCCCTGCCGATGGCCATTGCCATGTCGGCCATTGCCCTCATTTTTAAGGTGCTGCTCAATCCCACGGTCGGTTATGTCAACCACCTGTTCGGCTGGACCGTCGGCTGGTACCGTGACAAAAACACAGCGCTGTCCGGCATTATTCTGCTCACGGTGTGGATGGGTATCGGCTTCAACTTTCTGCTGTTTCTGTCCGCCTTCCGCGGCGTGCCCGATCAGCTGATCGAATCGGCGCATCTGGACGGCGCCGGCGCGGCGGCGGTGTTCTTCTTCATCCGTCTGCCGCTCATCACGCCCACGCTTTTGTATGTGGTCTGCACCAACATGGTGCAGGCGCTGATGACCAGCGGCCCCGTGATGATCCTGACGCAGGGCGGGCCTTCCCGCTCCACTACCACGCTCATCTACATGATGTACACCTCGGGCTACGGCTCGTCCAACTATTCGCTGGCCGCCTGTGTGGTGCTGGTCACCTTCGCCCTGACGCTGGTCTGTACGCTGCTGGCTTTCGCGGCGGAAAGAAAGAAGGTGCACTACCAGTGAAAAAACGCCTTCTTTGCCTTCTGACCGACGCGCTGACACTGGCCCTCGGTTTCATCGTGGTGTTTCCCATCCTGTACGGATTGTTCGGCGCCTTCAAATCCCCGGCGGAATTTGCCGCCCAGCCGCCCACGGTGCTGCCGCAGTCGTTTGGCTATCTCAACAACTTCAGCACGGTGCTGCGTACGGTGCCGCTGCTGCGTTACTTTTTCAACTCGCTGACGGTGGCGGTGCTCATCAGCACGGTGCGTCTGCTGGCGGCGCTGCTGGCGGCGTACGCGTTTGTATATTTTGAGTTTCCCGGCAGACGGCTGCTGTTCATGCTGGTACTGGCCACCATGATGCTGCCCGGCGATACCATGACCGTCACCAACTATCAGACGGTGGCGCGCCTGAAGCTGCTCAACACCTATCTGGGCATGAGCATCACGTCCTTTGTGGGCGCTTCGCAGATGTTTATGCTGCGGCAGAATTTCAAGACCATGCCCACGGCCATCCGTGAGGCCGCCATTCTGGATGGCTGCGGTGATCTGAGGTATCTGGTCTTTATTCCCACCCCCCTGTCCCGCCCTGTGCTGGTCACGCTGTTTGTACAAAGCTTCATTGCCGCGTGGAACACCTACCTGTGGCCGCTGATGGTCACCAGCCATGATGAGATGCGTACCGTGCAGGTGGGCATCACCATGCTGACCTCGGTGGAGGGCACCAATTACGAAACGGTGCTGGCGGGCGTCATGCTCTCGCTCATTCCCGCGCTGTTTGTGTTTCTTTTCCTGCGCCGCGGCATCTCAAAGGCCATGACCGCGGGCTCTCTGGTGGGTTAAACGTTTTTCCCGGGGCCGCGACCCCGATAAAAATAAGGAGGAATCGTATCATGAAAAAACTTTCCGCGTTGTTTGTGATCCTCACCCTTGTTTTCAGCCTTTCCGCCGGCGTGTTGGCGGAGACCCCCGTGACCCGCATCGTTTTCTGGCACTCCATGAACGAGGAGGCCGGCGTGCTGCTGGAAAAGTACGTGAAGGATTTCAACGACACCGTCGGCGCGCAGCTGGGCATCGAAGCCGAAGCCGTGTATCAGGGCAGCTATGCCCAGGCTACGCAAAAACTCAATGCCATCCTGCAGGCCGGCAATTTTGAAGAACTGCCCGATGTGATGCAGATGGACGCGACCGGCAAGGTGGCGTATTTTACCTCCGGCAAGGCCTACACCGTGGATGACCTGCTGCGTGACAATGCCGAAGCCGATGTATCCGGCCTGCTGGGCGCGGCAATGGGCAACTGGAACTACACCGGTGTGCAGCTGGGCGTGCCCTTTGCCACCTCCACCACCGTGACCTATTACAACAAGACGGTGCTGGGCGATGCCGCCCCCGAGACCTTTGCCGAAATCAGCGCCGTGACCGCTCCCGAGGGAACGGTGGTGTATGCCACGGTGCCTAACACTCCCACCCTGGCCAACTGGCTGGGTCAGCTGGGCAGCTATGTGGTCAACCAGAAAAACGGCAGCGAGGGCAGCGCGACCGAGCTGGCCTGCATCGAAAACGGCACGCTGGAAACCTTCCTGACCGAATGGAAAGCCCTGTATCAGAGCGGCGCGCTGCAGAATTACGCCGGCTCCACCGATGAGTTCGTGGCGGGCAAGCTGCTCATTATGACCTCTTCCTCCTCCAAGGTCACCTCACTGCTGGCCTCCATCGGCGGCAGCTTTGAACTGGGCGTGGCTGCCTATCCCCGGGTGAACGCGGATGCCGCATTCGGTGCTACCGTGTCCGGCAGCTGCCTGGTGATGTTTGATACCGGCAAACAGGAAGCCGCCTGGGCGCTGGAAAGCTATCTGACCTCGGCCGATGTGCAGGCGGATTTTGCCGTGGGCACCGGCTATATCCCCTCCAACAGCGGCGCGCTGGAGACCGAAGCCTGGAAGCAGCTGGTGACGGAGCAGCCTGCCTACAACGTGGGTCTGGAGCAGCTGATGGCCACCCCCGCCGATATGCGTTCGGTCACCGTGGGCCCCTCCGCCGATTTCTATTACGCCATTCAGGATTGCGTCAGCGAGATGCTGGACAGCGACCTGTCCGCGGAAGAGACCGTTGAAATGATGGAGGATGAACTGGGCGGTCTGCTCACCCAGTACGCCATGGCCAATCCCTGATTCAAACTGTCTTTTACACAGGGAGGAACGCTCGGTGCGGGCGTTCCTCCCGCCTGTTTTTATCGAAAGGAGCATGCGGCATGCTTTTGTCCACCTCGACCAACATCTGCGCCTTTA
This sequence comes from Clostridia bacterium, assembly GCA_045599485.1. Taxonomy (GTDB): domain Bacteria; phylum Bacillota; class Clostridia; order Christensenellales; family Aristaeellaceae; genus SFMI01. The sequence goes on along the minus strand of JAZRWA010000059.1, from coordinate 8,756 downwards.
CCGCCACGCGGCGGCGTCTGCCGGTGGAGTTCTGTATCGAGCAGTGTGCCCTGGCAGGCTATAAGGTGCTGGATTTCAATTTCTGCATCGCCATGAACCCCGATTCGCCTCTGCGCGGCGAAAACTGGCGGCAGTACATCGACTCGGTGGCGGAGCTGTCCGCAAAGCTGAGCGTGCGCTTTTCACAGTCGCACCTGCCGTATTATGACGTGGATAAAAAGAAGGGCACCGAGGAGGCCCGGATGATGGAAGAGCTCATCCACCGCTCCATCATCGGCAGCCGCGTGCTGGGCGCGCGCTGGGCGGTGACGCACCCCTTTACCGTTTACGCGCACGCGGAGGACGAGAAAACAAATCTGGACGCCAATCTTGCCTATTATGCGCCGTACATGGATCTGGCGGCAAAAAACGGCGTGGGCATCGCGCTCGAAACGGATTTTGACCTGCCGCGTCAGAAGATCTACTGCTCGGAAGTCGGCGAACTCATTCGCCTGTGCGACGCGTTCGGCGCTCCCGAAACCGCGGGCATCTGCTATGATTTCGGGCACGCAAATTTGCAGAAGGATCAAAGCACGCACCGTGAAAAACTGAACCGCATCGGTCATCGCCTCAAGGCCGTGCATGTGCAGGATAACCACGGCACGGAGGATGAGCATCTTTTGCCCTTCTTCGGCTCCATCGACTGGGAAAACGCCATGGCGGGGTTGCGCGATATCGGCTATGACAACGATCTGACCTTTGAGGTGCAGGAATTCGGCCGTTGTCTGCCTGCTGACATGAAGCATCTGACCGTCGAACTGTCCCGCGCGGTGGGACAGAGGCTGCTGGATATGATGGCCGCGCCCTTGACTTGAAAGGGCCGACATGGTACAATACAACCGTTGTGAGGGAGTAGGGAGCGCGCTTGCGCGTAACAAGTCAACACACCGGCCTGAGCGGTCTGGCTTGTTTTAAATCGCGAGACTCATGCGTAACTGCGAAGCTATGCATGCTCTTTCCTTTGCTTGGAATGCAGGTATGGCGTCGCCATACTTCTTTTTTTATGGAGGGGATTCCCGTGAACTTTGTCTTCTTCCTCAACAGCGTGCTGTTTGGCATCGGGCTGGCGATGGACGCCTTTTCGGTCTCGATGGCCAACGGCCTCAATGAACCGAAGATGCCGCTGCGCCGCATGATGCTCATTGCCGGCACTTTTGCGGTGTATCAGATCCTGATGCCGCTCATCGGCTGGGTCTGCGTGCACACCATTGTGGAGCAGTTCAAGGCCTTTGAACGCTTCATTCCCTGGATCGCGCTTCTGCTGCTGCTCTACATCGGCGGCAAAATGGTGTGGGAGGGCATCCATCCCGGCGAGGAGGGCGAGGAGAAGCCCGCCGTGGGCTTCGGCGCGCTGATGGTGCAGGGCATAGCCACCTCCATTGGCGCCCTGTCCGTGGGCTTTACCATCGCAGAGCTGTCCCTGACCGAAGCGCTGGTGGAATCATTCATCATCGGTGTAGTCACCCTTGGCATTTGCCTGGGCGGCCTCAAGATCGGCAAGGTCTTTGGCAACAAGCTGGCCGGCAAGGCCTCCATCCTCGGCGGCGTCATCCTCATTGCCATCGGCATTGAGGTGTTTGTCAGCGGAATTGTGTAAAGGAGTACTCATATGCTCGTACCTGTGCTTTTGTTCTGTCTGGGCCTGGTGCTGCTCATCAAGGGCGGCGACTGGTTTGTGGACGGTGCCACCGGCATTGCTCACCGTTTTCATGTGCCGGAGCTGCTCATCGGCGCCACGGTGGTCTCCATCGGTACCACCCTGCCCGAGGTGATGGTCTCCGCCACCTCCGCGCTGGGCGGTCACAGCGAGATCGCCTATGGCAATGCCATCGGCTCCATCATCTGCAACACGGCGCTCATCTCGGCCATCACCATGGCGGTGCGCCCCTGCAGGGTGGATCAGAAAACCTTCCGCGGTCCCGTCATCTTCTTCTTTGCCGCGGCGCTGCTCTATTCGCTGGTGGCGTACATTATCGGCAGCTTCTCCCGCGTGGTGGGCATCGTGCTGCTGGCACTGTTTGTGGCTTATATCCTTTATAACGTGCGCAACGCCCGCCTGCATCCCGAACTGGCAGAGGCGGAGGAGGACGAGGAAGAGGGCAAGCCCGATTTTCTTACTGCTCTGCTGAACAAGGCGGCCAAGGGAAACGAGACCGTCTCCAACTTCGGTCTGCTGGTCATTGGCGCGGCGCTGATCGCCTGGGGCGCTGATCTGCTGGTGGATAACGGCACGCTGATCGCTCAGTCGCTGGGTGTGCCCGAATCGGTCATCGCGCTGACCTTTGTGGCGCTGGGCACTTCTCTGCCCGAGCTGGTGACCGCCATTACCAGCCTCGCCAAGGGGCATGGCGCGCTGAGCCTGGGCAACATCGTGGGCGCCAACATCTTCAATCTGGTGCTGGTGGGCGGCGTGTCCATCACGCTGCGCCCCTTCAGCATTCCGGTGGCCAAGACCATTGCCGGGTTCAATGCCTCGCTGCTGGTCGATATTCCGCTGATGCTGTTTGTCATGGCCTTTATGACGCTGCCGGCGCTGAAGCGCGGCAAGCTGTCCCGGTGGCAGGGCGTGACGCTGCTGGCGGTGTATGCCGCCTTCTGCGTGTTCCAGTTCGTCAGCTGACGGCAGCTGCATCTGCAGCGTTGTCCCCGCTTTCCGAAACACCGCTTTCGGGAAGCGGGGTTTTTGATTTGACTTTTGGTTTCGTTTGACCGATAATGAATGCATCCGTACAGCGGAACAACATCAAAATATTGACGGAGGAACACCGTTATGAGAACTATCAAAAGCAAGGATCGCTCGCGCCTGATCAAAGCCGCCATGGGACAGCTTCCCTGCGACCTGACCGTGAGCCATGTGCAGTACCTCAATATGTTTACCGGCGAGATCTACCCTGCAGAGGTGGATGTGCTGGATGGCTTTGTGGTGCGTGTCCGTGAGGAGGGCGTGCAGGCTCCCGCCGCCTCCAAAGCGACCTATGACGGCAAGGGCGCGTACCTGATCCCCGGCTTTATCGACGCGCACATGCACGTGGAAAGCACCATGATGATCCCCGAAAACGTCTCCCGCGGCATCGTGCCGTGGGGCACCACCACCATCTGCACCGACCCGCATGAGATCGGCAATGTCATGGGCGTGGACGGCGTGCGCTTCATGCTGGAAAACGCCAAAAAATCTGCCTTGCGGCAATATGTGCTGGCTCCCTCCTGTGTGCCCGCCGTGCCCGGGCGTGAAAGCACAGGCGCGGTCTTTACCGCCAAAGAGGTGGGAGATATTCTGGACATGGACGACGTGGTCGGCGTTGCCGAGGTGATGGACTATGTCGGTGTCGTGACCGACAACGAGCGTATGCATTCCATCGTGGAGGAGGGCCTCAAGCGCGACCTGCTCATTCAGGCGCACGCCCCCTTTGTGACGGGCGATATGCTCAACGCCTACCGCATCGGCGGCCCGCTGAGCGACCACGAAAGCACCTGCGCTGCCGAGGTTCGCGAAAAGCTGCGTGCCGGCATGTATGTCGATCTGCGCGCCAGCTCCATCATTGACGGTCTGGCTTTCCTGGTGGATGGCTGCCGCGATCATTACTGGAAGGATCATGTGGCCATCTGCACCGATGACGTGCATGCCTCCGATCTTTTGACGGTGGGTCATATCAACAAGGTAGTGGGAAAGACCATTGCCGCCGGCATCGATCCCCGCGACGCCATCAAGATGGCAACCTATAACGCGGCGCGTGAATACGGCTTTGACGATCTGGGCGCGCTGGCGCCCGGGTACATCGCCGATATGCAATTGGTGCGCGCGCTGGACGGCGGCAAGCCCGAAGCGGTGTTTATCGAAGGCAAGCTGGTGGCCGAAAACGGCGTGTATCTGGCGGGCGATGCCCTGACCGAAGCGCCCTCGCTGCCCAACACCGTGATCCTTCCTCAGCTGAACAGCGTTGAAGACTTTGTTATGCGTGTGCCCGAGGGCTACACCGGCAAGACCATCATGGTGAACGTGATGACCGTGTCGCCCGCAAGCCCCATCCTGCGCATGGTGGTGCCCACCGAATTGCCGGTCAGGGACGGCGCGGTGGATATCAGCGGCGATCCTTCCCTCACGTTTGTCTGCTGCGCCAACCGCTACGGCACGGGCAGCAAGACCATTGCCGTGTACCGTGACTTCGGTCTTTTGAAGGGTGCCTTTGCTTCGACCGTATCGCATGACAGCCACAACCTGACCATCGTCTACCGCAAGCCCGAGGAAGCCCTGCTGGCGGCCAAAACGCTGCAGAGCGTGGGCGGCGGCATTCTGGTGGCCGAGGGCGACAAGGAAACACACGTGGCGCTGCCCGCGGCCGGCCTGATGAGCTATAAGGACTGCGCCGGCGTGGCGGCGGAGATCGATGCCCTGCAGAAGGCCGTTGACGAAGTGAGCGGCGGTCGCCTGACGGTGCTGGCCAGCGCCATTCTGGCACTGCCTGTGCTGCCCGGTGTGGTCATTACCGACATGGGTCTGGTGGACGGAACTAACCAGAGCTTTGTACCGGTATTTGCCCTGTAAGGCCTTGCGGGAGGGGGAAAAACACCCCCTCCCGTTTTCTTTTGCACGGATGAAACGCACGATCTCCGCGATGGTTGCTAAAAAACGCGGCTTGTGTTATACTGAATGTTGAAACTCTATGAGAGTGAGGAGAAGCGTAACGCATGGACCGTTACAAGCTGCTGATCCGGGGCGGAAAGCCCCTGAAGGGTGAAACAAGCGTTTTCGGAGGAAAAAACACCTCTGTGGCTGTTCTGCCCGCGACCCTGTTGTGCGATGAACCCTGCGTGGTGGAAAATCTGCCCGATATTGAAGATATACATGTCATGCGCGATATGCTGGAGCTGCTGGGCTGCGGCATCGTTTACGAGCCGCAGGAGAGGCGCATGACCATCGATCCCCGCGGTGCTTCCGGCTATACCGTGCCTTTTCAGTATACACAGCGCATGCGCGCCAGTTATTACCTGTGGGGCGCGCTGCTGGGCCGCTGCGGCCGCTGCGACGTGGGTTATCCCGGCGGCTGCACCATCGGCAACCGTCCCTTTGAACAGCATATCAAGGGCTTTATGGCTCTGGGCGCCAAGGTGGAGGACCGCGGCGGCATGGTGTATGCCGATGGCGACATGATGGGTGCCGAGGTGTACTTTGACCGTATCACCGTGGGCGGTACCGTCAACGTGATGCTGGCAGCCGCCAAAGCCCGCGGCAACACCACCATCCACAATGCCGCGCGGGAGCCGCACATCGTTGATCTGGCGAACTTTTTGAATTCCATGGGCGCGCACGTGCGCGGTGCCGGTACCGATACCATCCGCATCCGCGGCGTGGAATACCTGCACAGCACCCGCTATTCGGTCATTCCCGATCAGATCGAGACAGGCACCTTGATGATCGCCGCCGCGGCGACGCACGGGGATGTGACCATCCGCGGCTGCATCCCCACCCACATGGAGGCGCTGACTGCCAAACTGCTTTAGATGGGGGTGCAGGTGACGGATACCGACGATACCATCCGCGTGCGCAGCGACGGCGTGCACCGTGCCGTCAACATCAAAACGCAGGAATATCCCGGCTTCCCCACCGACCTGCAGCAGCCCATGAGCGCCATGCTGACCTGCGCGCAGGGCAAAAGCAAGGTGATCGAAGCCATCTTTGAAAACCGCTTCAAGCACCTGAACGAGATGACTCACATGGGTGCCGATGTGCAGATCGTGGATCAGACCGCCATCATTGAGGGCGTGCCGGCCCTGTACGGCGCGCCGGTGAAGGCCACCGATCTGCGCGCAGGTGCCGCATTGGTGGTGGCGGGTCTGATGGCCGAGGGCACCACCGAGATTTACGAGCCGGGCTATATTGAGCGCGGCTATGAACACATTGAGGATAAGCTGCGCGCTCTGGGCGCGTAGATCTGGCGGGAAGAATTGACGTGACACAGAATGTAAAAAGCGTGATGAACGCTTATGAAACGCTGGGGCTCAAATGGGGTGCCACGCAGGACGAGGTCCGCGCGGCGTACCATGCCCTGGCCAAGAACTACCACCCCGATCACTGTACCGAAAGGGGAAAGCAGGATGCGGCGCAGGAGCAGATGATCCGGCTGAATCTGGCTTACGAGGAGGCCATGCGCACCGCTTCGCAGCGCAGGGTGGTGCAGAATACAGGCCTCTCCTTGGAGGAGTCCAAGCGTCTGGCGGTCAAGATGGGCGGCATGAAGCGCTGGGAAAGTGCGCTGCGCTATCTGGAAAGGGCAGAGTGCAAGGATGCCGAGTGGTACTATCTGCGGGGGAACGCGCAGATGAACCTCAAGGAGTGGGGGGAGGCGCACCGCAGCTTCCGGGAGGCGGTCCGTCTGGAGCCCGACAACCTGACCTACCGGCGGGGCGCGTTTGACGCGGCCTGCGCCGTCAAAAAACACAACAAGCCCCTGCGGCGCTGCGCTGACGCGCTTGGCGCGCTGCTGGGCGGCAGAAAAAAGTAAAAAACGTCCATGCGGCAGGCACGGGCGTTTTACATTGCAATGCCTCAGAAAAGATCCAGCATGCTGTCCAGATAGATCTCCTCCCGTACGGTCAGGATGCATTCGGGGCGCACCAGATAGTATAAAAGCATTTCCAGCACGACGGCACTGCCCAGACCGCGGCCTTCGATCTTGAACTGGTCAAAGCCCAACGGCAGATAGATGTTTCGGATGTCCTCGTTGCTGATGAAAGCGGGGGAAGTCATCGCGCGGGAGAAGCGGTAGCCGCCGGCGGCGGTGTAGGGACAAAGATGCTCGGCAGGCTCGCCCAGGCTTTTACGGCTGACCGTTTCATAGCAGGCTTTGCGCTCCGCACAGCGGACTTCGCAGCACTCGTTGATCAGAAACTCCACCTTGTTCCTTTGCGCCTGTGTGAGCGTCTGCCAGCGGTCCAGGGCTTTGTTCAGACGGAAGTCAGGCACCACATATGCAAATTCGGGGCGGTCGATCTCGTGCACGCAGTCCTGAAAATCGGTCAGCACCTTGGTGGTGGAGGAAACAAAATACATCGAGGGATAGCGCTGCCGCAGCTCCTGTAATAAAAGATCGGAGTGCACGATGACGCCGCTGGGCACAGGGCTTTGGGAAAACAGGCGGCAGAGGGCGTGACAGCGGCGGTCGGAAAGGTTTTCTTTTTCCAACAGGGAGTTGGAAAAGGTCAGCCGGGCGGAGATGCCGCAGGCATCGGTCAGCGCGCGCACCTTTTCGGGTGCTGCCTCGCCAAAGCCCACGCGCCCGCCGCCCCACAAACAGTCTGCCGGGGCCCCGTAGAGGGAGGCGATGACGCGGTCTTCATAAAAATATTCCCGGCGTTCTTTGTACAGCTTCAGAAAAATGCAGTACAGGTCATAAAATTCAAACAAGCCCGGCAAATGAAAATAGGCTGTATGCTTTGGTGCTTTTGTCATGCGGATGCCGCCTCCCTTTGTTCGTCTATCGTATCATTCCGCCGGCGGATACGCAAGCGCAGCGGCGATAAAAAACAGGCTCGGGCGTTCAGACGGTGTAAATCCTGCTGAGAGGTATAGCCATTTGACCGGGGAATGTGTTATAATAAGCTGTAAACCGATATTTTTCCGCCGAAAGGCTTTTTGGATAAAGGAGAATCAGTATGGCCAATTCCCGCAGCCGCCGCAGTTCCCGCAGCGTGGGTCGCTTTGATTACAGGGCACTGACACTGATCCTGTTTTCTTTTGTAATGCTTTTGTTCATCATCATCGCGCCCAAAGCCCCCATCAGCCGGGCGCTCAATGCCACGGGAGACGGGGAAGGCTCCTGGAATGGACTGGTCATCAGCGAGGTCATGAGCGATAATGAATCCGCTTTGCCCGATGAGAACGGTTCCTTCGGTGACTGGCTGGAGATCTGGAACAGCAGCGATGAAATGATCAGTCTGGAAAACGTATCGCTGTCCAACCGCTCCGACCGCAGCAAGTTCATCTTTCCCGCCCAGGTGCTGGCCCCAGGTGAAAAGGTGATCGTTTACTGCAGCGATGTCAACCGCAACACGGCCGGCGAAGCATACCATGCCAAGTTCAAGCTGTCTTCCCTCGGCTGCACCGTCTTTATGTTTGATCCCAGCGGCAAGCAGATCGATTCCGTCATCGTGCCCACGCTGAACGTCAACGAATCCTACAGCCGCATGGAGGACGGCCGCTTTGAGGTGACCGACCTGTACAGCCCCGGCTACCCCAATACCGAGGACGGGCACATCCTGTATCTGTCCAACTACACCATCGAAGCCAATACGCTGTACATCAACGAGGTGATGGCGGCGCCCCGCAGCGGTCTGCGGGATGAGGACGGCGAATTGTCCGACTGGCTGGAGCTGTATAACGCCAGCAGCGAGCGCATCTATCTGCGCAACTATGCCCTGTCCAACAACGGCGGCAAGCTGCTCAAGTGGTTCTTCCCCGACAACGCCTACATCGATCCCGGTCAGTATTACATCGTTTTCTGCTCCGGCAAGGATCGTGACGGCGCCGAAACGGGCTATCCGCACACCAATTTCCGCCTGTCCGCCGAAAAGGAGACCATCTACCTTTCCAACCGTCTGGGCAGCCTGGTGGATGTGATGACTTATGACAATCTGGCGGTCGACTGCAGCTATGGCCGTGTGCCCGGCAGCAACGCCCGTCAGGTGTTCACCCTTGCCACCCCCGGCGCCCCCAACAACAG
>JAZRWA010000058.1:0-2976 GCA_045599485.1 Clostridia bacterium | reverse complement strand
ATCGCGAATGCGGTAAGCCTTTCCGTATACCGTTTCTGTCCCATCCATCGAAAGGACATAACTGCCATCGCAGAGCGCCAGAAATGCACGTCCCCTGCTGTCATTGCAAGTGATATCGTCAATGACCCGCATATGATCCAGCACAGCCTCCCGGATCATTTGAAAATGAGGAAGCACTTTCAGTTTTGTTAATCCAAGCCCAGGCAAAAAGCGTTGATACATCGGGTCTGCAGCTTCGCCAGGAAGCTACGGCTGCGCGTAAACGCTTTCTGCACAGTTCATGCTTCCGGCACTGATACCGATTACGATGCCTTCAAAGCACTCCAGGCTTTCCTTCAGATGGATCTTTCGGAAAAAGGCATTCTCCGTCGGCACATGTCCCCCGCCCAGCCAAACAATATCATAACGATTCAGCAGCTGACATCCCCTCGTTCTTCCGTCCCAAAGGTCAAACGCATCAAAAAACAAACCCTTTTTGCGGCAGGCATCGGCAAAAAAGGCCGTCATCTGATCCCCAGCCGCATAATCCTATGGAAAGGCCGAAATCATCAGCACTTTTGCATGGGCAGGCCATACAGAACGCAACTTTTCGACAAATCCATTTCGTTCATCCAAACCATCCATCTGTTCGCTGCCGTCCGGTGCACCGCTTGGGCTGCTTGTCAAAAACAGAATCATTCTTTTCCCCCACGCATACAAACATATGCAAACTTAAAAGCAGCCGCCTGTATCATACAGACGGCTGCCTGATTGTTTTTACCGTTTGAGCAGTGCCACGGCCACATCGTTGACATTGGTGCCGGTAGGACCGGTCATGATCAAGCCATGGGTCAGGCCCAGTGCAGTGTATGCATCGTTATTGTGAAGCACATCGCTGATTTTCAGCCCATGAGCCTTCAACTCGGCACAAGTATCGCTGTCCGCGTATCCGCCGGCAGCATCTGTCGGGCCGTCCGTGCCATCAGAGCCAACGGAGAATACCGCCGTGCCTTCGATCCCGGCAATGCCGGCCGCTGCTGCCACAGCAATTTCCTGGTTGCGGCCGCCCTTGCCAAAGCCGGTCAGCTTGACAACAGTCTCTCCACCCGCAATAAAGGCCAGGCTCTTGCTTTCGGAAGCATGCGTCTTGAGGATACTGGCAAGGAAGGAACCGGCTTCCGCCGCCTGACAGCACAGCTGGTCGGTCAGGATGATGGGCTCATAGCCCAGTTTGCTGCACTCTGCAGCAGCCGCCACACACAGCTCACGCACGGAGCCGGTAATCATGGTGGTCACGTTATCCAGCTGCTTGGGAGTCTCCTGCATCAGCAGTTCCTTGGCGTCTCCACGCAGGCGCAGGTCGTACTTGGCCACGATATCAGCTGCATCCGCACAGGTGGTGCTATCGGGGCAAGCCGGACCGGAAGCGATCATATCCAGCGGATCGCCCAGAATATCGGAAAGCACAATGGAGAACACCTTTGCCGGGGCGCAGATCTGCGCGAAGCGACCGCCCTTCACAGCAGAAAGACGTTTACGGATGGTGTTGATCTCCACAATATCGGCACCACAGGCCAGCAGCTGACCGGTGATCGCCTGCAGCTCTTCGCCGGGGATCAGCGGCTTTTCAAACAGGGCACTGCCGCCGCCGGAAAGCAGGAACAGTACGGTGTCCTCGGCAGTCAGTCCATTGACCAACTCCAATGCTGCCTGCGTACCCTTGAAAGAATTCTCATCAGGCACGGGATGGCCGGCTTCATAGCATTCGTAGTTGGCAATGGGGCCCAATACATGGTGATACTTGGTAATAACAACGCCCTTCTCGATGCGGTTCCCAAGGCAGGCATTTGCAGCCTTGGCCATCTGCCAGGCAGCCTTACCGGCCGCAACCAGCATCACGCGGCCCGTCAGCGTGGCATTGCGCAGCGCGCGCTCCACAGCTTCATCGGGCTGCACCGCATGAATGGCGGAATTTACGATTGCATCGGCGTCACGGCGTAAAATGGCGTTCATAAAGTTTCCTCCTGAATCTGATGTCCGTCAGACGTGTAAGCTTTTATATTATAGCGTTTTTGCCAATAAATGTACAGTCAATTATTCCTTTTCTTTATAGAAAAAAATTCAGCATGGAACATTTTATGCCAGTTTGTACAATCATTAATCATATACCCGGGCTTCCAGATACTCCAGCATCTCCTGCTCCTGCTCCTCAAGGGAACGTTCCGGGTCAAACGCTATGGGCTTCATCACATGGATTTTTCCATCTTCATGATCGATATGGACGGGATAAAACTTCAAACGCACTCCGCACCTTCTCCATGCGAGTGGTGCAATCAGCAAAAAGCCTTTGATCAGATGTGCATCATGGCTCTGATAGCCATTGGGCAGCTGCGCAAAAATGACCAGATTCTCGCCATTCTTGATGGCCTGGGTGCTTTGACGGAAAGTGGTGGTGACCCGATTGTCATAGTAGACGGGAATATCCGGCGTACACTTGAAGACCGGCGGCAGCAGCAGCGCACAGATATACGGCACTGTGATATTATAGAGCCAGGCCAACTTTGACTTTGGATTCCACCAGTCATCATTGCGGATGTACGCAGGCAGGTTCTTTCGGTCGATCACGCCCGCGTTGTACCAGATGCGGCTGTTGTCCGTCAGTTCAAAAGAAAGCGCCATATCGATCGGCCCCCAGGCCCTGGCATGATTGGGAACAAAAACAGCCGGTTCTCCGTCATAAGGAACATCCCATACCGTATCGCATTTTTTTACAAACCGCTTCGCTGCTCCTCTGAGCATGCGATAGCTGCACTTCAATTCCATTCATTGCACCTCTTTCGTACTTTCAGCGTATTATATCATATCTTCTTTATCCCGCCAATCCTTTCGTAGAAGATAGGAAAAAGCAAATAGCCGATATCAAACACCGTCACTCCAATCCAAATTCCATAACCGCCCATCTGAAAAAAGGAACCCGACCACTAAAGTGATCGGATT
>JAZRWA010000057.1:0-21175 GCA_045599485.1 Clostridia bacterium | reverse complement strand
AGGTGCAGCAGCGCTTTATCACCCGCAGCCTGCCTGTGCCCGAAACATGCCGTGCCTGTCCCTGTTATGCGCTGTGCCGCTGCGGCTGCTGCCGTGACCGGGATATCCGGGGCGAGATCGGCGAAAACCGCCTCTGCGAAGGCTACAAGCTGTTTTTTGACCGGCATCTTGCGGACATGAAGCAGCTGGCGGCGATGATGTTTTCGGGCCGCCGCCCCACGCCTTGAAGAAAACAGGGAAAAAGAGTATAATAGCAGGGTAAAAAACGTTTTTTCGGAGGGCTTATGCTCAAAACAAAACGCGTGCTGCTTTGCACGCTTTGCCTGCTGGTGCTGCTGATGTGCGGCGCCGCGGCGGAGGCGGACAGAACGCCGATGCCGACCGTGTTTATTCCGCCTTCTTTGGCTACCGAAGTGCCGACGATCGCTCCCACGTCTGTGCCGACGCCCGAACCGACGGTCGTTCCCACGTCTGTGCCGACCGAGGCGCCTGCGCCTGTGCCGACCGAGGTGCCCACGCCCGTGCCCACGGCAACGCCCGAGCCTGTGCTGGAGCGGTATCTGGTCAAGGGCGGCGCGCTGAACCTGCGCACGGATGCGACCACCAAGTCGGACGTGCTGGAAAAGATGAACATCGGCACCGTGGTATACATGGTGGAAAAGAACGGTGACTGGGCGTATGTGCGCAAGGAAAAGGGCGGGCTGGAAGGCTGGGCCATGACCAAGTATCTGGAGCCCGCGGGCGACCTGACGCCCATCGGCGTGGCGCTGGTGACCTATGAAGGCGCGGCGGTGACGGTGCGCATCAAGAAGGATACCGGCTCCACCGCGCTGGCGAAGATCCCCTCCGCCGCGGTGGTGGATGTGCTGGAGGACGGCGGCAAGTGGCTCAAGGTGCATTATGCCGGCGCGGTCGGCTATGTGCTTTCCAGCACGGTGACGCAGATGACCGAGGCCGAGCTGGCGGCGCGCAAGGAGTATAACGCCCAATTTCTGCCGGAGGGCGTGGACATGTCCCGCCCCATGATCGCCTTCAGCTTTGACGACGGCCCTTCCGAGCACACCATGAAGGTGCTTCAGATCCTGCGCGAAAACGGCGCGCACGCCACCTTTTTTATGCAGGGTCACCGCATGGAAGAATACGCCAAAGAGGTGGCGCAGGTCATTGCCGACGGCAACGAGATCGGCACCCACACCTGGTCCCACAACAACCTGACCAAGCTGTCGGCCTCCTCCATCCGCAATAACCTGCAAAAGTGCATCGACCTGACCTATCAGATGACGGGGCAAAAGGTCACGCTCCTGCGTCCGCCGGGAGGCAACATGAACAAGACGGCGCGCTCGGTATGCGGCGATATGGGGCTGTATATCGTCAACTGGTCGGTGGATTCCCGCGACTGGGAAAGCCGCAATGCCTCCAAGATCTACAACGAGATCATGAAGGAAGTGGGCCCCGGCGCCATCGTGCTGTGCCATGACATTTATTCCACCACGGCCGCCGCCATGGAAAGGGTCATTCCCGAGCTGGTGCGGCAGGGGTATCAGATCGTGACCGTCAGTGAGCTGCTGGCTTGCCGTGTGGGCGGCGTGGAGCCCGGCATTGTGTACACGCGCGTTGCGCCGTACAATCTGGCGGGCTATGAGCCTGTGACAGAGTGACAGACGAGGACGAACGGAAACAGGGGGATTCGTATGAAAAAGAGGATGATTGCGGTTTGGTTGATGCTGATGGTACTGCTGAGCGGCAGCGCGTCTGCAGAGGCATTTGTCATCCGCAACGGTATCACCTGGGGAATGTCCCCCGAAGAAGTGACGGCGGTGGAAGGGAAGGAATACTTATCCGGTGAGGTCGGGAACGGTTATCGGGTTTACCATTTCCCGAACAAGATCGCCGAGCAGTTGAAGGACATCGAAGGCGTGGACGACTATACAGGCGACCCCGCCGATTTTTCCGCACTGATGAAGTGGATCAGACAAGCCGACGGATATATAGCAAATCTCGCTTATTACTTTGAAGCCGAAAAGCTGTTTCTGGTGATTTGCGTTGCTTCGGATTGGAAACCGGAGGCACAGGAACACGTCATCAACAAGCTGAATGAACAGGTAGGAGCCTGTTCGGAGGGCAAAACGGAGGACCTGAAGACGCTTATGGAATTCCTGGACCCCAGGAGCAGCACCCCCGGATTCATCACCAACGTAAAGTACTGGGATGCAAACGGAACGGACATCTGGTACTTTGAATCGCTGGGAACGCCGATGCTGATGTATATTGACAGTACCTACGGTCAGCCTGCCGCGGAGGTTTACGACCTTACGGGCCTGTGACGGAAAAGGCTTCTGCGGGATTCTATCACGAACCGCATTTTTTGCACATGGCCTTTCATGGCCCTGCAGGGCCCATAGAACAAACAACGCCCTTGCCTTGATGCGCATCAAGGCAAGGGCGTTGCTTTATCAAAATTGTTGCAGCATCTCCCGAATCGTTTTCAGGAGGACGTCCGCCATCACGGCGTGACCGGCGGCATCCAGATGTTCATCATCGGCGGGGTTGGCCGCGGCGTATTGGGCGGCATCCAGAAAGCGCACGTGCTTTTCCGCGGCCACCTTGCGGTAGGCCTCTGCCAACTGATGGGACACGGCGACCGAATTTTGATCAAAATCCGGATCGTGGTCGGGCCGCCAGACATCGGGACCGAGATGAAGTGGCGAGATGAGCAGGATCCTTTGGGCGGGAAGGCACTGCAGCAGAAGATCGAGGCATTTGCCTGCGCCGGCGGCAATTTGCGCGGCAGAGGCGTGAAAACAGGTCTTGCAGTCATTGGTCCCCAGCATGAGGATGGCGGCATCCAAAGGCGGTTGGGCCTGCAGGAGCTCCGACAGGGCCGTATAACCGCAAAGCCCCTCCCAGGCGGGGTCCTCAAACACGGTCGTCCGGCCGTTGCGGCCTTCCTCCAGGACGCGGACATCGGCATCCTTCAGCTTTGCCTGAAGCAGACCGGTCCAACGGATGCTCTATGGAAAACGGTCGTGGGTGACGGGATCGTATCCCCAGGTGTTGGAATCGCCATAGCAGAGAAGCTGCTTCACCGGTACACACCTCCTTTGTTTATCATGGCGCTGTGTGTTAAACTGCCCTTTCTCGAGAGGGGGCAAAGGGGGGAACCATCCATTCCGGCTTCGGAAAGTATGGTTCCCCCTTGATCGTTCTTATCGCTTCGTGTCGCCGTGGGCGTGCATCTGCTCGTTGAGCAGGTTGATGTCGCCGCAGCCCATGGTCAGCACCAGGTCGCCGGGCTGCCAGTGCTCGCGCAGGTAGCGCTCGGTATCGTCAAAGGAAGGCGTCCACACGGCGTGGATGCCGTGCTGCTTCATGCCCTCCACCAGCATGCCGCTGTTGATATCGCCGGGGTCCACCTCGCGGGCCGCCATGATATCGGTGACCAGCGTGATGTCGGCTTCCTCGGTGCAGGTCAGATAATCGTTGAACAGCGTTTTGACGCGGCTGAAGGTGTGCGGCTGCATGACCGCCCACACACGGTTGGCGTGCTGCTGCATGGCCACCGAGATGGCCGCCCGCATTTCAACGGGGTTGTGACCGTAATCGGTGTACAGGTGCGCGCCGTCGATATCGCCGGTGTGCTCAAAGCGCCGATGCGCCCCCCTGAACTGCCCGATGACGGCAAGCGCCGTGTCCATGTCCGCGCCCACGGCGTGGGCGGAGGCAAGCGCCGCAAGGGCGTTGGTCACGTTGAAGCTGCCCGCCACCTGCAATTGCACGCGCCCCAGCTTTTTGCCCTGATGCAGCACATCAAAGGCGGGGCAGCCGTGATCGTCATTGACGATGTTTTCGGGGTACCAGTCGCTGGCAGGGGTGCGGCCAAAGGTCTCGTGACGGCGGTCAAGCCGGGTCATCAGCTTTTGTACGCGGGGATCATCGCCCCAGCCGATGACAAGGCCGTCCTTGGGAAGCAGAGAGCAGAAGTGAAAGAAGGCCTCTTCAATGTGCTCCATGTCGCCGTAATAATCCAGATGGTCGGCGTCAATGTTGAGCACCACCGCCACCGTGGGCGGCATGTGCAGAAAGCTGCCGGCGTACTCGCAGGCCTCGGCGACAAACAATTCGCCATTGCCCGCGCGCGTGCCGCCGCCGATGGCATCCAGCCGCCCGCCGATGTGCACGGTGGGGTCCAGACCGCAATCCAGCAGCAGCTGCGCCGTCATGGAAGAGGTGGTCGTTTTGCCGTGCGCGCCGCAGATGCACACGCGCTGCCTGTGCCCGGCCATCAGCTGACCCAGCAGGTCGGCGCGTTCGATCTGCGGAATGCCCTTTTCAAACGCATAGGCGCGCTCGGGGTTGTCCGGCTTGATGGCGGCGGAGTAAACGATCACATCCGCCCCGGCGGTAAAGGCGGGATCGTGACCGATGCCCACCTTGACGCCCATGGCTTCCAGCCTTTCGACACTGTGGCTGTGCGCCCGGTCGGAGCCGGTGACACGGAAGCCGCGGCGCAGCAGCATCTCGGCCAGACCCGACATGCTGCTGCCGCCGATGCCGATCATGTGCACACGGCGTCCGGCATAATCATCAATGTGGTATTGAGGGGTCATTTTCCCAGCACCTTTTTGGCCTGAGCCACCACGTTTTCCACGGTGAAGCCATACTCCTTGAACAGCACGCCCGCGGGAGCGGAAGCACCGAAGTGATCCAGACCCACCACAGCGCCGTCAAGGCCCACATAGCGGAACCAGGGCATGGTGGCGCCGGCTTCGACCGCCAGACGGGCGCGGACGGCATTGGGCATCACGGACTCCTTGTATTCGGCGTCCTGCTTGTCAAAGTGATCCATGCTGGGCACGGAGATGACGCGGGCGGCAATGCCCTCCTCTGCCAGCTGCTTCTGGGCACCCATGATCAGCTCCACCTCGGAGCCGCTGGCCATGAGCAGCAGGTCGGGGGTCTTGTCGCAATCGCTGAGCACATAAGCGCCCTTCATGGGGCAGCGGCCGCAGTGATCGTACTGGGGCAGGCCCTGACGGGTCAGCACCAGGCAGGTGGGCAGACCTTCGGTCAAAGCGGACAGCCAGGCGGCGGCAGTCTCCTTGCCGTCGGCGGGGCGGAACACCTGCAGATCGGGGATGGAGCGCAGGCCGGCCAGATGCTCGATGGGCTCATGGGTGGCGCCGTCCTCGCCCACGCCGATGGAGTCGTGCGTCAGCACATAGGTGACGGGCAGCTTCATGATGGCGCTCATGCGGATGGCGTGCTTCATGTAATCGGAGAAGACAAAGAACGTGCCGCAGAAGACGCGCAGACCGCCGTGCAGCGCTATACCGTTGCAGATGGCGGCCATGGCATGCTCACGCACGCCGAAGTGCATGTTGCGGCCCAGACGGTTTTCGGCGCTGTAATCGCCGCCGTCCTTGATGTAGGTGTTGTTGGAGGGGGCCAGGTCGGCGCTGCCGCCCACCAGGTTGGGGATGCGCTTGGCCAAACGCTGAATGGTGGTGCCGCTGGTGGCACGGGTGGCGATCTTGCCTTCAAACTCCATCAGCTCGGGATCATCCATCAGGCCCTCGGGCAGCTCGCCGCTCATCCAGCTGTCGTACTTCGCCTTCAGCTCGGGATATTCGGCGGCATAGCCTTCCATCATGCGCTGCCAGTCTTCCTCGGCCTTGGCGCCGCGGGCGGCACAGGTGCCCAGGTGGGCATACACATCGTCATCCACACGGAAGGTATCCTCGGGCAGGCCCAGGGTGCGCTTCATGTCCAGCACATTGTCATCGCCCAGGGGAGAGCCGTGGCAGCCGGCGGTGCCCTGCTTGGCGGGGCAGCCGAAGCCGATGATGGTCTTGCAGATGATCAGGGAGGGACGCTCGTCCTTCATGGCCTCGTTGACGGCGGCCAGGATCTTCTGGGGATCGTTGCCGTCCTCCACCTTCAGCACCTGCCAGCCGTAGGCGGCAAAGCGGGCGCCCACATCCTCACGCATGGCGATGTCGGTGTTGCCCTCGATGGAGATATCGTTATCATCGTATACCACGGTCAGCTTGCCCAGCTTGAGGGTGCCGGCCAGGGCGGCCGCCTCGGCGGCAATGCCTTCCATCATGCAGCCATCGCCGCAGAAGGCAAAGGTGCGGTGATCGACCACGGGGTAGCCGGGCTTGTTGAAGCGGGCGGCCAGCATGGTCTCGGCAATGGCAAAGCCCACAGCGTTGGCGATGCCCTGACCCAGCGGGCCGGTGGTGGTTTCCACGCCGGGGGTGTGGCGGTATTCGGGATGGCCGGGGGTGCGGCTGCCCCACTGACGGAAGCTCTTGAGGTCATCCATCGTCAGGCCGTAGCCGAACATGTGCAGCAGGGAATACAGCAGGGCGCTGGCATGACCGTTGGAGAGCACAAAGCGGTCACGGTTCTGCCACGCAGGGTCGGCGGGGTTGTGGCACATGCCCTCGGCCCACACGGCATACGCCATGGCAGCCATGCCCATGGGGGCGCCGGGGTGACCGGAATTGGCCTTCTGAACGGTATCGGCGGCCAGAGCGCGCAGGGTATTGATCGTTTTCTGCTGAATATCCATTTTTCTTGTTCTCCTTATATTACGAATTGATGTAGTTCCGAATGGGAGAGATATCGGTATCGGCGGTATCGCCGATGACATCAAGCAGCAGGGTCAGCATTTGTTTGACACCGCCCTCGACATCGCTTTCGCAGTTGAGCGGCAGCACCGGGTCGTGTACGGACAGGCGCAGCAGGAACCAGGCATTGTTGAGCCCGCCGCTCAGGTCAAAGGCGATGCGCACGCCCTCGCGGTTGTCGGGGGCAATGTGCCAGTCCGGCGCAAAGTTGGCGTGGTCCATCACACGGGTGATGAGCGCCTTGCCGGCCTGACGGAAATCGGGGGCCAGAATGTTCAATCGCAGCTCAGCGCTTTCGATGGGCTCCTTGAGCCCCTCCAGCAGGCAGGAGAGCGCCTTGCCCTCGCGCTTCATGCGCATGGCCTGTACCAGCAGCACGGTGACCAGGTACATGCCGTCATCCAGAAAATGATTTTCGCGGAAGGCGGCGTGACCGCTGGTCTCGATGGCGAGGGGGCAGTCGATGCCGCTCTCGTTGAGGCGGATGGCCTCGTCAATGACGTTGCGGTAGCCGCGCTTGTAGCGGTAATGGCGGCCGCCCCAGTCGGAAATAAACGCTGCCAGGCCGCTGGAGGTGACCGAGTCGGTCACAATGGTGGCGCCGGGCGTTTTATCAAGCAGTACGGCGGAGATCAGGGCGATCAGGCGGTTGCGGTTGATCTCGCGCCCATCCTCGTCAACAATGGCGGCACGGTCGCAGTCGGCATCAAAGATGACGCCCAGGTCGGCCCCCGCGCTGATGACGGCGCGGCTGACAGAGGCCATGGCCTCGGCATTTTCGGGGTTGGGGATGTGGTTGGGGAAGCGGCCGTCGGGGGTCAGAAACTGACTGCCCTCTGTCCAGGCACCCAGCTCACGCAGCAGCTCTTCATAAAAGCCGCCCGCGCCGTTGCCGGCATCCACCACCACGTGCAGACCCACCAGCGGGCACGCCTCCTCGGTGCCCAGACCGCTGCGCACCCGATCCTGCAGCTGCTTTTTGTAGACCGGCAGGAAGGCACGCTTTTCGATGGGGGCATGGGGCCGTTCCACCGGCGCTGTGGTGCCGGCGGTGTGCAGGATCATGCTGATGTCCAGAGCGGACAGGCCGCCCTTGGGCAAAAAGAATTTGAAGCCGTTGCGGTCCATGGGGTGGTGGCTGGCCGTGACCATGATGGAGGCGTCGGCCTCAAAGCCCTCGGTCAGCAGACTCATGAACATGGCGGGCGTGGTGCACAGGCCAAAGTCCCACACGCGGGCGCCCTCACGGGCCATGCCCTCGGCGCAGGCGGCCAGCAGGTCGGGGCCGGTCACACGGCTGTCGCGACCGATGGAAACGGTCAGCTCCTGCGGCGGACGGCCCACCTTTTCACTCAGCCAGGTAATGAAGGCGCCGCCGATGCAAAGCGCGGTCTCCCGGCTTAGCGGCGCATCCTCGCCCAGCGCGCGTCCGCGGATATCGGTGCCGCTTTTGAGCGTCTGGTAATCGATCATACGATCCCTCCCTCGGTGCTGTTTTGCCCGCGCAGCGCGCGCCACACGGGGGCCAGATGCTGAAAGTCTTCCGCCACGCGGCGGACAATATCGGGTTCAAAGATCCAGGATGGGTCAATGCCCGCCTTTTCAAAATACAGGCTGCGCGCGGTGTACAGCGGCGCGAGCGCCAGCGGCAGACCCTCGGGAACCTTGAGCTTTTTCCATTGCTGCCCGCCGTACACAAAGCCTTTTTCGGTCAGCAGCCCGGTCAGATGCAGCCATTCATCGGGGCGGGCCGCCATTTTGCGGCGAAGCTCGTCCAGCAGGTCGCGGTTTTCGCCCCACAGCCCCAGCCCCCAGCTGACGGAATCCAGACGGATCTCAAACCAGAAAAAGGGCTGGCCGTCCTTGTCCCGCGCTGCCTGACGGAAGGCGACCCAGTGATGGTCGCGGTAGGGGGATTTGTCCCTTGAATAGCGCGTATCGCGGTTGATGCGGGACAGGCACTTGGAGGGGCGGACCTCCATATCCTCATCGATGGAGAGCATTACGGGAGCCAGCTCCTCAATGAAGGCGTAAAACGGGTCGCGGACTTTTTGATAGTATTCCTTGCGGTGCTCGTCCATGAACACCTTGTTGTTGTTGAAACGGATATCGGCGTAAAAGGAGAGCAGGTCGTTGCTGAAACCGGGAAACATTGATTTTCACCAAGCCTTTCTTACCAGTTTTCTATTATAAGCCTGCGGCGGCTTTTTTGCAAGCGCGGCGGGGAAAGGCGGCTGTGGAAGCAAATAAAAAAGCCCCTGCGCGCAGGCGCAGGGGGCGGGTCAGGTCAGAAAAAGGCACAGGGGATGCCGCACTGCTTTGCGTATTGTTCGGCAGCGCTGCCGGGCTGTACGGTCAGGCACAGGTCTTTATCACAGGCGTCAAAGACAAACGCGCCGAATTTTTGAACGCTCTGCGGGATCGTGACGCGGTGCAGGCGGCTGCAGCCCGCAAAGGCATAATTCATGATCTCGGTGACCTTGTCCGGAACCGTGAGCCCGGTCAGGGAGGAACAGTTGCCAAACGCGCTGATACCGAGGGCCTCCACCGTCTCCGGGAGGGACAGGTTTTCCAGACAGACACAGCCGAAAAACATCCGATGCGGTATGCGATCGAGGTCCCGCGGAAGCGTGAAGCGGGTCAGGCGGATGCAGCCCTCAAGGGCGCCGATACCGATGCTCACCGCTCTGTCCGGCAGGAAAATGTCGGTCAGACGGAGGCAATAGCGGAAGGCCTCCCGGCCGATGCAAGTGACGGTGCCCGGAAGCGTGACCGCCTGCAGGTGCTCACAGCGTTCAAACGCGCTGCTGCCGATCTCCTCAATGCCCGACGGTACCTCATAGCGTGCGCGGTTCCCGGAGGGGGAATAGCCGATCAGCCGCTTGCGCGGCTTGTCGATCAAGGCGCCGTCGACGACGGCAAACACCTCATGGCCGGGGTGCACGCCGATCGTGTGCAGGCTTTTACAGCAAAGGAAGGGATGAGCACCCATTTCACAAAGGCTGTCGGGAAGGGCGACCTCGGTCAGAGCGTGACAATGGGCGAAGGCGTGATCGCCGAGAACGGTCAGCCCCGCGGGGAGGGTCAGGCTGCTCAGGCTTTTGCAGCCGCAGAAGGCAAGCACCCCGATGCGCTTCACGCCGGACGGGATCGTTACGCGGATGAGGTTCTGACATCCCGCAAACAGGCTGTCGCCGAGGGTGTCCGCATGCGATGGCAGGCGCACCTCTGTCAGCGTGAGGCAGTCGGAAAACGCCCCGTTTTCCACCGTTGTCACCGTGTCGGGAACAAAGATACGGCGGAGATGGGTATGCACAAAGGCTTTGTAGCCAAGGGCGGTGACCTTTGTGCCGTGCAGGCGCGAGGGAATCACAAGCTCCGTGGCCGGGCCGGTGTAGCGGTCGATGCGCAGCGTGCCGTCTGCCCGCGTTTGACAGAGAAAATCACCGATCTGTTGTTGATTCACGGCCGCTCCTCCTTCGACCGCTTTTTTTCTTTGCGGGAAGAAGACCATTTTCGGGCGGCCCAAAGCGCGGCGAGGCAAAAGACTGCCGTTCCGGGAATGATCGATACCGTGCCCTGTGCCAACAGGGAACGCAGCAGCGTCTGAAGGACAGCGGCGGCCAAAATACAAACGATGTAGATCAAAACGGTCATCTGTTCACTGATCCTTTCTTCCGTGTTGGTTTATCGCTTCCATTCTGCGGACTAAGGTCAGATGCAGGGAAGCGATCCAACCGGCGGTGGGGAGATCGTATCAAACGCAGGGGAAGAACGGGTCGCCTGTCGGGCGACAATGCCCGCTGCCGGGATCGGAAATGCAGGGTTCCTTAATAGGGGCGGGAGGAAGAGGCGGTCTTGACCGAGACGCTCTTCTGCCCCGGGTTGGACCAGCACTTCTGCACGCCGGTGGTCAGGCAGTAAAAGGTGCTGCTGTCGGCGCCGTAGGTGTAGCTGCCCTTGTAATTGAAGCAGGTGTAGAAGCTGCCCTTCTTGACGGCTTTCCAGCCGCCCGAGCGGGCGTTGACGCGCACGTTGCTCAGCTCCATGGTGCGGATGGCGGCATGGTTGTCGGAGGAAAAGTCCTCCAGAAACGCGACGCCCGACTTGAAATAAATGTCCTTCACGCCGGTGTCAAAATCCACCAGATGTGTCCAGCCGCCCGAGGACAGATCCTGTACATACATCAGCACCTTGACATTGCCGTTGCTTTCCACCTGACCCAATTGCACCAGCAGGCGGTAGGTGCGGCCTGCCTTCCAGGCAAAGGGGATGAGCACGTGCGTGAAATCGCCCTCACCGCTGCGGTCGTTGGTCATCGCCTCGGTCTTGGCGCCCGGGGCGGTGTAGATCACCTTGGGGCGGATGGTCACGCGCTTGCCGTTCTTGTCTTTGCAGACGATGTTCCACAGCGTCATGATGGCGACTGTGTCGCCGTTGGTCAGCCGCTGAAAGCCGCAGTAGCCCGACGCGGGCTGACTGTCGACGGATTTGTAGGTCTTTTTGAGCGGAGATAAGTCAAAATGCCAGCTGAACGGCGCCAGATAGGTGCCGTTTGGCAGATAATCCGCGCGGAAATCCACCGCGTACTCGATAAAGCCGCCGCTGGGCAGGGAGGGCGCAAACACCACGTACGGCGCGCGTCCATCGGTTTTGGCGGTCTTCAGCGTGGAGGAAGAGGGCAGCTTTGCCACGGCATTCCAGTCCCGCGCCGTACCCGCCAGAGAGGGCAGGGGGAGGGACAGAAGCATCATCAGGATCAGCGTCAGGCTGAGCAGTTGCTTTTTCATGGGGATTACGCTCCTTTTATCTTGCTTGTCATGGAAAGAGATGGGGGAACAGCAATTGCTTTTTCGGATCCGTAATAAGCATACCGCGATCGGCACCCCTTGTCGCGCGAGAAAACTCGCATATTTATGCGACTTTTGACTTTTGGAGCGATCAAACCGCATCAAAAAAGCCGCCGGAATGCTCCGACGGCTCAAAAAACGGAAGGGTTTGTTACTTGTGCAGATAAATGACGCCCAGCGTGTTGGGTCCGCAGTGGCAGGCGATGGTGCAGCCGGCATCGGCTTCCTCGACCTCCCCGAAGGCGCGCACCGCGGCGCACTTTTCCTTCACGCTCTCCAGCACACCGTCATTCAGCGTGGTGTGCACCACAAACAGGAAGGAAGGGTCAATGGTTTCGTCCTTCAGGCGATCTTCCACGTAGGAAAGCAGCACCTTGTCAAACTTGCCGCGGTACTTTTTTTCCACCAGCATGGCACCGTCACGCACGGCAATGCAGGGCTTGAGGCTCAGCACATTGGCGCCCAGCGCCGCCAGCGGTGAGCAGCGGCCGCCCTTGCGCAGATAATCCAGCTTATCGATCACAAAGGAGCAGTCCACCTTGGGAATGAGCGCCTCCATGGCGTCGACGATCTCATCCAGCGTGCGATTGCCCTCGGCGGCCATGCGTGCGCCCTTGAGCACGATGAGCCCCTCGCCCACCGACAGGTTGCGGCTGTCGATCACGCGCACATGCCCCACCTGCTCGGCGGCACGGCAGGCATTCTGATAGCAGGCGGACATGTCCGAGCTGATGGTCACGTGGACCACGCCGTCACAGGTCTGCAGCTGCTGCTTGAAAAAGGCTTTGTAATCGGCCTCCGATACGGCGCTGGTGGAGCACAGCGCGCCGCCGGCGGCCACATGGGCAAAAATATCGGCGGTGGTGATATCCACATTGTCGCGGAAGGCCTCGCCGTTTTTGATCACATACAGCGGTAAGGTATCAATGTTCCAGCGGCGAAGCAGATGCTCCGGCAGATCGCAGGTGGTATCGGCGCAGATTTTGATGCTCATGGAAAACAAACCTCCGGATAGACTTTCACTTTTCCATTATTTCACACAAAATTCAACTCAACCTCAACAAAAAGCCCCGGGACAGCAAAATTTTGACAGAAACACGGAACGGGCGGCAAGCGTGGGAGGGGTTTTGCCATCGGGACATTTCGTGTTATAATGGAAAGCGTAAGAAAGGCGTTTTGCCGTACCGGGCAGTGATCCCGCGGCGGAACAGAAGGAAACGGATGCGGAAGGATCGAATTCTGCTCAGGATCATGATGATCGTACTGGGCTCGATGGTGGCGGCGTATGGCACACGCTGGCCATTCACGCGGGCTTTGGCGGGGCGACGCTGGCCATTTTGTGGCAGGGGTTGTCGGTTGCGTGCGGCATCACCATCGGGGAGGGCTCATTTATCGCGGCGGTGGTGATGATCCTGTTTACGCTGTTTTATGACAAAAAGCAGATCCACATCGGTACGGTGCTGTATCAGGTGATCTACAGCAGCTGCATCGACCTGTTTGCCGGGGTGCATGTGTACAGCGTGCACAAGGAGATCAATTTTTTGCTGATGCTGCTGGGCGTGGTCGTGTTCTCGGTGGGCACGGGCGTGTATGCCACGGCCTCGCTGGGGCGCGGATCGTACGAGGCGGTCACCTTTGCCCTGGCAGAGCGCAATCGCTGGCCGATCCGGCGGGTGCGCATGGCGCTGGACGTATTGATGGTGGCGCTGGGCATGCTGCTCGGCGGGCAGTTTGGCGCCTGCACGATCGCCACCATCTGCATTTCCGGCCCGGTGATACAATGGGTGAACCGCAAGCTGAAGCCGTGGCTTGAACGATAAGGACGGGAGGAAAAAACAATGGAAAACATCGCGGAGAAAGCGTATCAGGCGTTTGATCTGTTCAAGGGGCAGGGTGCGCTGGTGGCGGCGGGGAATGAGGCACATCACAACGCCTGCACCATCGGCTGGGGCGGCATGGGCAGCATCTGGCGCGCCAGGCAGGCCATCACGGTCTACCTGCATCCGGCGCGCTATACCACGGAATTCTTGAAGGAAAACGATCTGTTTACCGTCAGCTTCTATTCGGAGGAATACAAGAAGGCGCTGCAGGTGATGGGGTCGCTCTCCGGGCGCGACGGGGACAAGGAAAAAGCCGCCGGTCTGACGCCGGTGGCTATCGACGGCACCGTCACCTTTGCAGAGGCCGAGGTGACCTTTGTGTGCCGCAAGCTGTACGAGGGGCGTTTTGCCAAGGCGGGGCTGCACAGCGATGTACAAAATAGCTACGCCGGAAGCCCGAAGGTTTTTCCGCCGGATGAAAACGGCGAATGGCAGCCGCATGATATGTTCATCGGCGAAGTGATCGACGTGCTGGAAAAATAAGCCGCGGCATAACGATTTAAACAGGTGAAGGAATGAATTTGAGGGATATTCTGATCCAGCTGATCGGCTTTGCGGGCACGGGGCTGTTTTTTCTCTCCTTTCAGTGCAGGGAGAACAAAAACCTGTTCCGGGTGCAGCTGTTTTCCTATATTTTCTACACGTCGCATCTGCTGCTGCTGGGGGCGGTCACGGGCGGTGTGAGCTACATCATCAACTGCGTGCGCTCCTTTTGCCTGCAAAGCAAATGGAAGGCGGCCAAAGGCAGGGGCATGTGCGCGGTCCTTTGCGGTCTGCAGCTGGCGGCCATGGCCTTGACGTGGAGCGGCGTGATCTCCATCCTGCCCGTCATGGCCAACATTGCTTCCACCATTGCCGGGTATACCAAAAACCCGCAAAAGGTGCGTGCCGCGGGCATGTTCATCAACTCGCCGCTGTGGATCGTGTACAATGTGATCGTCGGCTCCTGGGCGGGCGTGGTGGATGAGGTGATCAGCGAGGCGTCGATGGCGGTGTCCGTCCTCCGCTTCGGCTGGAAAAACCTCGATCGTGTGGAAAACTGAAGAGCGAATCGCCGTTCGTGTGGGACGGCGATTTTTTTACGCCGCGGGTAGCGGCATCCCGCGGGGGTATGGTATAATGAAAACAATAAAAAAACGGGGAGGCGGCGGCATGTTTCGGATTCTGGTGACGGAGGACGACCGTGAGCTTCGGCAGCTGTTCCGCCGTGTGCTGGAAAACAGCGGTTACGAGGTGGCAGAGGCGGCGGACGGTCAGGAAGCGCTGAATGTGCTGGAGAACACCTACATTGACCTGATCATCTCCGACATCATGATGCCGCGCGTGGACGGCTATGAGCTGGTGCGCTCGGTGCGGCAGGCAGGCATCCGCATTCCCGTGCTGATGATCACCGCCCGCGACGCCTTTCAGGATATGCAGCGCGGCTTTGTATCGGGCACAGATGATTATATGGCCAAGCCCGTCAACGTCAACGAGATGGTGCTGCGCGTGGGCGCGCTGCTGCGGCGGGCGCAGATGATCAGCGAACGGCGGGAGATCATCGGCGGCACGGTGCTGGATTATGATTCCTTCTGCCTGATCAGCGGGGGCGAGAGCGTGCAGCTGCCGCAAAAGGAATTTTTGCTGCTGTACAAGATGTTTGCCTCCCCGGGACGGGTGTTTACACGGCAGCAGCTGATGGACGACATCTGGGGATTGGAGACCGAGACCGATCCGCACACCGTTGAGGTGCACATCGGGCGCCTGCGGGAGCGCTTTCATGACAACCCCGATTTTGACATTGTGACCATACGCGGAATCGGCTACAAGGTGGTGCGCAAGCAATGAAAAAAGCAACCGTCAAAAAGGAAAAACGACCGAAGAACAAAAAAACCAACAGCGAGGGCACCTCGCTGCGGTTTTATTTTATGCTGTTCAGCAGCGTGACGCTGCTGCTGGCACTGGGCTTTTCGGCGGGCATTACGGCGCTGATCCAATGGCTGACGCAGATGCGCATTCCCTCCGAGGTGTGGATGCTGCTGCTGAGCCTGTTCATCGGCACACTGCTGACGCTGATCACGGCACACTTTATCATTCGCCCCATTACACGCCTCAACCGCGCCATGAGCCTGGTGGCCAAGGGCGATTTTACCGTGCATCTGAACGAAAACGTGCGCATGGGGGAGATCAGCAGCGCGTACCGCAACTTTAACACCATGGTGCGCGCGCTGGGCACCATTGAGACACTGCAGAAGGATTTTACCTCCAATGTGTCGCATGAGTTCAAAACGCCCATCAGCGCCATTGAGGGCTACGCGACCCTTTTGCAGGATCCCTCCCAGCCCGAGGCGGTGCGGCAGGAATATATCGGCAAAATCCTGTTCAACTCGGCACGCCTCAGCAGTCTGGTGGGCAATGTGCTGCTTTTGTCGCGGCTGGAAAACCAGGGGGTACCGACAGAACAGACCACCTACCGGCTGGATGAGCAGCTGCGATAGGCGGTGCTGCTGCTGGAAAGAAAGTGGTCTGCCCGCGGCGTGGAGCCGGAGGCGGAGCTGGAGGAGATCACCTACACAGGGCGGGAGCAGCTTTTGATGCATGTGTGGGTGAACCTGATCGACAACGCCGTCAAGTTTGACGAGCCGGGCGGGCGTGTGCTGCTGCAGCTGGACCGGCAGGGAGAGCATGTGCGTGTGCGCGTCAGCGACAACGGACGCGGTATGACCGGGGAACAGATGGCGCACATTTTTGAAAGGTTCTATCAGGCGGACGGTTCGCACGCCGCCGAGGGCAGCGGGCTGGGGCTGGCGCTGGTGCGGCAGATCGTGACCCAGGAGGGGGGCAGCATCAGCGTGGAAAGCGTGCCGGGCGAGGGGACGTGCTTTACGGTGCTGCTCAAAAATCCGCCCGCGCGGAAAAACGGCGGCGAAATGCAAAACTGACTGCTTTGCTTGACAGAGGGCTTTTTTTCGGGTATTCTGCCTGTGACATGGCGAACATATGTTTGCATAATCATCACGGGAACACCGAAAAAAAGGAGGAGTCAATGACAGAGAGAACAGACATCAGGGGGCTTCGAGCCGAGCGTTTGCTGGCACGCGGACTGGAGCTGAAGGAAGAAAAGCGTTTGCGCATCCGGGAGTTTGCATCGCTGCGGCGCAGGGCGGAGGAGGGCTGCGCGCCGGGGGCGGCGGGGCGGCTTCGGGAACTGCGTGAGCAGGTGAGGACGCTGGAAGCGGAGGAAGCGCAGGCGGAGGCTGCCGTGCGGGCGTTGATCGCGCGGGTGCCTTCACGCCGCGGCCGGCTGCTGCTGGAGATGCGCTATCTGTCCGGCTTGCGCTGGGAGGAGATCGCCGAGCAGCTGGGCATCAGTCTGCGCGTTACGATGCGCACCCGCGCGCGGTGGGTGCGGTATCTGGACGCGTGATGACGGGGCGGGGCTGTTTTGCAGGGAAAACGCGCTTTCCGAAGCCGGAAAGCGGGGTTCCCTTGCACCCCTCCGGGAAAGGGCGAAAATAATTATGTTTATAGGGGGGAGAGGTACGCTTTTCGAAGCCGAAAAGCATACCTCTCCCCCTGACCCCCCTCTTGGAGAAAAGGCGGTTTTTGAGTTTTTCCAACACCATTGCTCTGATGATGGATTGTGCTGTTACAGCAAGGGTGCTTTTTAGCTTGTTATAAAACTGCTTTTTCGCGGAGGGCTTGGGAACCGCCCTTTTTGGCTTCAAAAAGGGTGGTTCCCAACGGATCCTCCGTTCTCTCCGTTGTCCTCAGGATAAATTTGTGAAAAAAGCTTGACAAATGGCAGTAAATCATTACAATTGTATTAAGGCGACATGCGCCTGTGATTTGAGTACCGTGCATACGGGGGGCAATGATTTATGAAAAAGAAACTGATGCTGACCGCGCTTCTGCTGGCGGCTGCGCTGCTGCTGTGCGCCTGCGCTGCGATTGAAGAAAATCTGAACATCGGCGGCGGGCAGAGCTCCCCGCTGGAAGCGATCCCGACGGCTGTGACCGTCAACGGTCTGCCCGCGGGCTACGACCCTGCGAGCGAGGAGGATGACGGCACCTTTGATGTGACCGCGGCGTATGACAGCTACGGCAACATCGTGTACGCGGGCGCCACGCCCATCCCGATCGATCCGGTGGATATGCCCACGCCCACGCCGCGTCCCACGCTGACCTTTACCATGGCGGATTACACCGCCCCCAACGTTGGCCTGACCTTCAAGTGCGCCCAGGGCTATGTGATGAACGAGACCGGACGCAACACCATTGTGCTGACCGAGCCGGCCGATCAGGTGGTGGACGGCACGCCCTGCGTGATCACCATTACCAAGACGGCGGTCAATCAGGGCTTCAACCAGGTCAATGTCAAGGAAGAGCTCAAAACCTTCCTGGCCCAGCTGGGCGGCGGTTACAAGAACTGGCAGACCTACAACGCCGCCAGCAAAAAGATGATGGGCGCCGACGGCTACTATAACAACTACCGCGGCGTGCTGGAGGACGGCACCGTCATCCGCGGACGCGTGCACATGGTGCTGCTGAAAGACAACACCCTGCTGACCGTGCACGTGCGCTGCGACGGCTGGTACAACAGCGACTACATGAAGCTGTACGACGCCATCCACAACTCCATCAAGGAGACCAAATAACAAGGTTTTTTAAAGAGGGATCCCGCTTTCCGATCACGGAAGGCAGGGTTCCTCTTTTTTTGACTCTTTCGGGAACAGCGTACCGATAAAAAAGCGGTTGACAAAGGACAGTCTGTCCGCTATAATCGATTGCGTTAAATCGATTGAACACAATCAATTAAAGGAGGAGCATTTGGATGAGCGTATATGATTTTGTTGTGAAGGCGCAGGACGGAAAGGAAGTGGCCCTGTCGGCCTTTCAGGGCAAGGCGCTTTTGATCGTCAACACCGCCACCGGCTGCGGCTTTACGCCCCAGTATACCGAGCTTCAGGAGATGTATGAGGCGTACCGGGAGCAGGGGTTTGAGATCCTGGATTTTCCCTGCAACCAGTTTGGCGAGCAGACCCCGGGCAGCGATGAAGAGGTGCATGAGTTCTGCACCGGAAGATACGGCATCACCTTTCCCCAGTATTCCAAGGTGGATGTCAACGGAGAAAACGCGATCCCTCTCTACAAGTGGCTGACCGCCAACACCAAATTTGAAGGCTTTGACGGCCCGATGGGGCTGATCCTGCGTCCCATTGCCAAGAAAATGGACAAGGACTATAAAAACAACGGCAACATCAAATGGAATTTTACCAAGATCCTGATCGACCGCAGCGGCAGCATCGTGGCCCGCTTTGAGCCCACCGCGGACATGAAAAAGATCCGTGAAAAGATCCAAGAGGTACTGTGATGTTTCACTTCGACTATCTGACCGAAAATACCTGTTCCAAGCTGATCAGCCTCGACCTGGAAGGCGAAATCGTAAAAAATATTCATTTTATGGGCGGATGTGATGGAAATCTGAAGACCATTCCTGTATTATTGGAGGGATGGAGCGTGGATCAGATCGAACAGAAGCTGACGGGCATCACCTGCGGCCGCCGGGGCACCTCCTGTTCCGATCAGCTGGCAAAGGCGGTAAGGGCGGCCCTTGCGGCGTCGAAGGATCCAAATTACAGATCTCCGTTAGAGGAAGACGAAGATGAATGAGGAGTATGAAGGACTGAAGCTGGACCGGCAGCTGTGCTTTCCGCTGTATGCTGTCTCCAGAGAGGTGGTAAAGCGATATAAGCCGTTCCTCGATCCGATCGGCCTTACCTATACGCAGTACATTACCATGATGGTGCTGTGGGAGCAGAAAGAGATGATGGTCAAGGAACTGGGAGCGAGGCTGTTTCTGGATTCGGGCACACTGACCCCGGTGCTGAGCGCGCTGGAAAAGAAGGGCTATGTGACCCGGAAGCGTTCCGCCACCGACCGGCGGGATGTGTACGCGGTCCTGACCGAAGCAGGAGAGGCGTTGAAGGAGCAGGCGGTGGAGATCCCCGCCAAGGTGGGGGCATGCGTGCCGCTTGAGCCGGAAAAGGCCGTGGCGTTATATCAGATCCTTCATGAAATGATGGAGAAATTTGCTCAGTGACCTGTCCGCGAAAAAAGGCATCATCTGATCAGACATGAAAACACCCTTGCGCTGATGAGCGTTTTTGCGTCATCGGTGCAGGGGTGTTATACTGTGAGGGTCATGTAAGGTCATGTTCAAAAGATTCAAAGCGTGGCAAGATAAACACCCTCCATCCAAGGAGAGTGTTTGATTTATATATAAAGAACGGCCTTTTCTCGGGTGTGGATTGGGGAGGGGATGCTTTTCGGCACGAAAAGCGTGCCCTCCCCAATCCGCCTCCCCGTCACAGCTCGATCGGCGGCAGCCCCTCCTGAATGGGGAAGAGCGGGTCCGTCGGCCGCTCGCCGTCGAGGTCGTAATAGATTTTGGTCAGCTCCAGCCCGCTCGGCGGCGCTGTCACGCCCAGCACCAGACGGTTTTGCGTTTCAAGCGCCTCATTGAGACAATCGGGGCTCAATCGTCCCTGACCGATGGCGATGAGCGTGCCTGCCATGATGCGCACCATGTTGTACAAAAAGGCGTTGCCGCGCACGATCATGGTAATGTCATCGCCCTGACGGCTGATATCGATGCCGTAAATGGAGCGCATGGTGGTCTTGGCGGTGCCGCCCGCCGCCTGGAACGCGCCGAAATCATGCGTGCCGAGCAGGCGTTTGGCGGCTTCGGCCATTTTGTACTCATCAATGGGCACGGGGATGTGCGTGCTCATGTTGCGGTACATGGCGCTGGCGTGGCGGCTGTTGTGGATGCGGTAGGTATAGATCTTGCCGCGGCAGGAAAAGCGCGCGTGCAGCCACACGGGCACCTCCCGGGACGCGCTGACGCGCACATCGGGCGGCAGCACGGTGTTCAAAACAAAACAGAATTTTTCGGGCGGAATGGTGCTGTAATTGTGAAAGTGCGCCCGCTGTCCGATGGCGTTTACGCCCGTATCGGTGCGGCTGGCCCCCCAGATGGTGGTCTCGCGCCCCAGCACCTTGCTTAAGGCTTTTTCCACTTCCCACTGCACGGAACGCAGCTTCTCCTGCCGCTGCCAGCCGTAAAAACCGCTTCCGTCGTATTCAATTGTCAGCAGCACCCTTTGGCAGGGTTCCAGATTTTCCATCGCGTGCACCTCCATGCCCGCCTATTATAACAGAAAAGACGGTTGAATCCAACAAGGAATCGTGCTATTCTTTACACATAGCCAAATCGGAAAGGAAGCGGACAGCTTGAACAAAAAGATCATTCTGGCGGGTCACCGCGGTGACCGCAAACACGCCCCCGAAAACACCATGCCTTCCTTCAGACAGGCGGTGGCCCTTGGCGTGGACATGATTGAAACCGATATTCACATGAGCCGTGACGGCGTCATGTACATCATGCACGACGATACCGTGGACCGTACTACCGACGGCACGGGCCTCGGCCGCGAAAAGACCTGGGCGGAAATTTGCGAACTGGACGCCGGCAGCTGGTTCTCTGACGCGTTCAAGGGCGTGAAGGTGCCCTCCCTGGACGAATTTTTGCAGTATGTAGCCGATACCTCCGACTTGCTGGTCAACTGGGAATTGAAGGACTGGGAGTGCGATTGCGGCCGGGAGTTTGCCTTCAAAAGCGCCGATGGTCTGCTGGCGGGCATCCGCAAGTATCATCTGGAGGACCGCAGCATGCTGAACTCCTTCTCCTCCTCTGTGCTGGAATATGTGTGGAAACAGTCAAAGGGCAGCATGAGCATTCACGGGCAGGGCGTGTACCCGACCAGCA
>JAZRWA010000056.1:0-36436 GCA_045599485.1 Clostridia bacterium | reverse complement strand
GGTGCGATCGATTTTGCCGACTATGATATCGAGCAGTTGGGTAAGCTCTATGAGACGCTCGAGAACAACGGGATTGAAGTGACGAGTTATATCAATCCCGCAGAATTCGACGATCTGGATCCGGAAAGCGAAGCGATCGATACAGGCGAGGATATGGATAAGGTGCTGGCGCAGGAAGGTCTCGCCATCGACGACCCGGTCCGTATGTACCTGAAGGAAATCGGCAAGGTGCCGCTTCTCAGCGCCGATCAGGAAATCATCATTGCCAAGCGTATGGAAGACGGCAATCACGCCAAAGAAGCATTGGAAAAGGGAACAGATGATAACGGTGCGCCTCTGGATGAAGCCACCATTGCTTTGTTTAAACGTCAGGTCTAGGACGGCGAAGCTGCCAAACGTTCCTTGGCCGAGGCAAACCTGCGTTTGGTTGTATCGATCGCCAAGCGCTATGTGGGCCGCGGTATGCTCTTCCTTGATCTGATTCAGGAAGGAAATTTAGGCCTGATCAAAGCGGTGGAGAAATTCGATTATCAGAAGGGGTATAAATTCTCTACCTATGCTACCTGGTGGATCCGTCAGGCAATTACGCGCGCCATTGCCGATCAGGCAAGAACCATTCGTATTCCGGTGCACATGGTCGAAACCATCAACAAGCTGATCCGTGTTTCCAGACAGCTTCTGCAGGAATACGGTCGCGAACCCACTCCCGAAGAGATTGCAAAAACGATGAACATCAGCGAAAGCAAGGTTCGCGAGATCATCAAAATCGCCCAGGAGCCTGTTTCTCTGGAAACTCCCATTGGCGAGGAAGAGGATAGCCACCTTGGCGATTTTATCGCCGATGATGATACCCCAGCTCCTGCAGAAGCGGCATCGCATACTCTGATGCGGGAACAGCTCTGGGATGTACTCAATACACTTACGCCGCGCGAGGAAAAGGTCCTCCGTCTTCGATTTGGTTTGGATGACGGCAACCAGCGTACACTTGAAGAGGTAGGTCGCGAATTTAAGGTCACGCGAGAACGCATCCGTCA
Organism: Clostridia bacterium; assembly: GCA_045599485.1. Taxonomy (GTDB): domain Bacteria; phylum Bacillota; class Clostridia; order Christensenellales; family Aristaeellaceae; genus SFMI01. The sequence goes on along the minus strand of JAZRWA010000056.1, from coordinate 35,402 downwards.
GATTGAAGCAAAGGCTTTGCGCAAACTTCGCCATCCGAGCCGCAGCAAGAAACTGAAGGACTATCTGGAGTAAATAATATCATGAATGCCCCGGCCTTGGACGCACGTCTGAAAACAGTAGCTGATTTATATCCGCGCTGTGATTTGGGCGCTGATATTGGTTCAGATCACGCACATCTTCCCTGCTATTTACTGAAAAACAATATCTGCGACAGAATGATTGTTTCCGACATCAGCCCATTTTCTTGTCAAAAAGCAAAAAAGCTGATGCAATTGCATGGCTTGGAGAACCGTGTCGAATGCATTGAAGCAAATGGGCTTGAGGCGATTTCGGGCCGTACTGTACAGTGTGTTTCTATCACAGGGATGGGGGGAAAGCTGATAAAGCAGCTCCTTCAAACAGGTACGGTATATTTAAACGGTGCTACACTGATTCTTTCTGCTCACACGGATATTCCTTCAGTCAGAAAAGCTGTGTAGGATATTGGATATTCCATTATCACATAGGCTGTTACTTTTGCCAAAGGTCGTTTTTATATCGTTTTCAAATGCCAACCGGGCACGATGAATTATTCTGAGCAATAGCTATACTTGGGGAAAACAAACTTCAGAAGAACAGAAGAAGCTGCACTGTGGCTCCGATATTTTCAATGGCGTCATGATGTGGTCAGCTGTGAAAAGGGGCATTAGCAGCAACTTCAATGGATTGAAGAGGAATTGGACAGATGAATCAAATTGCCACGGTTCAAACGGTGTTTGACTGGTTGAATTCAATTGCCCCGTTTGATACCCAAGAAAGTTATGACAATGCAGGACTTTTGATTGGCGCAATGAACAAAAACGTGACAAAGGTACTTGTTTGTCTGGATGTAACTCCGTAGGTGATAAAGGAAGCGAAGCGGCTCGGAACCGAATTGATCATTTCTCATCATCCGCTGATGTTCCGCCCCATCCAGAAAATTTGCGACGAGGATTACGAGGGAGCTATTATTTCTGAGTTGATTCGTTCCGGAATCAGCCTGATTTCGGCACATACCAATCTGGATCATTCCATGACATACAGCGGAAGTGCTGTCTTGGCAAGGAAATTAAACCTGGTCAACACACGCTGGCAAGGATTCATTATTGCCGGCGACTTGCCGGATGCTCCTGTTAACGCGAATGATTTACGCGAACGGATTGCCGCGGTAGAAGGGGAAGCTGTTTATCAGTTTGGACCCGATAATGCTTCGATTACCACCCTTGCGATTTGCGGTGGGGCTTATGATGAAGGTTTCCAAGAAGCCATCCCCATGGGAGTTCAAGCCTATCTGACAGGTGAGGTGCGTCATCATAACGCTTTAGCGGCAGTAGGGAGCAATTTGATACTGTATCAAGGCGGTCACCTTGGAACAGAACAGGTACTGGTAAAACCTTTGGCAAACGCTTTACAAAAAAGTATGAATGAGTTAAAATATAACATATGTGTCTATCCGTCTGAATGTTATTCTTACGGTTCAAGGGGGACATACTAAGGAGGTCACAATGAGTCAACTTGAATTGCTTTGGAACTACCAGCAGGCAGACATGGAAGCCGAAAATCTGGAAATGCAGATGAAACGCTCCCCGGTTCGCCAGAAACTGCTTAAATATCAGGAATATCTGCGTGAGCAGAAAGCCGCTAACGCCCACATCGATGAAGAAGTTCGCGCCATGAGCGATCGCGTTGATGCTTTGAAAGAAGCTGTCTCTCGGACGGATGATCAGCTGAAAAGTCTGAAAGCGCGTTTTGAAGCTGAAGATGTTCAGAATAGCGAAGATATTCAGTCCTTCATTCTGGAAACGCAGCGTCTGATCAAGACCATTAGCGGCTACGAGCAAGAAATCGTCCATATCACAAAGGATTCAGCCGACCGTGACAGACAAAAGCGCGATATTTTCGCCCGCGCATCCAAGTATCGTACGGAATACGACAAGCTTAAGGCTGAATATGATGTCGATTATGCTGCAAACAAGCAAACGCTCAGTGGATTGCGTGCCGCTGCGGCGGAAAAGGCGAAAGGAATTGAGCCCGAGCAGCTTGCTAAGTATAATTCCATCAAGCAGCATTGCATGCCGCCCCTTGCCCAGCTGAACGGCGATCAATGCGGCGGTTGTCGTATGTCTCTTCCTTCCGCGACGCTGCGATCTGTACGCGGCGGTCATCCTGTTGAATGCGAAAGCTGTGGACGCCTTCTCATTCAGCTGTAAAATTGTCGTAATTGAGGCAGATGGATAGTCGCGTGCCGCTAGGCATGAGGAAAGTCCGAGCACCGCAGAGCAGGATGCCAGTTAACGGCTGGTGGAGGCGACTCCAAGGATAGTGCAACAGAGAGATACCGCCGATGCAAATCGGTAAGGGTGGAAAGGTGCGGTAAGAGCGTACCGACGGCATGGTAACTTGTCCGTCATGTAAACCCCATCCGGTGCAAGAATGATGAAGGCTATGGGTTGCTCGTCCGCCTTCGAATTCGCTTGAGCTTCCCGGTGACGGGAAGACTAGATAGATGACTATTCACGACAGAACTCGGCTTACAGTCTGCACTCATTTACATAAAGAACCTGCACAGGAGCTGCTGTGCAGGTTCTTATTAGTATACGCGGTAGGATGAGACAACCTTACCGGAAATAAGCACATTCTTCACGTAGATCGGTGCCATATTTCGATTTTCCGGCTGAAGACGGATTTGCCCATTCTCACGGAAAAATCGCTTCACCGTAGCACATCCGTCAATGACAGCCACCACAATATCACCGTTCACGGCAGTTTGCTGATAATGAACAACGGCATAATCTCCGTCCATGATTCCGCAATCAATCATGCTGTCTCCATGAACTTTTAGAATATAGTGTTTTCCATCGGTCAGCATCGACTTGGGAAGTGGAATTGTTTCCTCAACCTGCTCTTCCGCAAGGATGGGAAGTCCTGCTGCCACATGTCCAAGCACCGGGACTTCAACAATTCCTAATGTGTCACTTTGATCCTGTTTGCATTCTAAAACCTAAATTGCGCGCGGACGTGAAATGTCGCGTTTTATGAACCCTTTTGATTCCAGTCGCTTTAAGTGTCCATGCACAGTCGCGATCGAGCTCAGATGAACAGCTGCAGCAATTTCTCGCATTGTCGGGGGATAGCCATGGCTGGCGATATACTCCTCAAGAAATGCAAGGATCCTGCTCTGCGTGGAATTTCGCGTTTCTTTCATATACGACCCCTTATAATGATGTGTCATTTTGGGCAGGTTCAGGTTCTGTCGCGCCGGGAAGTACGATACGCTGCGCCGCAATACGTTTATGCTCATCGGTCATAGAAGCATAGTGACGTTTTGTTGTATTTACATCAGCATGCCCAAGAACATCAGCGACAAGATAAATATCGCCTGTTTCCTGATACAGACTGGTGCCGAAAGTACTGCGAAGCTTATGCGGACTGATTTTCTTTTTTAAGGGCGCTGCAACTGCTGCATATTTCTTAACAAGATTTTCGACAGCTCTTTGCGTGATGCGTTTTCGTTGCAGTGAAAGGAACAAGGCTTGTTCGTGCCCCGGCAATATTTCAATATCTTTACGAAGATCAAGGTAGGCTTTGATCGCATCGGCCACCAGCTATGGGAAATAGAGAATGGTTTGATTTCCGCCTTTCCTTGTGACAACAAACCCATTTATTGAGAAGTCTACGTCATCCACATCGATGCCCACAAGCTCGCTGACACGAATTCCAGTGCCCAAAAACAACAACAGAATGGCCTTGTCACGGACTTTGGTGTTCTTTTGATAATTGCGTTGACGCTCCGAAAGGCCGTTGCCGCTTTCGGCTGTCTCCAGCATTCGTTCCACTTCATTGGCCTAAAGATAAATGATCGGTTTCTGATGTCGCTTCGGGAGGGGGACAAGGGTAGCAATGTTCGCCGGTATCTGTTCTTCCTGAAATAGAAATTCAAAAAATGAGCGGATCGTGCACATTTTTCGCATGATTCCCAATTCATGATTGCTGACAATACTGTCGTTTTCGTCTCCGTCATTCTCCTTGACATATTGTGTCAGATAATCCTGAAACGACCGCAAATGTTTGGGAGTGATTAAAGCGATTTGTTCAGTTGAAAAAAATTGCGGCTCAACAGAAGAGAATTCCGGCTGCTCTCTGCATAAAAATAGGAAAAAGACCCGTAAGTCGTAAGCGTAAGCGAGGCGAGTCAGGGAGCTGGTTGTTTGCGAGATAGCCTGAAAAAAATCTCCGCAGGAGACCGGAAGCTCCTGGCACAGCGACCTCAGACGCTTGATTCTGGCGATTTCTACGGTTTGATGGTAATCATGGGATGTGGGCATATTGTCAGCCTCCTATCTATTCGCAAAAGTCATGATACTCTTAAAATCTTCGAATGTCAATATACAGATATAAAAATATAGCGATACCGGACGAGTGCTTGTTTCTGAAAGGGATTTATAAAATTTAACAAAAAGGTACTTCGTCAGGCAGACAGTAAAGCAACGGACAGCTTGATTCTATTGAGTAATACTTGTTTTGTTCTTGATCGTATGATGAATAATACAGATAGTAGTAAATTCTTATAAATTGAAATAAGACTGCAGCAGGCTTTGCCGTTGTTGATTCTCATTCAGATAATGAAAGCCAACTCGACCCAAATGTAGTTATCTGTATTGCATGCCTATCGATTATCTCTTCAAATCCATATAACTATTCGTAAAAGATGCCTTTCGCGAATAGATTAATAAAATTCAAGATGATCTCTTAAATTCCCCCTATAACTAAAAAAGCAAGGAATGCGGTTTTATTCTCCCACATTCCTTGATAAAATTATACCGTTGGCATAATCGCATCTTTTTTCTTGATGCGCTGCTTCTTTTTTCTTTTGTTGTATTTGCCTGCAGAGTTATTGACGCTGGCACTGGAGCGGTTTCTGACAACATTCAGAACGATCGAAATGCCTGCGATGTTGGTGATCAGGCTTGATCCTCCATAGCTGACAAAAGGCAGCGGAATACCGGTGATTGGCATGCATCCAAGCGTCATTCCGATGTTCTCGGCAATATGCGCAAACATCATGCCTGCAACACCGTAGATTACAAGCCGTCCAAAGTCATCCGTTGTGTTGCGGGCGAGATAGATCAATCGCATAAGGAGCAGCAAGTATGTAAGGATCAATGCCAGACATCCGACAAAACCAAAGGCTTCTCCGATCGTGGCAAATATGAAATCTGTCCAGTCCTCCGGCACATAGTTAAGCTGACTCAGTGAACCCGGCACAAATGTGCCGATACCAAGAGTGCCGCCGGAACCAATGGCCATCTGTGACTGAAGGATCTGGTATCCAGCACTGTTATAATACGCTTGAGGATCGAGGAAAGATAGAAGTCGCATGAGTCGATAATCCGTCGATCCGCTGAGAAGTGCATAACCGAAAATAGTTCCTAAACCTGCTATTGCAAGGGTCAGGATCGAAAGAGGCCATATTGCTTTTGCATTAGAAAAAAGAATCATGACGAAGAAAATGACGCCCATGACCAGAACAGAACCCGTTTCACCTTCAGCAAGGGTCAGCAACGCAGGAAGGCCAAAGATGATAAGAATTCTCATACCGTTCTGTACGCTGCTGAAGGGCGTATCATCAGCAAGGGTTCTTGCCAGCATCAGGATAATACCGATTTTGATGAATTCAGCAGGTTGAATGGTTCGTCCGCTACCGATAGGAATGAAAGCATTAATACCGGCAATGGATTCCGCGCCCAATGCGAACACCAGCAAAGCCACCACGGCACTATAAGCAATACCGCATCGGGAACGAATCAATTCATACGGTACAGCGATAATTACGCCCATTTCCAAGGCAGAGACCAGAGCAAACAACAGCTGGCTTGAAGAGTAAGAAGAGTTCAGAATATAATTCAATACGGATAAGTCTGTTCCCTTATCCGGGTTGAATGTAGCAACTGCAATGGAATAAATGCCGAATATAACAAGTGCATAAGTAATCAGAATCAAAGGAATATCCAAATGGGCTCGTTTCCGTCGGTCGTTATCGCCCTTTAGCCTGTCCCCTACTCCGACCATATTTTTCTTTTGAAAAGACAGATGAAACGCCACGTTATGCCTGGCTCCTTTATTAAGATTGTCGCTTACGGCATCAACTGATTACCGGGGACTACAGCTGTTTCACCGGTATCTTTTTCCTGCTCTTCCATCCACCAGGAAATGAAATCCTTGACTGCCAAAGAGCAGTGTCCGCCGGAATAGCCATTGGGAATAAAGCACACGATTGCCAGCTCAGCCTGATCGAATGGCGTCAGCGCACAGAACCATGCGTTATTTTCCAGGTCGATTTTCACACCACCGATGGTCACCTGGGAAGTTCCCGTTTTAGCCCAAATCTTATCGCTGTACTTCCATCCCTTGAAGTATTTCGATGCGGTTCCTTCTTCCTCGTCAACCACGCCTTCCATTCCTGCTTTGATATAAGGTAAATACTCATCTACCCCTTTCAAAGTGTTATAGAGGGTTGCGGAACGCTTGGAGAGTATCTCGCCCTCGGGAGAAATGATTGAATCGATGATGTTCAGGTTCCAGACACGTCCGCCGTTGCCCAGGGAGGCGATGTAACGAACCATTTCTACCGGAGTAACCAGCGTAATACCCTGACCGATGGCAGTCTGTATCTCCATGCTGCCGCCCCACTTGATATCGTTCAGATAATTGTAGATATCACTGACAGTTGCAGCCAAGAGGGCTGTTTCACGCTTCATATTCAGTTCGTTCATCAAAATAATCTGAATCTGTCGGACCCAGTCATTCTGAGAATAGGATACAGCCATGTCCATCAGTGCTTTGATACAAATGTCAAGACGGGTATTATCATAGGAGATACCGTTGCTTTCCCCCACGGAAATCAAATGCTTTTTAATGGATGCTGCAACCAGTGTGGGCTGCCATGTGGCTTGTTCTGTCAAAGAAACAGTCGGGTCGTAAAGCATTGCCTGATTACCGACAACACCGCGCATTTCGCCGGGCAGATCAATGCCTGTTTTGCTGGTCAGGCCCATTTCAACGGAATATTGGTAAAGAAGTGTAGTGCTGTTTTCTCCGTACAGTCTTGAACCGAGTTCATAGAAGAAATAGTTACACGAATGCGACAAACCTTCTATAACCGTTTGATTGCGATGAATATAACGCTGTGCTTTGGAAACCCAACATACAGGAGCATCAGCCTCGTTTTGCGTATAACGCATGAAGGGGCCTTCATCGTTGATGGTATCGGTCTGGGAAATGACCTTGTTTACCATTGCCGCAAGAGCGGTGACCATTTTGAAGGTGGAACCGGGTTCGGCACGCTGCTGAATCGCGTAATTCAGCATGATGTTGCGTGTATCAAGAAGAATAGCAGCCGCCTCATCTCCACCTGCCACAAGAGCATTCAGGTCATAGGTGGGATACTGAGCCATCGCAAGCACGTTACCGTTGTCAACGTCCAAAATAAGCAGCACACCGGTATTGGCCAGCTTCAGATTGTATGTCTCCCAGTCACGGGAGTCAATTTTGGCTTTGTTGGTTTCCAGCCAACGGTCATCCGCCATTTTCCGTTCCTGCTCATCGCGTGTGTTTTCAACATTGTTCGCAATGGCACGTTCCGCAGCTTGTTGATAACTTGCGATAATTGTCAGCTTCACCGTATTTCCGTCGCTGGCTTCTGTTGAAGAGAGCTCGCGGGTCAGCTGACCGCTGCTGTCTTTCTCCATTACACGAGTGCCGGAACGTGAAGAAATATTTTCCGACAACCAGGACTCCATACTTTTTTCGATACCGTCTTTACCGATATTATCTGTCAGCTGATATCCCTGGGACTTCAGCGTGCTGTAATATGTTTCGTATGATGAAATCGGTCCGACATAGCCGATAATATTGGAAGCCAGATTATTTCGCGGATATACACGCTTGCTGCCTACTTCAATTTCGAAGCCTGTCAGTACCATGCTGCGGCCTTCGATCTCCGAAACCGTAGAATAAGAGACATCGCGAGCGATGGTGATGGGAAGTGAGTTGAAAAGATTCATCTGCATTTCACTGTAAACAGCCATCACCTTCAGAATCATTTCTTCACTGGGTTCTTCATCGAGCCTTGCGAATTGGTAGCGCTTATAAAGTTGTTCATAGGCTGCCGCGGGGTCATCATATTTGGCAGATGTCAGATAGTGGTTGCTCCGCCACTGATTAAGACGTGTGTTCCAGGCAGATTCCGAGATTCCGCTGCCGAAGTTATACTCCCACAGACCATTATCATCGCGCTGAATAACAAAGGTAACACAAAGCTCACCACCGTATTTTTCAATGATATCGATGGCAGAAATAATGGATTTTGTATACTGCAGATAAGCATTTGAACTGCTGCTGGAGGCGTTTCTGTAGAAAGTGACATTATAAATATCCTCCGACATGGCCAAAATGACCGAATCCGCGTCGGTGATCATGCCGCGTTTGCCAACAGTGCGTATGGTTTTGATGCTGCTGTTCCCGGCGGATGCCTGATAGACCTCGCCTTGTGTCAGCTGTAGATTTACCAAGGAATAAATCAACACACTGAACATTGCAAAAATTGCGAGGAGCGCAAGCATCAATCGGGTGTTGCTTTGTTTTTCCATTTTTTAACTCGTCACTCCCTTTCCTGAGGCCTTGATTTCCTTCGGGCGGAGAAAGCCTCTGAGAGGATGCATGATAATAAGGGTAATCAGTCCCGTGTAGGCTACAGCCGTGAGGGACTTGATAATCAGCTGCAGTGTGATAGCAGTACCCATCAAAGATAGATAAAGCAATATCAACGCTTCGATAGAGGAGGAAATGCATACAGCATCCAACAGTGTTCTGAGACGCGGATCACGATCCTCGGTGCTCTTATGCATTTGGTGGCGGCGTTCACGCTTCTGCGCGCTCATATCTACAAAGGGAATGGTAAACAGCATGGAAAGAATGGGATAGGCTGCCACGTAGGCAATTTTGATGGAGCTCATCTGCATCTCCATCAAAATGCCAATCAGACAAGATACACCAAAGGTGTACTTGCGTCCGAGGATGACTGTTACAATGGCAATCAAAGCAATATTCAGGCTTCCACAAACACCGTTTATGCTCAGATAAGGCATAAACGTACTTTGAAGCATGAAAGCGATGATTGTTGCCAATGTCGCTTTGATCACATTGCGCATGTCAGTCTTCCTCTACCGTCAGATCATCAAGAGAATATGTGGGAGTCGGCACCGGCGTTGGGGTCGGAGTCGGAGTCGGTACGGGTGTTGGTGTACCGGGTATATCATCATAAGAAATATTAGGCGGCGGCGTCAATGTCGTTAAGCCTTCCGGCACAGGTGTATTGTCGACATCCTGCGGTGATTGAGTTTGCAGATTTTCCATACCATCTCCCAGCGGTGCGGGTGTCATGCTGTCAGGTTCGACAGTAACGTTAAATCCGCCGGATCCGTTGATTGCAAACGTCGGCACAGGACGCGCGGTTGTCAGCTCGATGAAAGCGTTCTGAGACCCACCGTCGCGGTTTTCAGCTTGCTCTGCATAGGAAGGCGTATAGCAATACACAATTACATATTCTACGCGTTCAAAATCAACAATGGGTTCAACAACCACAAAAGACTTTCCGCTTTCCATGCCTCTTGTGCTTTCCTTTACTGTTCCAATCGGGATACCCTTGGGAAATTCAAGACCAACGCCGGAAGTAACAACAATGTCGCCCTGTCTGGGCAGATGGCTTTCATTCAGATAGTACATGCGGCACATCGGTTCGCCATTGATGCCCATTGTGCCCTTGACGGTCCCCTGATAGTGTGTCGACTGAAGCATGGCGGCAATGCTTGTATCGCTGCCGATGATCGTTTGTACTTTGGAAGTTGTTTCAGTCACATCGTATGTATAACCAACAAGACCGCCTGATTTGACAACGGCCATGTAATCTTTTACGCCTTGGTTTGAACCAACGTTGATGGTCAGCGTGGAAAAGTAATTGGTGGAGTCGGTCGCAATGACTCTTGCGGCAACGCTTGCATACTGAGAATGCGTCTGCATTTCCGCTTCCAGTTCTTCATAAGCGCTGAGCTGTGCCTTCAGCTGTTCCACCATCATGACTTCACTAAGCAGCTCATCGTATTTATCGTAAAGTTCTTCATATTGCTTTTCGATTGTGCTTCTGAGCTTGAGGCGGTCAATCTGATCAAAGAACCATCCGGAGCCGTTTGAAAACGCCTCCTGAATCGGTGTGATGATTCTTTGTGCGATTTTCCAGGGTGCGTTGACAAGTCTGCTGCCGGGCCAAAAATGTCCGCCGATCAAGCTGGCGATGAGTACTAAAAGCACAGCACAAATAAGTACGAAGAAAAACATCCGAACTCTCTTGTGCCTTTTTTGCTTCCGCACACTCTTTTTGGTCTTTGCAGAGGCAACGTTTTCTTCCACGTTGTTGTTTTGCTTCGACTTTTCTTTTTCTTTATTCTTGCGCCACATTAGGCCCTCCGAGCCGATCAGACTGCATCGGCATCCGTGGTTAATTTCAATTTACTGACCAGCAAAGGATCCCTGACCAGCATTCCAAGTCCTTCAACGGTACTGTTAAGCGGATCAGCGGCGATACGAACCTTGATTCCAAGCTCCTCACTGATAAACTTTTCCATGCCGCACATCAATGCACCGCCGCCGGCCAGTACAATTCCATCGCGCAAAAGGTCTCCCGCCAGTTCCGGTGGAATTCTTTCAAGTACATAGCGGATTCCCTGCAGAATTTCGTTGCAGGCGGGTTTTAAAGCTTCATAGATCATTGAAGCAGTTACTTCGATGGTTTGGGGAAGGTTGCTGACTACATCCCTCCCGCGGAGAAACTGCCTTCGATTATCTTCTTCCCGATAAGGCAAAGCAGAACCGAGGTCAATTTTGAGGTTCTCCGCAGCTTTTTCGGAAATATTGACATTAAATTCCCGATTGATATAAGCAATAATATCCTCGTTCATTCTGTCGCCGCCGGAAGGTACAGAGCGATATTCCACAATACCGCCAAGTGAAAGCACAGCCACTTCTGTGCTGCCACCGCCGATGCTTACAATCATGCTGCCGTCTTTATCAAGCACATGCAGCTTTGCTCCTAGTGCCGTGGCGATCACAGAAGGCACCTGCGTGGAAGCTTTCAGCTTCATACCGGCTTTGGCGATGACATTATTGACTGTACTTTTGTCCTGTGCAGTCATCTTCTTGGGTACAGTTATATAGCAGCGTGCGCTGAGCACTCTGGATGGGCCGATAGCTTTGTCAACAAAATAACTGACAATCGCGGTTGCGTTCTCCTGATCGCAGATTTTACTGTTTTTTACCGGATGAATCACGGTTCCTTCATCGTTGGTTCTGCCCAGCAGGTTCATTGCGTCTTCGCCGCCGACCTTTTTACCGTTTCTTTCACCTGTTTTAACGATCAGCGTAGGCTCGCTGATGACGAGCCCTTTTTGTTTCGTATAGACACGCGTGTTTGATGTGCCCAAATCAATTGCAAGCAGCTCACGCCTGAGAAAAGCCATATTTTTTACATCCTTCTTCTGTCAGAAATTAAATTCGATCTTTTCGAGCATGTGTTTTACGACATGCATCGGCAAGCCAATGACATTGGACATACTGCCATCAATTCTTTTAACGTACATTCCGCCCATGTCCTGTGCCCCATAGGCGCCGGCTTTGTCCATTGGCTCACCGCAAGCTATATAATGTCGGATATCATTTTCAGACATGATATCAAAATAGACATCGGTCTTTTCGACAGTTTTTAATGCATTTCCTGCCTGATCGATCACGCAGACACCTGTCCAGACTTCATTTTTGTTATTCTGAAGCTGACTCAGCATTTGAAATGCATCTTCCTCATCATGCGGCTTTCCAAAGACTGCGCCATCACAAAATACTACTGTATCCGATGCCAGCACTACCCTTCCGGGATGCTTTTCAGCCACTGCACGCGCTTTTCTCTCGGCCAGACAAAGAACGATTTCATCCGGGGCCCCTGTGACGTTTTCATCCACTTCAGAGGGGATCACTTCAAAATGAATCCCCATAAGTTTCAGTAATTCCGATCGCCTTGGTGATGCGGAGGCAAGAATCAATTCGTCCTGCATGCCATGCTCCTTCAGCCTACAAAAATACCAATATATTATAACACATAAACTCTCTTCTTGCACAGCCATTCTTGAAGAATATATAGAAATAGTTTACAATACAAATGCTTTTCTATTCTTGTGTTTGTCAAACAAAATCATTCGCAGGCGGATTGTTCAATAAGAAGGCAAAATCACTTGACACAGGTTTGCAAAACAGATATAATCTCCTTGGTATAGAGCAAGGGACCATTGAGCAATCGTTCAAGCTCTGTACCTTTCATTCTATTTTGGGAGGCGCCAAATGGCCAAGTATACAAAAGAAGACATCATCCGCCTTGTTCGTGAAAACAACATCGAATTCATCAGACTTCAGTTCACCGATATTTTTGGTCAACTGAAGAATGTTGCCATAACCGCATCCCAAATTGAAAAAGCTGTCAATAATCAGGTAGCCATCGATGGCAGCTCTATTGAAGGCTTTGTGCGCATACATGAATCCGATCAGTATCTTTGGCCGGATTTGGATTCCTATGTGGAACTGCCTTGGGCTCCCAGCTATAGCCGTGTGGCGCGTCTGATTTGTGATGTGCACAATCCCGATGGCACTGCATTTGTCGGTGATCCCCGCAGCATTCTCAAGCGTGAACTTCAGAAGGCTGCAGAAATGGGTTACTCCTTCAACGTAGGCCCCGAACTGGAATTCTTCCTTTTCCAGACAGACGATGCAGGACGTCCGACCACCAAAACTTCCGATGAAGCCAGTTATTTCGATCTGGGCCCCATGGATCATGGTGAAGCAACTCGCCGTGAAATCTGTCTGACGCTTGAAAAGATGGGATTTGAAATCGAAGCCGCTCACCATGAAGTCGCTGCCGGTCAGCATGAAATCGATTTCAAGTATGCCGACGCCCTTACCGCCGCTGATAATATCATGACATTCAAGCTGGCTGTCAAGACCATGTCCCAGAAAAACGGTCTGCATGCCACCTTTATGCCCAAGCCGATTTATGGCATCGCCGGCAGCGGCATGCACACAAACATGTCCCTGTTCAAAAACGGAAAGAATGTTTTCTTCGATCCCAATGGCGACAAACAGCTTTCTGAAGATGCCTATCACTTCATTGCTGGTCTTCTGACTCACGTCCGTTCCATGGCCGCCGTCACCAATCCCCTTGTCAACTCCTACAAGCGTCTTGTGCCTGGTTTTGAAGCTCCCTGCTATATGGCTTGGTCTGCCAGCAATCGCAGCGCGCTGATTCGCATTCCTTCTGCCCGCGGTCAGTCCACGCGTGTGGAGCTCCGTAGCCCCGACCCCACCTGCAATCCCTATCTCGAAATGGCCGTCTGCCTCGCTGCCGGTCTGGACGGTATCAACCGCAAGCTTCTCCCCCCGGCTGAAATCACCGAAAATATTTATGAAATGACCGCCGCCACCCGTGCAGAAAAAGGCATTGATTCTCTGCCCGGCACCCTGAAGGAAGCTGTTATGTTGATGCAGCAGGATGATCTGATTGCTGAAACGCTTGGTGACCATGTTATGCAACAGTATGTTGAAGGCAAGTTGAAAGAATGGGATGCATATCGCACCCATGTCAGTAAGTGGGAAACTGATCGTTATCTTGGCATCTATTAATTGCGCCTAAACATATCGTAAGTCATAGAAAGCCTCCCGACGTGCGCGGGAGGCTTATTTATAAAAATTAGCCTTTAGTGTTACCTTGTCTTTGCGTATTATCATTTGACAGAGATGATTCTTCATGCTATGATGTATTAATAAAGGAGATGTTCAAATGCAATATTATCAGATCAAAAGCCCCTTATCTCAGGCGACAGAAACGAGCGCAGCCCGTTTTATCAAAACCATTTCAGATGTATTGAAAGAAGAATTGGTGCAGGTCTCTGCGCAGGAGTATGCCGCGGCAGATTTTGCTTTGCTGTATGTCGCTTCCGGTGGTAGTGAAGGCTTTTTCCGTCAGATTTGGAAGGATGTTTGTCATAAACCCTGCTACATACTCACAAGCGGTGAAAACAACTCTTTGGCTGCCGCCATGGAAATTCTATCGTTTATTCGCAAAAAGGGCGGTTTGGGTGAAATTCTTCACGGTACACCACTCACGATTGCCGAAAGAATCCGTTTACTTCAGGCTGTTGAAACCGCTTATGCCAAGATTCAAGGTGCCCGCCTTGGCATGATTGGCGAGCCCTCAGATTGGCTTATTTCTTCCGATCCCAATGAGGGTGAATTGCTGCAAAAAGCCGGGATCAAACTGATTCATATGCCCATTGAACGGTTGAAAACAGAAGCCGAAAAGCAAAGCTACACTCCAAATAAGCTTACCGAATAGCTTCTTGAAAAGAGCTTCGACCGTAATGAAACAATCAAAGCATTGTATGTATATGGCGGACTGAAGCGCATTTGTGAGGATGAACAACTGGATGGCATTACTGTCCGTTGCTTCGATCTTCTCGGACCGTTAAATACCACATCATGTCTTGGCCTGGCATTGCTCAATTGCGAAGGGATTGCGGCGGGCTGTGAAGGCGATGCCCCCTCTTTGCTTTCGCTATTAATTGCACAAGCCGTAACCGGAAAAGGTGCTTTCATGTGCAACCCCAGTCGGATCGATCCTGCCGCTTGCAAAGGCATCTTCGCTCATTGTACCTTACCTGTAACAATGCCTGATACTTACGATACAGATACGCATTTTGAATCTGGCATCGGTGTTGCCATCCGCGGCTTCTTTAATCCGGATACTTTCACTGTTTTCAAATGCTCGGGTGATCTCAAGCAATGGCATGTTCAGGTTGCTTCTTCAGAGCCAATGGATTTTGATCCCAATCTTTGCCGCACCCAAATCCGTCTCAATCTTGAAGATCCGTACTACTTCCTGAAATTTCCCATAGGAAATCATCACATCCTGATGCGGGGCAATTTCCGCACCACGCTTACAGATCTGATGAATCGCATCAATCAAAACTGATTTTCTTTTCACACAAAAACCCGCTCGTGAAGAGCGGGTTTTTGCTTGCAAATTACAGTACTTTTTGCAGGAATGTCACAAGTCTTGGGCTTTCGGGATGGTCAAAGAGTTCCTGACTCGGCTTATCTTCTTCCACCTTGCCACCGGCAAGGAAAAGCGTACGGCTGCTGACCTCTCGAGCGAAGCGCATTTCATGCGTTACAACAATCATGGTCATGCCTTCTTCTGCCAATTGTTTCATGACTTCAAGTACTTCGCCGATCATCTCGGGGTCCAGCGCGCTCGTTGGTTCGTCAAAAAGCATAACTTCAGGATCCATCATCAATGCACGCACAATGGCAATGCGCTGCTTCTGACCGCCGGAAAGCTGGCTGGGATAGCTTTCTGCCTTTTCCGCCAAACCGACACGGTTAAGAAGCTCCATCGCTTTTTCTTTTGCCTGCGCTTCAGGCATTTTCTTGATCTTGATAGGAGCAGCAGTCATGTTTTTCAGCACATTCATATTGTTGAACAGATTGAATTGCTGAAATACCATGCCCATCTTCTGACGATGCTTATTGATATCTGTCTTTTTATCACAGATATCAATACCGTCCACCAGAATCTGACCTTTAGTTGGTTCTTCCAGCAGATTCAAGCAGCGCAGGAATGTACTTTTACCACCGCCGGAAGGGCCAATCACGCTGACAACTTCATGTTCACGGAAGTTAATGCTGATATCATCCAACACAACGAGTTTGCCAAATTGTTTTGTGAGATTCTTGACCTGAATGATCTCACGGGCATTATTACTTGCGATCACGCTTGAGCCTCCTTTCCGTCATCGCCACAAGGCGGCTCAGGAAGAATGTCAGAACAAAGTAGATCAGTGCTGCGATAAAGTAACTTTCCAGAACAATGTATGTCTTGGAGGTTACACCCTTTGCCCGGTACATCAAATCCGCCACACCAATATAGATCACGATGGAAGATTCCTTGATGACCGTAACAAATTCATTTCCCAGAGCGGGAAGAATATTGCGAATGGCCTGCGGCAAAATCACCAACGTCATGGCCTGTCCCTTACGGAAGCCCAGGGAACGTGCAGCTTCCATCTGTCCCCCATCTACTGCCTGAATGCCGCTGCGGATCACCTCAGCCACGTAAGCACAACTGTTCAAGCTCATGACGATAACGCAGGTCATGATTCGTGAAAAGTCACTGATAAAGGGCAGATTGATGTTGGGAATGATGGAAGCAAGACTTGTGCCATAGTAGATGAATAACAGCTGAACCATCAGAGGCGTGCCGCGGAAAATTTCGATATAAACCTTGGCAAGACCGCTGAGAAGCTTAAAGCTGCTCAACCTTGCCAACGCCATCAGAGCACCGAGAATCGTGCCGATGATCAAGGCGAAGAACGAAATGAACAACGTGTTTTTTACACCCTACAGATAGAAACTGTTATAGTTGATCAGCAAATGGAGAACATTGCCAAAGAACCGCACAATACCGCTATCGGATTTACGCCACTGACCGACGGTGTCCTTGAATGTTGTGCTTTGTGAAGCAGACTCGGCACATACCGCTACCGCGCTCAGCAGAATCGCGGCAATCAGCAGGAGGCCAATCAGTACCTTGAGCCGTTTTTTCATGGGTAACCTCTCAATGAAAGAATGAACAAGCAGAAATGAACCTCGAAAACCGGAGGACATGTCGTCCCCCGGTCAGAAGGTTCGTTTTCTGGAGTTAGTCGCCGGTGGAGCCGGTGGCAAGCACAGCGGCGTCATAAGCGGCCTGATAGGAACCATCCTGCAGAACGCGGGCGATAACAGCGTTGACGATTTCCATCAGAGCGTCGTTGCCCTGCTGCAGAACGCAAGCCTTACCAAAGCTGGCTTCTTCAGCGGTGAAGGTGAAGTTGGCGATTTCCAGTTCGCCATTGCTGGCGGCTACATAGGCTTCGGCCACAGCGGAGTCAGCCACAAAGCCGGCAATGTTGCCGTTCTTGACTTCCAGCGCCAGAGGGCCATAAGCTTCCAGCTCGAACAGAATGCTGTCGGTCAGAGCAGAAGCGATCAGTTGGCTCTGAATGGTACCCATCTGAGCGCCAACCTGCAGGCCGGCCAGAGCTTCCTTGGTGCTGTACTTGTCGGCATTACCAGCCTTCACAACCAGGTACTGCATGGACAGTTCATACTGATCGGAGAAGGCAATTACTTCAGCGCGTTCAGGAGTGATGGTGAAAGCGGCGATACCAATATCACCCTTGCCGTCCTTGATGTCCATGATGATGGAATCGAAAGCCGTATCCATCATGACCAGTTCTACGCCGATCTCAGCGGCGATCTGCTCGGCCAGGAAGATGTCACAACCGGCAAAAGCGCCATTATCATCGAGATACTCGTAAGGCGGATAGGTCGCTTCGGTCTCAACAACCAGCTTGCCGGCTGCCTTGATTTCGTCCAGAGTGCTGGCGGAGACGGTGCAGGCCATGGCAGTCAGCATCATTACGCACAGGATAAGAGCTACGATCTTTTTCATTTGTCTTTACCTCCGAATTGGATTTCGTATTCATTCCGAAAACTTTGCTTTCGGTGTGTATAATTATACACAGAACAACCCGTTTGTAAAGACCTTTTTTTCGTTTTTTTGAATATTTTTTCAAAAATATTCATTTATGTTGTATCTGGTCAAAAATTGGCCTTTTCCAGTCTGTCAAATGCGATCTTTAGTTTCTCCATGGAAGCTGTGCAGGCAATTCGGACGTGATTTTCGCCCGAAATACCGAAAGCTGTGCCCGGAGAGAACAGGATATGCGTCTTTTCAAGCGCTGCGGCGCAGAACTGTGTACTGGAAAGGCCGGTCTTTTCAATGCCCGGAAAGAGATAAAAAGTGCCGTGCGGTTCAGCAAGCGAGAAGAAAGGAATCTTTTTAATGCGTTCCGCTGCATAAAGCACACGTTCTTTATACAAAGAAATGTATAAATCCTGAATATTCTCACGGAGGCGTATCGCCTCAATGGCCGCACGCTGCGAAACAGATGGAGCTGTATAAATAAGACAGCCGTTAATATTCTGGGCCGCTTTACGAATTTCGGCTGGTGCGATCAATGTGCCTACACGCCATCCCGTCATCATAAAGTTTTTTGAAAAACTGTTCAACGTAACCGTGCGATTCTCCATTCCATCAAAGGTGCGGATCGGAATGAATTCCCCTTCAAAAACATAGCGGGTATAAATCTCGTCCGCAACGACCAGAAGATCCTTTTCGCAGGCAACTTTCGCTAGCGTGGCAAGCTCTTCCCTGTCATATACCCTGCCGGTCGGGTTGGTCGGGTTATTGATGATCACGGCTTTCGTGCGTTCGTTGATCGCGTTCCTCAGTTTTTCCTCATGGATGCGATACCCATCCTATTGAGATGTACAAACCTATACACATTTTCCGCCGGCCAGTTCGATCTGCTGCTTATATGGACCAAAGTATGGTCCAAAAACGATCACTTCATCTCCGGGGTTCAGAACGGTAAGCATCGTCAGCGCCATGCCCATGCAGCTGGACGCAGTCACAAGAATTTCATCATTTGGAATCTGAAGATTGAAGTCTTCCTTCCAGGCACTTTGTACAGCCGTAATCAATTCGGGATCTCCCTGAGGAAAACCGTAGCGGGTTGCGCCGCCATGTGCATCCCGGCAAGCAGCATCAATGATTCTCCCATCCGTAATCAGGTCTGTATCCCCAATGCTCAGATCGATGAGGTCATCATATTTTTTTAAGGCTTCCGTATCCAGAGAAAGGCTTCCGCCTTGATTCAGAAATCGTTTAGCTACAAAACTCATTATTTACTCCTCCACAGATGGAATAACCGTCGATCCGTTCGGGATCACATACACGGTCTTTCCTTCAAAGTCAACATGTTTCATAAGCTCATCCGGGTTATTGTAAGCTTCGATGCCCATCCCCTTCATGATTTCTGGATCGATGGAGGTCAGCATCATGACCCGGTACCGCTGTGCCTGCTCACAATTGTGCAGGAAAATATAGCCGGGAACTGTAAAATTATCACGAAGACGTTTTTCCATGGTTCCGGTCTGCCAATCCTTGATCCAGTCAAAATATTCGGCAGGGCCACCGCCATCCCTGGCCTCGATCATCAAAATCAATGTCCCACCCGGTTTTAGACCGGGTTCTATATTGTCAATGGTCTTTGTCCCTTGATACAGAGACATATCTTTGGGAAATCCGCCGCAGGAGGCGACAATGATATCGGCTTTTTCTTTTACAGGGACACGGTAGATCTCATCCACCTTCCTGCACCCCTCACGCCAAGAAGCAAGATAATGTCCTGCAAAAATAGCCGCCAGTTTCATTTCGGCATTCATGACCAGATTGATCATAAAAAGGTTTTTGATCAGTCCGGCGGCTTCACACATATCATCATTCAACGGATTATCTAAAAGCTTTCCGTTGCCGATACGCGGACTTGATTTCAAACAATTCGGATCGAGCGCAAACGCATGATTGTACCGGATGGTGTCAATAGAACTGATACCGGGCAGAATGCTCTTGCGTCCGCCGCCGAAGCCGGCCATCACATGATGTGTGCAAGCCCCCAGGCAAATTACCCAATCCGCTTCCGCTGCTGTCCGGTTGATCCGCACCGTATTGCCATGTTGAGTCGTACCGATATAGTGCAAATCATCTGCAAGGCAATCATGGTTGAGCACTTTGATTCGGTTAAAGATATCATCTGTAACAAGGGTTCGCAGCTCGTGTTCATCGCCGCCCAAATGAGTACCGTTCGCGACAACGATGCAAATATCATTATCAGTGATGCCGCACTTCTCATTCAGATAGGCAATTACATGTGGAATCACCAGATCCTGCCTCATCCAGAAACGAGACATGTCGCTGACCACAAGTGCAATGCGGTTTCCCGGCTGCGCAAGTTGATTGAGAGGGCTGCTATCAATCGGTTCATTCAAAGCCTTAAACACCGCATTCCGTATGTCGGAAAGAGGCGGTGTCTCATGCCCATGCAGCTCACCAATCACTTTTGCTTCATCAAGCTACAGCGTTACTCTGCCGCTGCCATAAGCAAACGAATACTTTTTCATGTATCATTCCTCCGTTAAAGAACAGAACCCTGTCAGTATAACATCATTTGTTTACAATGTCGACACAAGTACACGTTAAGTGCAAAGGCGTTCCGTCATTTTCGGAACGCCTTCTGTGTTTTGTATCAATCGGTGCTTACCTGAATCAAGCGTTCAACGCGCTTCATGCTTCCGCCGCGGGCAAGGTAATCAGCTATAGCAACCTGCAGCTGTTCCTGATACTCTTCCAGGCACAAACCATTCTACATGATATACTGTGCTGCCGCTTCCCCGACATAACGTAAGTGCCAGGGCTCATAATTAATGCCGGTAATCTGCTCCTTGCCGCTGGGATAACGGATGACAAATCCGAATTCGGCACAGTGTGCTTCCATCCATTGTGCTTCCGCTGTCTGAATAAAAGTAGAATTCATGCTGCGGTTGCGCCACTCATAATTCAGCACATCACAGCCAAGACCGGACTGATGGTCACTGGCACCGGGCTTGGCTACCCAGCCATCATCTTTTCCGTGGTTATTGCTCAGCCTGTTATAATACTGCGTTTTTTGTGTTTGATAGCTGCGGTAGGCGGATTTCAGATACAGCATCATACCCTGTCTCTCTGCTTCATCAAACAAACGTACAAGTGCTTCTCCGCAATCCTTCTGAAGTTCCATTTTTACCGTGGAGCATTTTCGGACGCCGCCGTTTGCGTTGCTTCCGTCAGAGGCACTTTTCCGAGCGACCATTGTCATCAGCGGTTCAGGGACAAATGTGCTTTCCAGCAGGTAATGCGGGTTTACAAGCCGGACAAAACGTTCGTCCATTTCTTCGGGAGTAACAGGAAAGGTCCATTCCACTGCAAATAGTTCTGCTTCCTGAAAAAACAAGGAAGACGCATCTATCTCTGTTTCTGCAAGGACAATCCCACTCAGGGCTAAAACTACCAAAATAACAATTACAATCTTTCGCATTCTTCTGCCTCACTGTGAAGTTAGCTTGTGTCTATTTTACCCTGCCACACCGTTTTCGTCAACACCAGCTCATTTATTGATATCTTGATGTGAATTTCATCCTAAATATTGTTTATATTCTGTATTTATTAACCTGTTTCATTGACAAAACATTTTTATCAAATTATATTATTTAAGCATTTCAAAAAAGGAGGAAAAAGAAATGAAAAAGTTTGTTTCCCTGATGCTGGCACTGATGCTCCTGCTGAGCGCTGCCTGCACCATCACTGCTCTGGCGGATGAAGCCACAGCTGGTGTAACCATCAAGGTTTCCATCCCCGAAGATTTCGAGGGCGAACTGAATGGCCGCCTGCTGCTGGCTGTCGACACCGAGATTCCGGATTACGGCAACGTGTTCGATAACATCGACGTTACCGGCTGTCCTGTTTTCGGCAAGACTGTATATGGCCTGCACGCAGGTGATGTTATCACCATGACCGTGGATGATACCGAAGTCTACGGTTATCCCATGCAGCTTGGTGAGCTGTCTGACGGCAACTATGCTGTTCAGGCGCTGTTCGCCGTATACACCCAGTTTAACCGTGCGGACGGTGTTTCCATCTGGGGCATGGCTGATCATGGTGGCGGCAGTAACGCTGGCCGCAACCCCTACAATTTCTACAGCGATGCCATCATGGCTGATTTCAACGATTCTGCTGTGATCGAGCTGTCCCTCACCAACATGATCGAGCTGGGGTATGAACTGGAAGAAGGCATGGTCGATCAGCAGGGTAACTACACCAGTACCTCCCCCAACGTTGTCTTTGACAAGATCAAGTCTGATGTGCTGTCCGAGTTCTGGGGCACCGATATGTACATCGGTTTGAACATTCTGCTTCCCGCCAATTATGACGCCAACAAGCAGTATCCTGTACTCTACTATCAGGGTCACTGGGTCGGCGGCAACGCTCCCATGAGCTATGGCAGCAAGCGCGGTGTTGAGTTTACCGAATGGTGGGACAGCGGCGAAGCTCCCGAAATGATCATCGTTACCACCCGCGATGCGAATATGTACTATGACAACATGTACTGGGTCGACAGTGCCAACATGGGTCCCTGCGGTACCGCTTTTACTACCGAACTGATTCCTTATGTTGAGAAGACCTACGGCGGCATTCCGGAGTGCTGGGCCCGTATGCTGGCCGGCGGTTCCAACGGTGGTTGGGAATCCATGGCGCTGGAGCTCTTCTACCCCGAAATCTTCGGCGGTACCTGGGTCATGTGCCCCGACGGTATGGACTTCCATACTTATCAGGCGGTTAACCTCTACGACTATGATAACGGCTTCTATGTTGATTACGGTTGGGTGAAGGTCGAAATTCCTTCTGCCCGCGACACCGACGGCACTCCCCGCTGGACCATCGCCCAGGAAAACCACTGGGAGACCGCGATGGGCGGTGGCCTGTCCAACGCCCGCGGCTGCTGGTCCGGTTGGGAAGCTGTCTATGGTCCCGTCGGTGAAGATGGTTACGCCGCCCGTGTTTGGGATCCTGTGACCGGCGACATCAACAAGGATGTTGTGGCTTACTGGAAAGATCATTTCGATCTGAACTACTACATGCAGTCCAACTGGGACACTCTGAAGGATCAGCTCGTCGGCAAGCTGCATCTGCGCGGCGGCGATATGGACAACTACTATCTGAACCTTTCGCAGTACCTCGTTGAAGACTTCCTGAATTCTACCGGTGTTGACTATGGCTACAGCGTCACCTTCAAGGGCATGGGCCATACCGGCAACATCACCAACAAGGCTTTGATTCAGGAAATCGGAGATTACATGGTTGTAACCGGTCCCGAAAATGCCGCTCAGATTATGGGCTTGGCTGATTAACACGCAATGGACCGTCGGCAGTTGCCGGCGGTCTTTTTTACCCTTCTTTATTGACAATATGCAAAAATAAGCATACACTTACAAGGCTAATTCCAAGGTTTAAGGAGGCAAGCATGGCTTCAAAAAGCGCAAAGTATGAGATGGACATGGTCAATGGCCCTCTGCTTGGCAAGATCATTACTTTTTCGCTTCCGCTGATGTTCTCCGGCATCCTGCAGCTGCTCTATAACGCGGCAGATGTCATTGTTGTCGGGCAGTTCGCCGGTCCCACTGCACTGGCTGCCGTCAGCTCTACCGGTTCTTTGGTAAACCTGATTATTAACCTGTTTACTGGTCTTTCGCTTGGTGCCAGTGTGCTTGTCGCACAGGAAAAAGGTGCAGGAAAATCGCAGGAAGTATCCCGTACTGTTCACACCGCTATTGGCATTGCCATTGCCAGCGGCATTTTCCTGATGTTCATCGGATATTTCTTTTCGCACGGTATGCTGGAACTGATGGCCAGCCCGGAGGATGTCATCGACCTTTCAACGCTTTATCTGCGTATTTATTTTCTCGGCATGCCTTTCAATATGCTCTACAACTTTGGTGCGGGTATTCTGAGAGCCGTTGGTGATACGAAGCGACCCCTGTATTTCCTGATGATCAGCGGTTTGGTAAATGTCGCTCTCAACCTTCTGCTTGTTATCGTTTTCCATATGAGTGTTGCCGGTGTGGCTTTGGCTACCATCGTCTCGCATGCCATGTCTGCAATCATGGTCATTATCTGTCTGATCCGTTCAGAGGGCGATATCCGGCTGTAGCTGCGCAAGATCACGATTTATAAAGACAAACTCATTGCTCTCACCCGCATCGGTCTTCCTGCCGGGCTGCAAGGCTGTGTGTTCGCGATCTCCAATGTGCTGATTCAATCCTCGGTCAACAGCTTCGGCTCCAATGCCATGGCCGGCAATGGAGCGGCTTCCAATCTGGAAGGCTTCATATACACAGCCATGAACAGCATTTACCAGGCTGCAGTTACCTTTGTCAGTCAGAATGTCGGTGCACGCAAGCTGGAGCGCATCCGCCGAATCGTCGTTATCTGTCTGGTTGTGGTGCTTTGTGTTGGTTTGATTCTTGGTGTCAGTGAGTGGATCTTCCATCTGCCTCTTCTTGGCATCTACACTTCGGAACCCGAGGTCGTCAGAATGGGCGAAATTCGAAACAGCATCATTGCCACCACTTATTTTCTGTGCGGCATGATGGATGTGATGACGGGCGTGCTGCGCGGTATGGGGTATTCATTGCAGCCAATGATCATCTCCGTAGCCGGCGCATGCGGATTCCGTGTCCTGTGGATTTTTACCATCTTTCAACAAAGCCGCAGTCTCCGTACATTGTACATTTCTTACCCGATTTCGTGGATCATCACGTTCATTGCCCAGTTTATCTGTTACCTGATTTATAAAAAACGCCTTGCAGTTCGACTGCAGAGAGAAGAGAGGAGACAACTTTGATGAAAAACCTGAGTCCGTTCTGCTCATGCAGGGATAAAAAATGTCCCCTTAACCCCGTCAATCACGAGCATGGTTGTTCGCTGTGCATTCAAAAATGTTTAAAGGTTCGTGAAATTCCCAGCTGTTTCTTTAATCTTGTCGGCGGTGTCGACCGGGTCTCGTCCTATTATTTCGAAGATTTCGCAAAAGCAGTAACAGATTGGAATCAGGAGCACCCATCTGAATAAAAAGCACAAGGCCGGACGTTTCCGGCCTTGTTGTTTTATGTGTCAATTGTTTTCCGTCAGCTGCTCATAAGTAACACCGTATTTTTCAGCAATATCGTGCGCCAGGGATGTGCCTTCCGGCGGCCCAATTTGCACTTTAAAGGAACGGTGCCCATTCTTACTGGCTGCGACCAGTGAGTACGCTTTCCCTTTGACTTGATCCTGGTTGATTTTGTGCAAATCCAAAGCCAGCTTGTGCATATGTGTATTGTAAAGGGTACGAAGCCCCTTTTTCAGCAGTGCTCTGCAAGCGTCAAGCGCGATTTCATAGCCTTCCTCAAAGGACGTAGTCGAAAAGGTCTCATTCAGCAGCATCAGGCTATACGAAGTACTTTCGATATACAATTCGCGGAAACGTCTGCATTCTTCACCGAGTCTGCCGTAATCAAGCGTCTTATCCTCATCCGCCGGGAAATGCGTACAGATAGTATCCACCGGCCCGTACTCCATGCTGTCCCCGGGAATATAAACGCCTCCCTGAGCCAGAATATACATTTGTCCAACTGCCTGTGTAACGGTCGTTTTACCGCCGCGATTGGCACCTGTCAGGATATACATCCTTTTATCATCATCAAAGTCCAAATCATTCTTTACCGTTTCTTCCGGTTTGATGGCGTTGATCAGTTTCAGGTTGTAAAATCCCCTTGCGCACAAATCTGTTCCTTCCTGAGCATGTGCGCGCGAGAACGTCCAGCCCTCTGCTATTTTTCTCTCAACATATTCCGTCATTCGAATGTAGTATAAAAACTACGGAATCAGTCCGATGATGTCCTGAACCGTGATATTGACATAGCGGTGAAGAACATTTCTGAGATGCCTTGCCATGGCTGTCAGCATTGTATTGGCTGCAGAATCCATGCTCTGCATCATGCTTTGAATACCGTTGCCAGAAGGCACAGCAGCCAACGTCATCGCTGCCAGCGGATTCATGGCCATCATGGCTGTACTGGCAGCCGCCTCAAGTTTCGAACCGACTCCGGAGGCATTTTCCGATGGATGATACTTGTAGTTATCCCGCCAAACCGTGTCCTTTTGGATGTTATCGCGTCCAAGGATTGCCTAAGCAAATCCGCTGATTACGCTGGATTTGGTAAACGCTTTGCTGTTGATGGATACAAGTCCGAAACTTTGCGCTTCAAAGCGTTCATTCAGATTGATACCAACGGTCACACTTTTCAGATTCCCCGTTTCAGCCTTCAGATGATTGACATCTTCCTTCAGCACCGCAAAGTCGTGATCGTCGTAGAGCTTATTCAAACTGATCCGAAGGTTTTTTAAGCCTTCTGATGTAACATTCGCCTCGGACAGGCAATTTCTCAGCGATTCAATACAGACGATATAATTGCGGATTTCATCCAGACGATGCAAAAGATCCCATATACCGAGATCTTCATCAAAATTGTTGTTGCGCATCCCGCCATACTCTTGCATAAATTCAATCTGTCTTAACTGCTCCAAAATCTTCTCTCGCAGCTCTTTATTGTTCAGCAGGTCGGCAAAAACAGCCGCTCGAAAATTAGCCACGTCCACATCACGTGTGAGGTTGGAAAGTGTCCGCAGCAGGATTCTTTTTTCTTGCGGAGTAGTACCGGCTTCATTGCAAAGTTCCTCAATTCCAAGGTCATGTACAGCTTCATCCGACAATTGTTTATAAACGACTCGTTCCTGCCACGGAAACAAAATTGTCAGTTTTTCTGTTTTCATCATTCGTACACTTCTCTTTCGGTTGGAATTATAAATACGAAATTCTCAATTTGTCAGTCAATTATCACCTCCATTATAATTTATACTGCAACTGATTTCAACCACCTATGTTGACCCAATTCTTCTTTTCTATGAATGGACAAAAGCAGTGATTTGTGATATAATAAATAAGTAAGATTATGCTTGGAGGAGTTCCGTGAAAGAGTTTTCCGAAGCCATTTTGGAAGAGCTGCTTGACCGCGTTGAAAAACCTTCCCGTTATACCGGCGGAGAGATGAACGCCGTCCACAAGCTCTTCGTCAGTGCCGATGTTTCCTTTGCGTTCTGTTTTCCTGATGCATATGAGGTTGGCATGAGCCATCTTGGCATCAAGATCCTCTATGATATTATCAACCGCCGCCCCTGGGCGCTGTGTGAACGCGTGTTCACGCCCTGGCCGGATATGGCGGACGAAATGCGCAAAGTTGGTTTGCCTTTGTTTTCTCTTGAATCGCGCACTCCCGTCAGCAAGTTTGATATTGTTGGTTTCACTTTGCAATATGAAATGTGCTATACCAACATTCTGGAGATGCTTGACCTGGCCGGTATTCCGCTTTTCTCCTCAGACCGTGGTGAAAATGATCCGATCATTGTTGCCGGCGGACCTTGTGCTTTCAATCCAGAACCTTTGGCATCCTTTATCGACGTTTTCCAGATTGGCGACGGCGAATAGATGATGGTTGAATTCATCGAATGTGTTCGCGCCTGCAAGTCAGAGGGGCTTTCACGCCTTGATACCTTGCGTCGCCTCGCCGCCATCGAAGGCATCTATGTGCCCGCCTTCTATTCCCCCACTTATAATGACGATGGCACACTGCGTTCTTTCGATGTCATCGATCCTGCCGGCAAACCGGTGGTGCACAAACGCATTCTTCGCGATCTGGACAGTGCAGAATACCCCGAATCCTTTGTCGTTCCTTATACCGAAGCGATTCACGACCGAATTGTGCTCGAAATCATGCGCGGTTGTACAGCCGGCTGTCGTTTCTGTCAGGCAGGTATTCTGTATCGTCCTGCCCGTGAGCGCAGTCTTGAAACCCTCTTCCGTCAAGCCGAAGCGCTTGAAAACAATACCGGCTACGAAGAAATGTCCCTTTCTTCCCTTTCGAGCGGTGATTATTCTCACCTGACTGAACTTGTCTGCGGTCTGACCGAGCGTTTTGGCCCCCGCCGTGTCAGCGTTTCACTTCCTTCCATGCGTCTGGACAGTCTGGTAAAACAATCGCTCGAAGAAGCGCAAAAAGTGCGCAAGTCCGGTTTAACGCTGGCCCCCGAAGCCGGAACCCAGCGTTTGCGTGACGTGATCAACAAAGGCGTCACGGAGGATGATTTGATCCGCTCCGTAACGGATGCCTTTGACAGCGGCTGGAATACGGTCAAACTCTATTTCATGATCGGCCTTCCGACCGAACGTGATGAGGATCTTGCCGGTATCGGCCATCTCGCCCGCGAGGTGAATGCTGCTTATTTCACGATTCCCAAAGAGAAACGCGCCCGCGGTTTGCGTGTTACCTGCAGCGCTTCCACCTTCGTTCCCAAGCCGTTCACGCCTTTCCAATGGGTCGCTCAGGATACTTTGGAACAGATTTATGACAAACAGAATAAACTCAGGGACATTCTGCGACAGGTCAAAGGAGTCAATTTCAACTGGCACGACCCGGAGCTCAGTATGCTGGAAGCCTGCTTTGCACGTGGTGATCGCCGCATGGGCGATGTACTTCTTGCGGCATGGAAAAACGGCTGCCGCATGGATGGATGGGGCGAATTCATGAAATATGACGGTTGGCTTGACGCATTCAAAGCGTGCGGAATTGATCCCGCCTTTTATGCCAATCGTGTCCGCGATGAAAAAGAGCTCCTTCCGTGGGACTTCATCGACGCGGGTGTAACCCGCGGTTTCCTGTGGCGTGAATGGCAGCGTGCCCAGCAGGCCGTCTGCACGCCCAACTGCCGCAAGCACGGCTGCAACGGCTGCGGACTGCAGCGCTATGAGGGGGTGTGTAAAATTGAAAATGATCTGCGTGTATGAAAAAAGCCCCCGTTTGCGCCACGTAGGACATCTCGACTTGCTGCGAGCGATGCAGCGCGCTCTTAGGCGCAGTGATTTGCCCATCAGCTTTTCCAAAGGTTTTAATCCTCATCTTCTTCTCAGCTTTGCCGCTCCCCTTTCTGTCGGCGTTCCCGGCAAAAGAGAAGTGATGGAAGTTCCTTTGGAATCAGAGATTTCGGAAGAAGAATTCATTCGCAAATTCAGAACTGTCCTTCCTCCCGAACTTCCCTGCCTCGAAGTCCACAGTGTGGACGATCACCATCCGGCCCCCATGGCTCTGCTGCGTTCAGCCTCATACGAAATCACGCCCCTGCAGAACGCCGCGGCTTTGTTCGCCGCACTGCCGGAATTTCTCGGCCGAAACACCATCATGACAGTAAAGAAATCAAAGTCGGGCGAAAAAGAAGTTGATATCCGGCCGATGATCTACAACCTTTACGAAAAGGATGGTATTCTTCACGCTTTACTTGCACTATGCGAGGCGTCTACCTGCAAACCGGATTTGCTGATTTCCGAGTTGAGCAAGCAAGCCGGACTTGAAAGTGTTCCTCGCTGTTCCATTGTTCGCACTGCTCTGTACGGTGATAACTTCAAACCCCTTGAAACGCTATGAGTATCCTTCTTGCAGAGAAAAACAACGACGGCATCCGAGCAGCGGTGATAGAAGACGGAAAATTAACTGCATACAAAGCCGAGAAGACTTCTTCCGCCATTCTGGAGGGACAAATTTATCTCGGGATTGCAGATCGTGTCATCAAAAGCATCAATGCGCTGTTCGTCAAGTTGAATAGCAATGACTATGGTTTTCTGCCAATAGAACCCGGCAAGGCAGCGCCCGCGTCCGGCACTCGATTGCTCGTGCAGGTAAAACGCCACCCCAACAACACCAAGAAGGCGTTTTTAACGACCGATATCGCTTTTGAAGGCGATACCTGCATTTTCCTTCCCTTTGGCAATCATGTCAGTGTCTCAAAGCGGGTGGATGATCCTGACCAGCGTCGTCTTCTGAAGCAGTTGGGGACTACAATCCGCAAGCCCGGAACCGGACTAATTATGCGTTCAGCCGCGTTGGAAACTTCCCTTGATAACGTTAAAACCCAATCGGAAAAGCTTCAGAACGATTATGAAGCATTGTTGGCCAAATCCCAGGCTGCGCATGCTCCTTGCCTTTTGATGGCTGGCGAAACCCCTGTTGAATCGCTGCTCAGAGAAGAAACGAAGCGTCTGGAAAGTATTCTTACCAATGCCCCGGAAATCATCCCCGCAACTTCTTTCACGGTCAAAACAAGTGAACATCCTTTTCTACTCTATAATGTTGACGCCGCACTGTCAAAGGCAAAAAAACGCACTGTCCTTTTAAAAAGCGGTGCAACTCTTGTGATCGATCGCTGTGAGGCCATGACGGTAATAGACGTCAATTCAGCCATGGCCACCAAAGGACGCTCCATCGCCGAAACCGCTGAAAAAATCAACCTGGAAGCCTGCAAAGAAATTGCCCGGCTGCTTCGTCTTCTCGCCATCGGCGGCATGATCCTGATTGATTTTATCGATTTGCCCGACGACGCCGCTCGCGACAGACTGATAAGTTCTATGCGGGAATGCCTTCAGCGCGATCCGGTAAAAACCGTTGTGGTTGACATCACCCCGCTTGGCATCATGGAACTGACACGCAGCCGTTCGCAAATGCCTTTGGAGGCCCTGTAGGATGCCCCCTGTCCCTTCTGCGGCGGCAGCGGCATTCATTTTCCTGAAACCGAGGAGATTTATTCCGATGTCTGACAGAATTATCAATGTTTCTCAGGAGGAACTGGCCGTTCAGCGTGACTATATGCAAAAGGTCCGTTCTCATCCCAATCGCCCAAATACATATCACATCATCACCTATGGCTGCCAGATGAATGCCCACGACAGCGAAAAGCTGGCCGGTATGCTGGAAGAAATGGGACTTTCTCCTATTGACGATAAAACACAGGCGGATTTTGTCATTTATAACACCTGCTGCATCCGTGACAACGCCGAGCGCAAAGCCCTTGGCAACGTCACCTGGATGAAGGAAGTAAAGAAGAACCGTCCTCATCTGCTGATCGGTGTTTGCGGCTGTATGATTCAGCAAGCCGAAATGGCAAAAAAGCTGCTGAATCAATATCCTTTTATTGATGTAGCTTTCGGCACCGCCAATGTTCATCGGCTGCCCGAATATCTGTATCAGGCTATCGACAATAATGAACGCGTCATCCGTGTCGAGCAGGAAATGAGCACCCTGGTCGAGGGACTGCCGTTGCATCGCGAAAGCGACCTGAAGGCTTACATCACCGTCATGTACGGCTGCAACAACTATTGTTCATATTGCATCGTCCCTTATGTGCGAGGCCGTGAGCGTTCCCGTGACGCCGATGCAATCGTTAAAGAAGCAGAGCAGCTGGTTGCCGGCGGCGTGAAATAGATCATGCTGATCGGGCAGAACGTGAACAGTTATGGACTTGACCGTGATGACCACATTTCGTTTGCAAAATTACTGCACAGTGTAAGCCAAACCGGCATCGAACGTCTTCGCTTCATGACTTCTCATCCGAAAGATCTTTCCGATGAGCTCATCGATGAAATGGCACGCAATCCCGTGATTGCGCCCCATCTGCATCTGCCTGTACAGGCCGGTTCCGACAGGATTTTAAGTCTCATGAATCGCCGTTACACACAGGAGCAGTATCTGGAGAAGGTTGCAAAATTACGTACAGCGGTTCCGAAAATCGGCCTTACCACCGATCTTATCGTTGCTTTCCCCGGCGAAACGGAAGAAGATTTCCGGGATACTCTGTCTTTGGTCCACCAGGTACGTTATGACAGCGCTTATACTTTCATTTACAGTCCCCGCAACGGTACCAAGGCAGCCGCAATGCCGGATCGGATCAGTTCGGAAATCGCAAGCCGCCGTATTGAGGAACTGATAGCAGCGCAGGAATCCATCACCGAGGAAATTTTCACTTCCATGCATGGTGAAGTTCAGCAAGTCCTGGTTGAGGGTACCTCCCGCCGCAGTACGCTTCAGCTGACCGGCAAAAACGGCCGCAACATCAATGTCAATTTCAAAGGTGTACCCGAGGATATTGGCAAAATCATCAATGTCAGAATCACCGGCCACGGCAGTAACACCCTGCGTGGTGAAAAGATTGAGGAATAAAAATATGTTTCACATGTCCAAAGAAATGTTTGATACCGTTCAGAAACTGGCTGAGTTCATCGCTGAAAGTGAAGAACTTGCCGCTGTAAAAAGCGCCGAAAAAGACGCAGAAAACGATCCCGAGCTGACAGTTCGTGTTGCCGAATATGTTACCGCGCGTTCCAGGCTCGACGATGAGTCTGTCAAAGAATCACCGGATGCAATACTGATTGCCGATCTTACCCGTGAAAGCGAGGAGGCCGAGAAAGCTCTTCGCAGCACGCCATCCTATATTCGTTCAGAGCAGTGCCGTAACGATTTCAACGCGATGATGCAGGCAATCAGCGACATTCTGCAAAACGCCATCCATCCCGGTGCTGCCGGAGGATGCACCGGAGATTGCGCCAGTTGCAGCGGCTGCAAAGCCGAATAAATGTAAGTATTAAGGGGAAGTGTCCAAAGTCATGGCTAGACCCGCTGTAAATACCGTTACGCCCATGATGCAGCAATATCTGCTGGTTAAAAATGAGCATCCCGATGAGCTTCTGTTTTATCGTC
Organism: Clostridia bacterium; assembly: GCA_045599485.1. Classification (GTDB taxonomy): domain Bacteria; phylum Bacillota; class Clostridia; order Christensenellales; family Aristaeellaceae; genus SFMI01. Next base: position 3,076 of record JAZRWA010000056.1, on the reverse strand, counting down.
TCGGTGACTTTTACGAGATGTTTTTTGATGATGCCATCACCGCCAGCCGTGAACTTGAACTGACACTTACCGGCCGCGACTGCGGTTTGGAGGAAAGAGCACCGATGTGCGGCGTCCCCTATCACGCAGTCGATACTTATATCAACCGTCTTATCAGCAAAGGATATCGTGTTGCCATCTGCGAACAGATGGAAGACCCCGCATTGGCCAAAGGTCTTGTAAAACGCGAAATTGTCCGCATTGTTACGCCGGGTACAGTAACAGATCAGACAGCATTGCAGGAAAAAAAGAACAATTTCCTTGTATCTGTATGTGCGGAAGGCAAACGCGCAGGCATCGCCTACACAGATGTGACCACCGGTGAATTCTATGTTCGTTGCCTGGCAAACGCCTCCGCTGAACTGCGCTCGGTGTTGGCTTCCATTGCTCCCGGCGAAGTTATCACCAATGCCGCCGAAACCGTAAAAGGCTGTTCCGATGCACCGATTGGCGGCTGCCCTTCTATCTCCTTTCGCGCATCATCCGCCACTTCCGCACTGCTTGAACACTTTCAGGTTACCTCCATTACCGCGTTGGGCCTCGATCAGTCCATGCTCCCCGCCGTTCATGCGGCAGGTGCTTTGATCATTTATCTCTCAGATACGCAAAAGAATGCAATGACACACATCACATCCCTGCGTATCGTATACGAGAATCAATCGATGCCGCTCGATGCAGCAACACGCCGTAATCTCGAACTGACGGAAGGACTTCATTCCCACTCTGTTCTGGGCAGTCTTCTGTGGCTTCTCGACAAAACCGCCACTGCCATGGGCGGTCGTCAGTTGCGCCGATGGGTCGAGCAGCCTCTGCTTGATAAACAGACGATCGAAAATCCCCTTGTCGCCGTCTCCGCACTGTTCAATAATCATGTTCTTTCCGAAAAGATATACGATCTTCTGCGAAATGTATATGACATGGAGCGTATTCTTTCCAAAGTATCCTATTCTACGCTCAATGCTCGCGATTGCCTTGCTTTGCTGCGTTCTCTCAAGCAAATTCCTCAACTGATTGATCTTCTCTCCGGGGATAGCTGTGCCCCGGTCCGTAATGCACTGGGACATCTTGACCCCGTCTCAGAGATTGCTTCCCTTCTGGAAGAAGCCATCAACCCGGATGCACCGCTTGTGCTTTCTGACGGCGGTATCATCAAAGATGGCTTCAACCCCACTTTGGATGACTACCGTGCCGCAGCGACGCAAGGAAAACAATGGCTAAGCGATCTTGAAGTCAAGGAACGGAATGAAACCGGGATTAAAAATCTTAGAATTCAGTACAATCGTGTTTTCGGTTACTATATAGAAGTCACAAAGTCCTACTACGATCTCATCCCGGAACGCTATCGCCGCAGGCAAACGCTTGCAAATGCCGAGCGCTTTACCACAGATGAGCTTCGTCAGATTGAAGAAAAGATCAGCGTTGCGCAGGAGCAATTGGGACGGCTGTAGATGGAGTTGTTTGTTTCCGTCCGCAATCGAATTGCCACCGCCATGCCTGCCCTGCAAGGCACTGCACGGGCGCTGAAAACACTAGATGCTTTACTTTCCCTTTCCCGTGTCGCCAGGGAAAATAATTATATCTGCCCGACGATCACAGAAGACGGCACGCTCTGTATCCGTGACGGCCGTCATCCGGTCGTAGAGAAGACATTGAACGATGCTCTTTTTGTGCCAAACGACACGATCATGAATGCCGATGCACAGCGCATGCAGGTTATTACCGGTCCCAATATGGCTGGTAAATCCACCTACATGCGTCAGGTAGCGCTCATCACATTGATGGCGCACATGGGCTCCTTTGTTCCGGCACGTGAAGCATTGATTCCTTTGACGGATAATGTTTACACACGCATTGGTGCCAGTGATGATTTGGCCGGCGGTCAATCCACCTTTATGGTAGAAATGAGTGAGACCGCTTACATTCTGCGCAACGCGACCGCAAATTCGCTTGTCATTCTTGATGAAATCGGTCGAGGCACAAGCACCTTTGATGGTCTCAGTATTGCTTGGTCCACCGTTGAGTACCTGTGCAACAAACAAAAATGCGGCGCAAAAACGCTTTTTGCCACGCATTATCACGAGCTCAGTGAGTTGGAAGGTGTCCTTGAAGGCGTTTGCAACTATCAGATTTCCGTAAAGGAACACGGCGAATAGGTCATTTTCCTGCGCAAAATCGTAAAGGGCGGCGCTGATAAAAGTTTCGGTGTATACGTTGCCCGACTCGCAGGTATGCCCCGCGGCGTGGTCGCCCGAGCACAGGAAATTGAAGCTCGTCTTGAAGCCAACAACATCAACCAGACCAGCATCGGTCAGAATATTCTCGAAAAAGGAAAACGTAAGGATCAGCAGCAGGATCTGTTCAGCTACAACCGGACAGAGCTGATCGATGAGCTATCAAAGCTCGATGTTCTGTCAATGTCCCCCATGGAGGCGTTGAACACCTTGTTCCTTCTTCGCGAAAAAGCCCGCAAACTTTGATCCGGAGGATTTTTATGCCCCATATCAGGCAACTATCAAACGATATCATCGGACAGATTGCCGCCGGCGAGGTGGTATAGCGTCCGGCTGCTGCCATTAAGGAACTGGTTGAAAACAGCATGGATGCAGGCGCAACCGCCATTACCATAGATATCAAAGATGGCGGACTTACGTCGTTCCGTGTCGTAGACAACGGAAGCGGTATCGAGCCCGAGGAAATCCGTCTGGCATTTGCACGGCATGCTACCAGTAAACTTACAACAGCAGAAGAGCTTGTGGGTATCCGTACCCTCGGTTTCCGCGGTGAAGCCTTGGCCTCCATCGCCGCCGTCGCCAAGGTGACCTGTACCACCCGTCGTCACGGAGCCGAGTGGGGCGTCTCCGTGCAAAACAACGGCGGCACCATTGAAGACATTCACGAAGCTGCCTGTCCTGAAGGCACGTGTTTTTTGATCAAGGATCTTTTCTACAACGCACCTGTTCGCCGCAAGTTCCTTAAAAAGCCATCAACAGAAGCCGGCTATATTTCCGAACTGATGATGCGTTTTATCCTCTCCCAT
>JAZRWA010000055.1:0-24598 GCA_045599485.1 Clostridia bacterium | reverse complement strand
CACTCTCCTGCGGCATGGCCATGGGGCAGCCGCTGGAAGCCTTCTCCCTGCCGGCGGAGGAGATTGAAAATGCCACGCGTATGGCGGGCATGGACATTATCAACGGAAAAGGCTCCACGGAGTTTGGCATCGGCGCGGCGGCGGCGGATATGGCATTGGCCATCCTGCGAGATGAAAAACGCGTGATGCCCGCCAGCGTGCAGCTGATGGGAGAATACGGCGCCCATGATCTCCATTGCGGCGTCCCCTGCATCATCGGCGCAAACGGCATCGAAAAGATCATCGAATTGCCTCTTGACGAAAGGGAACAGGCCGCTTTGAAGCATTCCCTTGAGGTCATAAAGACCCATACGCAAAAAGCCCTCAGCGCTTACGGCTCTTAAAAAAGAGCGTAACGATAAACAACAAAACCAAATAAACAAGGAGGAACAAACCATGAAAAAGCTGCTTTCCGTCATCCTGACCCTCGCTCTGCTGCTCTCCTTCACCGCCGCGCTGGCCGACACCTATCGCATTGCCATCGTGCAGCCCATGACCCACACCTCGCTGGACCAGATCCGTGACACCATCGTCAAGGAACTGAACGCCGCCGGCGAAGGCATCGAGGTTCTGACCGCCAATGCCAACGGCGACGGTTCCGCCCTGTACAACATCCTCAGCAAGTATCAGGCAGAGGATGTGGACATGATCATCGCCATTGCCACCTCCACCGCCCAGACGGCCAAATCCGTTTACATCGGCACCGAGACCCCCGTCATCTTCTCCGCTGTTTCCGACCCCAATGCCGCCGGCATGGTGGGCGATGACTGCGCCAACATCACGGGCGTGAGCAACAACATTCCCGCCGCCGAGATCGTCAAGCTGATCTTCAACTTCCAGCCCGATTGCAAAAAGATCGGTTTTGTGTACACCTCCAGCGAGGCCAACTCCGTCAGCACCATCCGTGCCGCCAAGGCCTACTGTGAAGCCGAAAACATCGCTTATGAAGAAGTCTCCATCTCCAACCTGAGCGAACTGCAGACCGCGGTGGAAACCCTCATCACCAAGGGTGTGGATGCCCTGTATACCGGCAACGATAACTCCATCGCTTCCGCCATGGCGACCTACACCGATGTGGCCTATACCGCCGGCATCCCCGTGTACTGCGGCGCTGACTCCATGGTCGCGGACGGCGGCTTTGCCACCATCGGCGTCAACTATGTCCAGCTGGGCGAGCAGACCGCCGCGATGGCGCTGCGCATCAAGAACGGTGCTGCCATTGCCGATAACCCCTATGAGACCCTGACCAACTATGCCAAGTTTGTCAACATGCAGGCCGTGGAACGCTTTGGCGGCAGCTTTGCCGACAGCGCTTACGAAGGCTACACCGTGCTGGTTGAAGCCGACGGCACCAATCATTTCGGCGAGTAAAAGCAAACGCGGATCTCTGACCGGAAGCCTTCGGGCTTCCGGCTTTCCGCTGTTTCCGAGGAGGAAAAACCGTGGTACTGATCAATATGCTGATTTCCGCCATCAGTCAGGGCCTGTTGTATGCGCCCATGGCGCTGGGTGTATTTGTCACCTTTAAAATACTGAAAACGCCCGATCTGACCGTGGACGGCAGCTTTGTGGTAGGCATGACCGTTTGTGCCGCTGTCACCATTGCCGGTTATCCGGTGCTGGCGCTGTTTGCCGCGCTGGCGGCGGGTGCCGTTGCCGGCCTTTGTACTGCGCTGCTGCAGACCAAGCTCAAAATCGAACCCATTCTGTGCGGCATCCTGGTGTCGACCGGCCTGTATACGGTCAATTATGCCGTGCTGGGCGGTCAGAGCAACCTTTATCTGCAGCGTCAGGTCATGAATGCCGCGGGGTATCCCGTCAATCAGGCGGCGGATACGGTGTATAAAAGCTTTGGTCAGCTGCTCAGTCCCCTGGGCGGTCAGTGGAAAAACACCAACACGCAGGTCATGCTGCTGACGCTGGGCATCGTAGCGATCCTGCTCGTCCTCCTCGGCGTTTTCTTTTTCACCCGTCCGGGCATGGCCATCCGCGGTACCGGCGACAACGAAGAAATGGTGCGTTCCTCCTCCATCAATGCCGATCTGACGCGCACCGCCGGCATCATGCTGGCCAACGCGCTGGTGGCCTTCAGCGGCGGCCTGCTCTGTCAGCAGCAGCGTTACGCCGACCTGAACTGCGGCAGCGGCATGCTGGTCATGGGACTGGCTTCTGTCATCATCGGTCAGGTGCTGGGCGGAAACCGCGGCTTGATCCTCGGCCTGCTCTCGGCGGCGGGCGGCTCTATTCTTTATCGCATCGTGCTGCAGCTGGCCTACAGCATCGATCTGCCGTCCTATTCCGTCAAACTCCTCTCCACGCTCATTGTGATCATCGCGCTGGGTGTGCCGCTGCTCAAAAAGCACGGCTTCAGGCTTCCAGGAGGGAAAAAGGCATGAACGGCTGTGAACTGAACATTCAAAACCTGACCAAATGCTTTGAAAAAGGCACTGCCAATGAAAAAGTCGCCCTGGACCATCTGAATCTGACGGTGCCTGCCGGGCAGTTTGTTACGGTGCTGGGTACCAACGGCAGCGGTAAAAGCACGTTGTTCAATGCTATTCTCGGAAAACTGCGTCCCGATGAGGGATCCATTCTGCTGGGCGGTGAAGATATCACCCGACAGAAGGATTATAAGCGTGCCCTGAACATCGGCTGTCTGTATCAGAATCCACTGCGCGGTACTGCGCCCGATATGACCATTGAAGAAAACCTGGCGCTGGCTTATACGCGCAAGTCCTCCCGTTCCTTTTTTGCCGTCAACCGTCGGGACAGCGCTTATTTCCGTGAGCTGCTGGCGGCCCTGAATATGGGCCTTGAGGACCGGATGAAGACCCGTATGGGCCTGCTCTCGGGCGGACAGCGTCAGGCGGCCTCGCTGCTGATGGCGACCATCGCCAAACCGCGTTTGCTGCTGCTGGATGAGCACACCGCGGCCCTTGATCCCGGTGCGGCCGACAAGGTGATGGAGCTGACCAAACGCATCACGGCGGAGCAGGGCATTACCACCCTGATGGTCACGCATGATATGGACTACGCGCTTGGCATCGGCACTCGTACCATCATGCTGTCTTCGGGAAAAGTGGTCATGGATATCAGCGGTCCGGAGCGCGAGCAGATGACCTCCGGCCACCTGGCAGAGCTGTTCTACACCGCCCGTCAGAAGAATCTAACGCTGTAACGGGATGTATAATGAAAAACAACACTCCGGCAGTACCGGAGTGTTGTTTTCAATCGGAGAAATGCTTAAATCAATCCCACCAGAAAGGCGACTGCGCAGGCGGCGACGGCGACGGTCAGCAGCTTTTGTTTGCACAGGGCCAGAACGATGGCGGCGGCAAAGGCGGCCAGACCGGCCAGATCGTTGCCGGTCGCGTGGATCATGGCCGGAAAGGTCATGGCAGCCAGCGTGACATAAGGTACATAGTATAAGAAAGAACGGATGAACCGGTTGGTGATGGGGCGGCGGATCAATGTGAGCGGCAGCACGCGCAGCGCATAGGTGACCAGCGCGATCAGAAGGATATAGCCGAGATTGCTCATGCTTTTTCTTCCTCCTTTACAGGGAACAGCAGCGCGGCGGCAGCGGAAAGGATCACGGTGATGAGCAGCACACTCATGGCGTCGGTCATGAAGGATAGATGGGAGGCAATAAAGCTGAGCAGCATTGCCAGGATCACCACCCCGGCTACCACGCGGTTTTCCTTTGCCGGCGGTACGATGATGGCGATGAACATGCCATACAGTCCTACGCCCAGCGCATTGACGACGTTGACGGGAAGTACATTGCCCATGATCACGCCAAGCAGCGTTCCGGCTGCCCAGCCGGGGCTGGCCACGCTGAACGCGCCGTAGCTGTACACCGGGTTCAGGGAGCCCGGATAGGCGGCGGAAATGGCAAAGATCTCATCCGTCACGCAGTCCCCCAGCAGCAGTCGCTGCCACAGCGGCACGGAAGGGGAAAGCTTCTGGCAAAGGGCGCAGCTCATCAAAAGATATCGCGCGTTGATGACCGTGGTCATCAGGATGACCATCCAGACCGAGGAAGCGGCGGCGATCATCTTGAATCCCTGATACTCACCGGCGGAGGCGTTGGTCAGCAGGGAGGAAAGCGTGGCCTCGGCTGCGGTCAGACCGCACTGGCGTGCATAGATGCCCAGCGCAAAGGATACGGCAAAATAACCGGCCGCGATGGGCAGCCCATCCCTGATGCCGCGCAGATAAGCGGCTTTGTTTCCATTGCTCATAAACAGCCTCCACGGGAAAAATCAGACAGCGCTTATTGTAAAACAAATCTCTGCTGTTTGTAAAGCGCAATCAGTGGGGAAAAGGTTATTTGGCTGCGCTGTCCAGCGGCAAATAAACCGAAAAGGTGCTGCCCTTGCCGGGCTCGCTGGTCACACGGATGGCGCCGCCGGACAGTTTGACAATGCGCTGCACCATGGTAAGCCCCAGGCCGTTGCCCTCACCGTGGTGCGCCTTGTCGCCCTGATAGAATTTTTCAAAGATATGGGCCCGCGTTTCCTCGCTCATGCCGATGCCTGTATCCCCGAAGCGGATGACCGCCTGCCGTCCTTCGACCTTCAGGGAGACCGAAATGGTGCCGCCCGTGGGGGTGAACTTGATGGCGTTGTTCAAAAGGTTGATCCACGCCTGCTCCAGCATCTGCTTGTTGCCGCGGCAGCGAAGCTCGACAAGGTCGATATCGAGCATCAGTTCCTTGGCTTCCCATTGCTTTTCCAGCAGCAGAATGCAGGAGCGCAGCTGTTCATCCAGGGAGAACTCGGTCTTTTCGGTCACGATCTCCTGTGCTTCCAGCTTGGACAGCAAAAGAATGTTGGTGGCAAGGCTGGCCAGCCGCTCGGATTCATTGGCAATGATGGTGGCGTATTCCCGCCGCTCCTCATCGGTCAGGTCCTCCCGCTGCAGCTGGCGGGCAAAACCGCGGATGGAAACGATGGGCGTTTTGAATTCGTGGGAAAAGCTGTTGATAAAATCGTTGCGGAAGATTTCGATGCCGCTCAGCTCCTGCGTCATGCGGTTGAAGGAGCGGATCAGATCGTTCATTTCGTCCGAGTCCTCGCCTTCATTTTCGGGCAGCTGAACCGAAAAATCCCCTTTGGCGACGCGCTCGGTGGCGTCCTTGATCTGCAGGATGGGGCTGAGAAAATATTTGCCGATCCACGCGGTGATCACGGTGGCGATGATGCCGGAGATCAGCACCAGCCGCACGGGGGACATGGCCTGTGTCAGCAACAATGCCGCGTAGGGCGTGCCGGGGAACAGCTGCGCCGAGAAATACAGCGCGCTGGTCAGAAAGTTGGAGAGCAGCATGATAAAGAACACATACAGCACCAGGCGCATGCGCAGGCTGCCCAAACGGTTTCTCATTGCTTCAGCACCGCCTTGTATCCCAGCCCGCGTACGGTGACGATCTCAAAATCGCTGCTGTCACGGAATTTGTCACGCAGACGGTTGATGTGCACATCCACGGTGCGCTCATCCGATTCGCTGTCCATATCCCAGATCTCGTCCATCAATTGACGACGGGTAAAAATGCGTCCCGGATAGGAGAGCAGCTTAAACAGCAGTAAAAACTCCTTCTTGGGCAGCGCTTCGGTTTCACCGCTGACGATGACGGATAGTGAGGTAAAGTTCAGCTCCGTGCTGCCGATGGTCAGCTTGCGGTCGGCGGCGATGCGGCTGCGGCGCAGCAGGGCGGCAATGCGAAGCAGCATCTCTTCCTCGTCCACAGGCTTTACCATGTAGTCGTCCGTGCCGATTAAAAAGCCCTTGTGCTTATCCTGCGGCGCTTCACGGGCCGTGACCATCAGAATGGGGATCTCGCTGCCGCTCTCGCGAAGGGTGCGTGTCAACTCATAGCCGTCCATGCGAGGCATCATGATATCCAGAACGATCAGGTCCACATGGTGACTGTCCATCAGCTCCAACGCTTCCACGCCGTCGCGCGCGCAGACAGGCTCGTAGCCGTTCTGCCGCAGCACCGTGGCCATCAGGCGCCGGGTGTTGTTGTCATCCTCCACAACCATGATCTGAAACATGTGCAATCCCTCCCTTGTGTACGGATGATATTGTAGCATATAAATATGAAGTGGAGTTAAACAATCCCGAAAAAACCTTTTTTGTATTCTTTGACAGTTTGCACAATAAACAGGATCAATCTTTGTGTATTCTGCGCCTGTTCAATCTGGTGGTTTTTTAGTATAATTACAGCATCGTAGATCATGCTCATATTGAGCAAAGAGGATATATTTTAAGGAGGATCTGTGTTATGGCAAGCGTATCCCTGAATCACATTTACAAGATCTATGCCGGCGGCGTGACCGCTGTAAGCGACTTCTGCCTGGATATCGAGGATAAGGAGTTTATCGTTCTGGTCGGTCCTTCCGGCTGCGGTAAGTCCACCACCCTGCGCATGGTCGCCGGTCTGGAAGAAATCAGCGACGGCGAACTGTACATCGGCGACAAGCTGGTCAACGACGTGGCCCCCAAGGATCGCGACATCGCCATGGTGTTCCAGAACTACGCCCTGTATCCCCACATGACCGTGTATGACAACATGGCCTTCGGTCTGAAGCTGCGCAAGACCCCCAAGGAAGAGATCAAAAAGCGCGTGACCGAGGCTGCCCGCATCCTGGGCATCGAGCACCTGCTCAACCGTAAGCCCAAGGCTCTGTCCGGTGGTCAGCGTCAGCGTGTTGCTCTGGGCCGCGCCATCGTGCGTGAACCCAAGGTCTTCCTGATGGACGAACCTCTGTCCAACCTGGACGCCAAGCTGCGTGTTCAGATGCGTACCGAGATCACCAAGCTGCATCAGCGCCTGCAGACCACCTTCATCTACGTTACCCATGACCAGACCGAGGCCATGACCATGGGCTCCCGTATCGTCATCATGAAGGATGGCTTCATCCAGCAGGTCGATACTCCCCAGAACAACTATGACTATCCCGCCAACAAGTTCGTGGCCGGCTTCATCGGTTCTCCCCAGATGAACTTCTTCGATGTTGAGCTGAAGGCTGAGGCCGGTAAGGTCTATGCCTGCTTCGGCGAGAACAAGATCCTTGTTCCCAAGGAGAAGATCGCCAAGTTCAAGGATGAAAGCTACATCGGCAAGACCGTCACCATGGGTATCCGTCCCGAAAACATCAACGACGATCCCGAGTATGTGGCCGCCAATCCCGAAGCCAAGATCAACGTGCACGTAGAAGTGACCGAGCTGATGGGCTCTGAAACCTACCTGTACTTCACCACCTCCGGCAAGGAAGAAAACGTCATCGCCCGCGTGGATCCCCGCACCGCCACGCGCACCGGTGACAGCATCGCCGTCGCGCTGGATACCAGCCGTCTGCACTTCTTCGACAAGGAGACCGAGGAGACCATCCTCAACCGCTGATTGTTTTAACAGCAATTTCGCCCCGTTTGCCTTCTGGCAGACGGGGTTTTTCGTTCGCATCAAAAAAGACAGGGCGCGTACCTTGCCTTTTTAATTCGTAACCATGGTGCGATGGATCATCTTTTTTTATAAAGAAGCAGCTCGGGGTTCGCCCCTTCCGCTTCATAGGTGCAAACCATGATGAAATCCATGTTGGCGAGGATGCCGAAGCACCTGTCCCCGCCGAATTCGGATTCCAGCTGATTGCCCAGGTAAGTCGTCTGGTCATTCAAAAACTGAACGTTTTTGCCGCTGGGCAAACGGTAAGCCAGGTTCACATAGCTGCCAACCAGGGCATTCAGCTTTTCCACTTTGGGCATGCCCTCAATGTGCAGAGCATTGATCTCGTCGATCAATTGCTGCTTGAACTGTTCAAACTGTCCGTTGTCGCTCAGCTCCTCGTACCGTTTCCAGTAATCCAGGGTGGGCAGCGTGGCCTTCATGTGGGTGCGGGCTTGTTCCTCACTGAATCCCTGCTTCATCAGCTGCGTGACGCAGACCTCGATCAGGTCATCCATGCTGCTGTAGGTGTAGGTACCGTCCGCGTAGCACCACCGGCAGTAATTTTCATTCAGGGATCCATCACTGTCATGGCTGACGATGCCATCCTCCAGCGGCATGCCGCAGCACTGGCAGATGAGTTGCTTCGGCGCGCCGAGAAGCGTATTGATGGTCACGTTGAATTCCCTGGAAAGCAGCTTCAGCGTTTCGGTATTCGGTACCGTCTCACCGTTTTCCCAGCGGGAAACCGCCTGGCGGGTGACCAGCAGCCGCCTGGCAAGCTCATCCTGGGACAAGCCCTTCTTGGTACGAAGCTCCAGAATTACATCCTTGGTTTCCATTCATTTCACCTCCGATACCGATATCATACCAGTCAAAGGCTTTGCCGTAAAGCAACCCGTTGTTGCCCGATGCGCCTTTATAACTGAATCCAGTACCGTTGTGTAATGCGCCCTTCCTACGGCACTTCGTTTTCCAGTACGCCGCCGTTTCGGAGAATGGATTTGGCAGACCCGATGTTTTCCTTATCACAGCACATCAATACCCGGTCGATGCCCAGCCTTTTGCATTCCTGCAGCGCCAGCGCAATCATGGCGGTGGCGTAGCCCTTTCGGCGCTCGCTGGGGCGGATGCCATCGCCGATGTGCCCGCCGTACTGCAGCAAGTCGTCATTGAGGTAATGACGGATGTTGACCGCGCCGACAAAAATGTTCCGGTCCTTATCGAGGCAGAAAAGGGTGGTATCCGGCACACGCCCGTCCTCGGTCTCTTCTTTTATCTCAAGATTTTCAAGATAGTATTTGAAATCGTGAAAATCATTGCGGAAGATCATCCACGGCGAATGACTGGTGTGATTCTTTTCGATATCCGCTTTCCATTCGGTCAGCATATCGGATAGCTGTTGCCGGTATTCATATGTCAGCCGTACAAGCTCAATGTTCATATTTTTGCCTCCCTGTCGGACGACTTTGTGGTTATTCAACGGTGAACGATGTCCAATCGACTTTGTTATACTGCATCACGTCAGTGGATAGTTCCATGCCCAGCTTCTGATAGAACGGAATCGCGTTCTGATTGGCGGTAAGGTATACCGCAATGTCCTTTTCACCGCCTGCAAGCTGATGGGCCTTGTGCATCAGTGTTTTGCCGATGCCCTGCCTTTCGTAATCCCTGTCCACGCCCAGATCCGTTACATAAAGCCAATAGCTGTAATCTGTCAGTCCAAACAGTACGCCCACGATCTTGCTTTCTTCATTGCGGGCGACAAGACTGATGGAGACGTTTTTCACCAGCTTTTCGATCCTTTGCTCAAACCGTTCCCGGGGGTATTGCAAGCCCAGATCGGTTCTTTTCAGAAAGTCGATGTATTCCGCTGCGGACAGCTTTTCTTCCCGATAGGATATTTCAGGGGCGTGCGTCCTTCTGCAGCGCTTATCATGGATCATGATGTATCGGCTGTCATCAACCTGTTCCGCCACTTCAAAGCTCAGTCGTTTATACAGGGAAACAGCCCGAGTGTTTTTGATAAAGACATACAGCATGACCGGTTCATTCACTTCCGAACAGCATTTTCGAATGACGGCCGAGCCGATGCCTTTGCTTTGAAATTCAGGGAAAATATACAGATCATCCAACTCAAACCGTTCATCAGGGTTCCTGTAGAAATGATAGTACCCCGCCTTTTTTCCGTCCGCAAGAATCACCGTATATTCCTTGATGCGGGTTTCGATTTTCTTTTTGACCCAGCACAGTACTTTTTGATAATTGATTTTTTCAACATCCTCATAGTCATCAATCAGCTTCTTGCATAATTGAAAGATTTCCCCGATATCGGCGGACTCCGCGACACCATATGTGAGATTCATCATTGTCTCCTGTCTGTTCCAAAGTGCTTTTTCCTCGGAAAATTATTTCAAAGCACAGTGCCTCTTGAAAATACTATAGCGAAACACAAAGGAAAAATCAAGCCTTGACCTGCCAAAATGCGGACGATGATGCCGAGAAAAAAAGGGATTTCGAAAGACAACCCGATTCGGCAGATCTTTCGGAATCCCGTGTTTTAGCTTGTTTCCGCGCTTTTACTTGTTCCGTGACAGCAGACACACTGCCTCGGTGTGCGCCGTATAGGGGAACAGATCATAGGACTGTACGCTTTCCATCCGCCATCCGGCGCGGGCGAGCAGATCGACATCACGCCGCAGCGTTTCGGGGCTGCAGGAAACATACACGGCGCGGCGGGCGGGGGAGGCGGTCAGCGCCTGCAGGAACGCTTCGGAACAGCCGGCGCGCGGAGGGTCCATAAAGACCACATCCGGCTTGCAGGCACCGTTTTTGAGTGCCTTGACGGCATCGCCCAGCATGAAATCGACATTTTCAATGCGGTTGACGCGGGCGTTGATGATGGCGTTGTCCACCGAAGCCTTGACCAGCTCAATGCCCGTGACGTGACCGGCCTGACGGGCGGCCATGAGGCCGATGAGGCCGATACCGCAATAGGCGTCCAGTACGGTGTCCTGCGGTGTCAGATCGGCCAGCTCAATGGCTTTGCGGTACAGCTTTTCTGCCTGCGCGCTGTTGACCTGATAGAAGGAGCGGGAGCTCAGGCAGACATGCAGCCCGCCCAGCTCATCCCAGATCTCATCCCGTCCGGCCAGCAACTGGGAGGTGTAGCCCATGACGGCGCTGGTGCTGCGGTCGTTGACAGAGCGGGTCACGCCGCGTACCTCGGGGCAGGCGGCCATGAGGCGATCGGCAAACAGTTTTTCCTGCGGAAAGGGCGCGGTGGCAATCACGGTCACGACGGCTTGCCCGGTCGCGGGGGCGCGGCGTACCTGCAGATGGCGCAGCACGCCGGTACGGGCATCCTCCCGATAGGCCGGCACACGCAGCTCGGCCAGAATCTGTCCGGCGCGGGCGGCGATGGCACAGGCTTCTTTGTTTTCCAGAAGGCAATCCCGCACCGAGATGACGCGGTGCGTGCCCTCACGGTAGATGCCGGTGTACAGGCTCTCTTTGCCCTGGGCGAACGTGCGCAGCACCTTGTTGCGGTAGCGGCAGGGCTCCTGCGCGCCGACGATCTTCAGCGCATCGGGAAACAGACGATGGAAGGCCTCGTCCTTGCGGCGCAGCAGCTCACCGTACATGACATCGATATTCCGGCAGCCGCCGCAGCCTTTTTCAGAGAAGGGGCATTTCATCGGTCTGTCCTCCGTTTATTTTTGAATTTCGGCAATCAATTCCAGCACCTTCAGGGTGCCGTCCGCCGGCGGGGCGGCCTTCAATGCCGCGGTCAGCGCATCGCCGTCCCGCATCAGGGAATGGATGGCGGCGGTCAGGCTTTCGGCGGTCATGTTTTCCTGCAGCAGTACACGGGCGAGGCCGCGCTTTTCGTAGGACTGGGCGTTGAGGATCTGGTCGCCGCGGCTGGCGCCCTTGGGATAGGGGATCAGCAGCATGGGACGGCCGAGGGCCTGAAACTCGCACAGGGCGTTGGAGCCGGCGCGGCTGAGGATGTAATCGGCACAGGCAAGGGCGTCGGGCAGCTCGTCCGACAAAAACTCCCGCTGATAGTAGCCGGCAAGGCCTGTCAGGCTGTCATCCAGATTGCCCTTGCCGCAGATATGGAACACATTCAGCTCCTTGAGCAGCTCCGGCAGGGCAGCGCGCAGCGCCTTGTTGACGCTCTGTGCGCCCAGACTGCCGCCCATCATGAGCAGCACGGGCTTGCTGCCGTCAAAACCGGCCATCGCAAGGCCTTTTTCACGGCTGCCGCTGAACAGCTCGGGGCGCAGCGGCGTGCCGGTAAAGATGCCCTTGGTGCCCAGCGCCTCCGCGCATTCCGGGAAAGTGGTGCATACCTTGCGGGCAAACTTGCTGCAGATACGGTTGGCCAGACCGGGGGTCAGGTCGCTTTCGTGGCAAAGCACGGGGACACGGTGCAGCCAGGCACCGAAGACCACGGGGACGGACACAAAGCCGCCCTTGGAAAAGACGACATCGGGCTTGAGCTTGCGCATCAGGTGAGCGCTCTGAAAGGCGCCGGCCAGCACACGGAAGGGATCGGTGAAGTTTTTCCAGTCAAAATAGCGGCGCAGCTTGCCGGATTTGACCACATGATAGGTGACCTGGGGAATGCTGCCGATCATGCTGTGCTCAATGCCGTTTTCGGTGCCGATGTAATGCACATCATAGCCTTTTTCGAGCAGGTGGGGCAGCAGCGCCAGATTGGGGGAGACGTGGCCGGCGGTGCCGCCGCCTGTCAGAACGATACGCTTACTCATAGCTTTCTCCGTATGTTTATCAAAAAATGGATAACAAAAACAATCCTTACGCCTCCGCAAGGATCGCTTTTGCCGCGCAGGGCTTAAGCCTGCTTGGTGGCCAGATAGCCGTTCAGGGCCTTGACGAGCTCATCCACCTCGATGCCGTGTACAGCGCAGGCATCTTCCAGGGACTCGGCGGTGGCATGGGGGCAGCCCAGGCAGTGCATGCCGGCCTGCATGAAGATATAAGCGGTACCCTGATCCAGCTCCAGAACTTCGCGGATAGCCATTTCCTTGGTGACCATGGTGATTTCCTCCTGATATCGGATGTTTTATTTATCGGATGAAAGGCTTGCTTCCCTCCGGAAAACCGCGGGTCTCGGCCACGATGTAAAGCGGCCGGGCGCGGGTTTCGTCGTAGATGCGGGAGACATAGGCGCCCAGCACGCCCATGGCGGTCAGCACCAAACCGGTGCACAGGACCATCAGTGCCGCCAGCCACCACAGCCCGCCGGAGACACCGCAGCACAGCAGAATGAGCAGCACCAGCATGCCCAGCAGGCTGAGACAGCCCAGCGTAACGCCGGCATAGGTGGACAGCTTGAGCAGCTTATCGGACAGGCTCAACATGCCGTCCAGCGCCAGACGGAGCATGGCCTTCAGCGGGTAATGCGTCTCGCCGGCAAAACGCTTGTCGCGGTCGTAGAGCACGGCCTCCTGACGGAAGCCCACCCAGGCGAACATGCCGCGCAGAAAACGGGCATGCTCCGGCATGGAGCGCACCACATCGGCCACCCGACGGTCCACCAGACGGAAATCGCCGGTGTCGGCGGGAATTTCGGTGTTTGTCATGGCGCGCAGCAGACGGTAATAAACAAAGGCCGTTATTTTTTTGAAGGCGCTTTCGCCGTCACGCTTTTTGCGCTGACCGTATACCACCTGCGCGCCATTGCGCCAGCGGGCAGCCATTTCGGGGATGACCTCGGGCGGGTCCTGCAGATCGGCATCGATGATGACGATGGCGTCGCCGGCGGCGTAATCCAGACCGGCGGTCACGGCGATCTGATGTCCGCCGTTGCGGGCAAAATGCACCACTCGGACACAGGCATCCTCCGCGGCCAGATCGTTCAGGAGGGCGGCGGTGGCGTCGCGGGAGCCGTCATTGACATAAATGATCTCATAGTCCCCGTCCATGCCGCGCAGAACGCGGGTCAGCCGACGGTGCGTTTCACGCAGTACGGCTTCTTCATTATAGCATGGAACGATCACGGAATAATCGGGCATGGCAGTTTCCTTTTTTACAGCATGGCAATCAGCAGATTGCGCTGCGCGTCCAGCTCCAGCTTCAGCTTTCCGTCCTTTTCCAGTTGCTTGAGGATATCCGAAAAGCGTTTGAAACCGATGCTTTTTTCGGTAAAATCGGGATAAAGGGAGACGATATCCGCCTTGAGGATGGAGGGGTTGATGCGTTCAAAACCGTCATCCTTGTAGCGCTGCAGCTGGGTGACAAAGGCTTCCTGCCAGCTGTCGCGGGTCAGCGCCTTCTGGGCACTTTCACCGGCGGCGCTTTCGGCGGTGAGGGACACCATGACATTGTAACTGTCGTTGCGCATGCGGATGGTGCCGTAACGCTGTGCCAGCTTGGTCAGCAGCTTGCCGAAGGTGGCGCAGCCGTAGGTTTTTTCGTTGAACTGCGGGTTGAGGCGCAGCAGCACGCCCTTGATCTCGCTGGCGTACATTTCTTCCTCGTCAGCTTCGGAAACCACGCTTTCGATCAGCTTGCAAAGCGCTTCTTCATCGGCACTTTCATCTTCGGCGGCGGATTTGCGCCCCTTGTGGGGCTTTTCGCGCCGGGCGGTCATGCTGACGCTTTCCATAAACTGAAACTCGTTGCAGGCGTTGATGAAGATGGTGCTGGCGACCTCGCTGCGGCTGATGCCCAATACGAATTTGCCCATGCTTTTGAGCTTGCCGACCAACGGGACATAGTCGCTGTCACCCGAGACGATGCAGAACGAATCGATGAGCGGGTTGGTGTAGGCGGTCGCCAGCGCGTCCAGCACCAGCTGGATATCCGCGTTGTTTTTTTGAGCGGCACCGTAGCGCAGCGAGGGCACCACGGTGAAGGTGTTGGAAAGCAGCACTTCCTTCAGGGAATCAAAGCGGTCGGTGTAGCCGTATACCTTGCCCAGCAGGATGTCGCCGCGGATCTTGACTTTTTCCAGAATGTTGTTCAGTGTTTCCACTTTTGCACCGCAGTTTTCCAGATCGACGAAAACCGCGAATTTTGCAGTACTCAAAGAGGGTGATCCTATCCTTTCGGAATATTTACCGTGATGATTATAGCATAAAAAGAACCGTATGAAAAGTGCCGTGTGCGTGATGAAAAAAGGGTTTTACAAATCAGACGCTGCTGCGGAGGGCGGCCTGCTTCTTCTCCCAGGGGATCAGCTTCCAGCACAGCGTCATGGCGATGGAGCACAGCACCCAGCCCAGGGGGTAGCCCATGCCGGTGATGAGCGCGTCATGGGTGAACAACGATACCACGTACAGATAGATCTGACGGCTGACCACAAAGGAACTGAGGCAGCATGCCATGGAGGCAGTGGCTTCGCCCGCGCCGCGGAGCGCGCCGCCCAGCGTGTCGTTGACGCAGCAGAACACATAGAAGGGGGTGATCCAGAGGACAAACATCTGGCCGAAATCCAGTACGCCGGGGTCGCTGTTGAACATGGAAAGCAGCTCACGGCGGAACACCAGCAGCGGCAGCATCAGCACAAGGGTGGAGCTGATGGCCAGCAGCAGCGTGGTGCGGACACCGCGCTTGGCGCGCTCGATGTTGCCGGCTCCCAGATTCTGACCGACGAAGGTACTGTTGGCCATGCTCAGTCCCTGCAGGGGCAGCATGGTGAACTGGTCCAGCTTGCCGTAAATGGTCCAGCCTGCGGCACATTCGGTGCCGAAAACGTTGATGTAGCCCTGTACAAATACGTTGGAAAAGGAGGTGATGCCCGTCTGGAAGGCTGTGGGCAGACCGAAACGGATGATCATTTTGAGCGTGCTGCCGTGGAAGCGCAGCCTTGTCGGCTGAAACTTGTAGGAATCATCCGTTTTCATCAGTACATACAGCACCAGCACAGCTGACAGGGCCTGCGACAGCACGGTGGCCCAGGCCACGCCCGCGACACCCATTTTGAACACCAGCACAAAGACGAGGTCGCCGATGGTGTTGACAATGGCGGAGAAAATAAGGAAATACAGCGGTCTGCGGGAATCGCCCACAGCTCGAAGGATGCCCGCCCCCATGTTGTACAGCATCATGCCGGACACGCCCCAGAAATAGATCTCCAGGTAGGTCAGCGCCTCACCGTACATATCCTCGGGCATTTTCATCAGTCCCAGCAGCGGGGGGATCAGAAGGGTCGCCACGGCGGTGAGCACCACGCACAGCACCAGCGTGGCTGCCATGGTGGTGTGCACGGCACGATGCACGGCATTGCGGTCGTGCGCTCCGAAGGCACGGGCGATCACAACGCCCGCGCCGGTGGAAAGACCGCTGAAAAAGCCCACCAGCGTGTTGATGATGACGCCGGTGCTGCCGACAGCGCCAAGCGCCTGCTTGCTGACATAGTTGCCTACGACCAGGGAGTCAACGGTATTATACAATTGTTGAAATAAAAGGCCGATGAGCATTGGCGCGGCGAAACCAACAAGGTGGCGCCAGATGCTGCCTTCTGTCATGTCGATGGTGTTCCTTGATGCCATGTGAACCTCCGTAATCCGCGCGAAAGGGCGCTCTTAACAGAATACTCCGAATTGTTTGGCAATGCAAGCAAAAAAACAGATTTTCCGTCCAGAGCGGAAAACCTGTTTTGAAAAGGGCGATCCCTCAGGCGCGCAGTCTGCCCAGAAGCGAAAAAAGCAGATAACCGATCACCTGAACGGCTACAATGGTGGAGCCGACCGGGGTGGAGGCCAGGATGGAGATCAGAATGCCCAGTACGGCACACAGAACAGAGCAGATGCCCGAACAGACGACCACACCGCGGAAACTGCGGAAGACGCGCATGGCGGTCAGCGCGGGGAAGATGATGAGCGCGGAGGTGAGCAGTGCGCCGACCAGCTCCATGGAAAGTGAGATCATCGTTGCAATGACGATGGCGAGGAGGACATTATACAGCCCCGCTTTTACCCCTGTGGCACGGCAGAAGGCCTCATCAAACGTCATGGCGAAAATGTGGTTTTCGCATAGGATAAAGAAGAGCACCACCACGGCGGACAGGACACAGCAAAGCGTTACATCCTGTGACTTGAGGGTCAGGATGGAGGTGGAGCCGAACAGCGTGGTGCAGACATCGCCCGCCACGTTGCCGGAGCCTGAAAACAGATTGATGACAAGGTAGCCGATGGCCAGGGAGGAGACGGAGATCATGGCCAGCCGCGCATCGCTGTGGCCGCTGCGGCGGTCGGAGTGCAGCATCAGCAGCGTGCAGATGGCGGTGACCGGCAGCGTCAGCAGCATGGAAGCCCCCGCGAGCTTGAGCACGCCGGCGACCGTGGCGGACAGAAAAGCCACGTGCGACAGGCTGTCGGAGATGAAGGACATCCGGCGTGTGACCAGTGTGACGCCGAGCAGGGAAGAAGCCAGGGCAATGACGACACCGGTCAGCAGCGCGTTTTGCACAAAGGAGAAGCCAAGATAAAGGGAAAGCATGTCAAGGCTTTGCATCTTCGTTTTCCTCCGATCCCATATAGCGGCGTCCGCGCTCGGTATTCAGGTAATCCTTCGCAGTCAGGAAAGCGGCTTTGCCGCCGCGGATCTCCAGCACGTGAGTGGCGGCGGAAAGGGAGGCTTTCATATCGTGGGAGACCATGAGGATGGTCAGCTTTTCCTCGCGGTTGAGCTGCCCGATCAGCTTGTACATTTCGGCGGTGGCGGCGGCGTCCAGACCGGTCACCGGCTCATCCAGAAGCAGGATCTTGCCGGAGGCACACAGCGCGCGTGCCAGCAGCACACGCTGCTGCTGACCGCCGGAGAGGCGGCTGAAGCTTTTGCTGCGCAGGCTGGCGGCATTCAGCTTTTCGAGGCTGCGGAGCGCTTCCTTTTTTTGAGCGCGCGTGTAAAAGGGCAGCCAGCCGCGCTTGTTGAGAAAGCCGGAGAGGACGATCTCCAGACAGGTGGCGGGAAACTCACTGCGCCCCGTCTGCTGCTGGGACAGGTAGCCGATGCGGCCATGCGTATCCTTGCTGAGGGTGACGCTGCCGCCCAGGGCGGGCTGCAGATGGGCAATGGTCCGCAGCAGGGTGGATTTTCCGCAGCCGTTTTCACCGATGATGCACAGAAAATCTCCCTGCTCCAGGGAAAAGCCGATCTGATCGGCGATCACGCGGGAGCCGTAGCCGACCTTGAGGTCGGTGCAGGTAAGGATGGGCATAGGGGAAAGCCTCCTGATCAGTTGGGATCGAGCGCCTGACGGAGAACGGTAAGGTTTTCCCGCATCAGGCTCAGATAAGTCACACCGCCGGCAATGTCGGCATCGCTGACCGACTGGACGGCATTCAGGGTCAAAACAACGGTCCCTCCGGTGCTTTGCGAAAGGGTGTTTGCCAGACGGCGGTCAGAGGTTTCGGTCACCAGAATGGCGCCGGGACGTACCTCGTTGACGGCACGGATCAAAAGCGTCATCGTTTCAAAGCTGGCTTCGCTTTCGGCGGAACAGCCGGAGAAGGCCGCATAGTAGCGGAGACCGTAATCCCGCATCAGGTACAGGAAGGGGAATCGGTCAGCCACGATGACGGTATCCAGCTTCGCGGCGGCGGCCATCTGCGCATATTCGGCGTCCAGTGCGGTGAGCGCTTCGATGTACTGATCGCAGTTGGCTTTGTAATCGGCGGCGTGGGCGACATCGAGCGCACTGACCGCGCCGCAGACGGCTTCGGAAAACAGCTTCATATTATTTAAGGACAGCCAGACGTGCTCATCGGCGGCATCCTCTTCTTCAGCCTCCGAAGTGCCGGGCAGAGCTTCTTCCTGCCGGGTCTCGGCCTGGTCCATAAAACGGATCAGGCTCATGCGGCTGTTGCCGGCAACGCTGAGCACGTTGTCCAGCCAGGTATCCGATTCGCCGCCGTTGACGATCATCAGATCACAGGACGCCACCCGGGCAATGTCCAGGGCGGAGGGCTGGTAGTTGTGCAGATCGACGCCGCTGTGCATCAGCAGCTGCACATCAAACTGCTCCTCGTGACCGGCGATGATCCGCATGACGGTGTCGTACTGCGGGAAAGCCGCGCAAATGATGCTCGCCTTCTCCGCAAGGGCGGGGAAGGAGAAAAACAGCAGCATAACCAACAGAATAGAAAAGCTTTTTTTCACAGACATCTCTCCAAGGAATATGAATACAGGCCGTATGGAAGGACCTCGTTGACTGTATTATAGATGGTAAAAATGGAAAATGCAAATCAAAACCGCGGGAAAAAAGGCAGTGATACTGGGCAAATCCGGCAGGAAAAGAACTGCCTTTTCAAAACGTTTTCAAGAACGGTTTCGCGTGAAACGATACTGAATAATTGTGAAACGTTTGGAGGTTTTAAGATGGCCCCCCGGGGGTTTTTCATATTGTTTCGCTGGCATCGTTTTGATAAAATTGATACAAACATCGTTTGAACGATGAAATATCTGAGAGGGGAAAAACCATGAAAAAGATCCTTGGACTCTTTGTGGCCCTGCTGGTTCTGACCATGGCCGTTTCTGCTCTGGCTGTGGACTTCAGCGCCACCGCTTACAGCAAGTACGGCTGGGTCGTTACTCCCGGCAGCTCCAACGAAGCCCATCAGGTGACCGCCGGCATTATGCTGCCCGGTGACACCGAAGCGACCGTTTACACCAGCATCGTGCTGGACAACTACAACGACCAGAGCTACGTTTACGAGTGCGAAGCCATTGCCGAGCAGCTCGAAGCCGGCGCTTTCGTTGAGATCCTGTTCAATGCTCAGGATGAAGTCACCGGCTTTGTCCGCATCGAGCGTCCCATTGCCGGCCGCACCGAGTACTATCATGACTCCATGCTGTTCGGCGGCGAGCTGACCGCTGTGGGCGGCGGCGCCGGCAACATGGTTGCTTCCGGCTGGATCATGGATACCGCTGAAGGCACCATCACCCTGGGCGACGGCAACCACGTTGTCAACAGCTTCGAAGAGACCTACGTTCTGGCTGACGATGTGAAGATCTTCCTGGTGGACAACAACGGCGTGGACGCCGAAGGCAATGCCATCGAAGGCACCTTCGTCTGCACCCCCGCCACCGCCGCTGACATCGCCGTGACCCCCAAGAACGCTGACGGCGAGATCTACGGCATGGGCACCACCCGCGCCGCCCTGGCCATCTTCAACGAGTCCGCTGTGGATCCTGCCACCGGCAAGACCCGTACCGATGACTGCAGCACCGTCCGCGTGACCGAGCTGTACATCAACAAGAACCTGACCAAGCTGTCCTCCACCTGCACCCCCGACAACGTGGGTTACAATGGTACCTCCTGGTTCCCCGGCAACGATAAGAACGAGGGCAAGACCTCTGCCGGCTGGAACGGCACCATCACTCCCTTCGAAGTCATGAAGGATCGTATGTACAGCCTGGGCGATGGTTACACCTGCATCTATCTGTATGTTTCCGATCCC
This sequence comes from Clostridia bacterium, assembly GCA_045599485.1. Taxonomy (GTDB): domain Bacteria; phylum Bacillota; class Clostridia; order Christensenellales; family Aristaeellaceae; genus SFMI01. The sequence goes on along the minus strand of JAZRWA010000055.1, from coordinate 4,669 downwards.
GATGAAAACGGCAACGTGGTTCTGTCTGAACTGGATGCCGGTAACGCCACCGCCACCTACAGCTACTGGCTGAACATGTGGAAGATGGGTTATGACCCCCGCGACGTGGATAACCTGTTCCTGACCCATGGTCACGGCGACCACTATCAGGGCGCTGTCGAACTGGCGACCATGATCGAGCGCAATGGCAACAAGCTGCAGGTCCGCACCTCCGGCGCCAATCAGGAAGGTTATGTGAACGGCGTGTACGCCGGCATCACCCTGACTGCCAAGGCCGAGCGTTACCTGATCACCTACTTCAATGACTGGAACACCTGGATCGACTGCGGCGAAGGCGTTTCCATCTACCCCGTGACCACCGCCGGCCACACCAACGATACCGCTTCCTACGTCTTCATGCTCAACAGCAAGCTCGATGACCCCTACTTCTCCAAGGTGACCGATAAGGAAGCCAAGGTGGCCTGGGTGTACATGGGCGGCTACGGCGGCGGCGCTGCCACCAAGGCCAGCAACGGCTACACCCGTCTGCAGTATGCCAACTCCATGCGCTACATGCAGTCTGTGGTCATCCCCTACGCCGAGAGCGTTTCCGATTTCGTGTACTCCCTGCCCCAGCACGGTGACCAGGCTCCCTGGTCCGAAGTGGCCAAGGCGACCCGCATGAAGGGCATCCTGTTCCTGGATGCTTACAACGAGGGCACCGAGGGCATCATCAACCTGATGGAAAAGCGCATGTCCGCTTACACCTACAACTGGATGAACAAGGCCTGGAAGGCCACCGAATCCACCAATGGTGAGACCCCCGTCGATCTGTACGACCAGATCATCGTTCCCGTCATCCGCGAAGCCGGCTACAACTGGTTCTGCACTCCCCAGAACACCAAGACCGAAGCTCTGGAAGTGTCCGGCCCCTGGAAGCGTGAAGCCGGTGAGTACGAGATCGAAGTCAAGGGCATCCTGGTGATGCACGGTTTCGATGCTTTCCAGAACAAGAACGAAGCCCTTAGCGGCATCGAGAACATCTATGGCTGGGATCTGAGCAACGGTATGTCCGTTGACCGTGACTCCTACTCCCATGACCCCAACGGCTGGTATGTGCAGCTGGTTGTGGACGTGAACGACGATTACGTCGGCGGCGTCTACTTCACTGCTGAAGCTGCTGCCGAAATGGCCGCCAAGGATGGCCGCGCCGAAGCCTATCCCATCAACTGGTACGTTGCCGGCGGCAACACCTATGTTGACTTCGATGGCAACCCCGTGACCCCCTCCTCCGGTCCTGTGGAGTCCTTCCTGGGCGCTGACTGGGTCGAAATCGTCCGTACCCAGCGCCTGAACACCAAGGAAGAGGCCGAGAACCTGGCCGCTTACCTGCAGCAGAACATCGATGCCGGCAACAGCAAGTTTGTCGTCAAGATGGATCTGGCCGGCGATATCGTGCTGCCCGAGGGCTACATCAGCGCCGCCAACTGCTCTGTGGATGATCCGGTTCTGAATGCTTTGGAGGATGACACCATCAAGGTCACCTTCCCCGGCACCGGCTACTACTCCCTGGAGGAAGAAGCCGCCGTTATCGCCCGTTGCTGCGAGCTGAATAACGACAACGGTATCGATCTGTCCACCATGTTTGTTATCAGCGAATAATCACTGAACGTTTGCCCGGCCCCTCGCGGGAAACCGCGAGGGGCCATTCCAGTATGTAACAGCTGGGCCGGACGGCCCGGGAGGTACACATGCTCAAGCACATTGCATTCCGGCTGATGGCCGCTCTTCTTTGCCTGACGATCCTTTTTTCTGCTGCGCTGGCGGAAGAACCTGTGAAAGAGGCGGAAGCCCCCAATTATGCCAAGGTCGATCTGGACCTGTCCCTTTTCAGCGAGATCATGGTGTATGGTACGCTGTATGATATGGCGGCCGGCGCGGACCGCTACAACGGCAAGACCATGAAGCTGAAGGGCTATATTGAGCGCGTGGCGGGTACAGCGGATACCCCCGAAACATTTTATCTGGTAGCGTATGACGAGACCAACTGCTGCTCCATGAAGGTGCGCATCCTGACTCATGAAACCAGCAAACCCCTCAAGACGAGCATTGAAATGACTGTCTGCGGCGTGTTTGATGTCTATACGGAAAACGGAACCAATTGCTGTCAGTTGCTGAATGCGGTGGCACTGTGATATAATATCGATTATTTTTCAAAGGTGGAAAGCCCGATGCAAAAGCTGCGTGTGCTTCTGAAAAAGATCAATGATTTTCTGGCCGGTCTGCCGATGACCATTGTCGGCGGTGTAGCGCTGGTGCTGAGCTTTGTGCTGCCCCGGATCGGGCAGGATAATCTGTCCTGGCAGAATTTTGTACACTGGCACTATACCTACAATGGCCGTGTCGTGCATGGCGGCGCCGAATTCTGGAGCTATCTGGCGTGGATCACGGTCATTATCTGCGGCATTCCGATGCTTTATCTGGCTATCTGGCGCATCATCCACAACAAGGGCATTGCCAAGATCAATTCTGCCCTGCTGATCTCGGTGGCCATGATCGCTTCCATCAGCATCGGCGATCTGTTTGCCGCGGGCGAGGTGGCGTTTATCATGTCGGTCGGCGCGCTGCTGGAGGACATGACCACGGAGCGCGCGCAGAAGGGCTTGAAAAACCTGATCGGCCTGACCCCCAAGACCGCCAACCTGCTCCGCAACGGCGAGGTGACCGTCGTACCAGCGGAGTCGCTTGCGGTGGGGGATGTTGTGCGTGTACTGCCCGGTGAGACGATTCCGGCGGACGGCGTGATCCTCAGCGGTGAAACGTCTGTGGATCAGTCCATCATGACCGGCGAGAGCCTGCCGGTGGATAAAACGGCCGGGGATGAGATCTATTGCGGCACGATCAACCGCTTTGGTGCGATCGAAGTGCGTGTGACCAAGGCGGGGGAGGATTCTTCCCTGAAAAAGATGATCCGTCTGGTGGAGGAAGCCCGACAGAATCAGGCCCCTGTGCAGCGCATTGCTGATCGCTGGGCCAGCTGGCTGGTGCCGGTGGCGATGATGATCGCCATCATCTGCTATTTTATTACAGGGGAGATCAACCGTACCGTTACGGTGCTGGTGGTGTTCTGTCCCTGCGCGCTGATCCTTGCAACGCCTACGGCGGTCATGGCGGCTATCGGTCAGGCGACAAAGCACGGTGTGATCATCAAATCCGGCGAGAGCCTGGAAAAACTGGGGCACATCGATACCTTTGCCTTTGATAAGACCGGTACGCTGACGCACGGACGATTGAATGTGACCGACACGGTTGCCGCGGACGGCATCGAACGGGAGCAGCTGCTCGCCATCTGCGCCTCGGCGGAAATGAACAGCGAACACCCCCTGGGCAAGGCTATTACCGCCTGCGCGCGTGAGAGCGGCATCGCGCTGCAGCCCTGTGAGCACTTTGCCATGACGCTGGGACGCGGCATCCGTGCGACCGTTGGCGGCAAGGCGGTGTGCTGCGGCAGCGAAAGCTATATGCGTGAGGCGGGCATTGCCGTGCCCGAGGCGATGGGCAGCCGCTGCGCCGCGCTGCGGGAGCAGGGCAAGGCCATCGTGCTGGTATCGTGTGAAAAGAAGATCATCGGCCTGGTAGCGCTGGCGGATACCATGCGCGAGGGCGCGAAGGAAATGATCGGCCGACTGCACGAGATGAATGTAAAAACGGTGCTGCTGACCGGTGACCACAAGACCACAGCGCAGTATGTGGCGCAGCAGGCGGGCATCGGGGATGTGCGTGCTGAGCTGCTGCCGGAGGACAAGGTACGCCTGATCCGGGAAATGAATCAGAGCGGTGCCGTGTGCATGATCGGCGATGGCGTCAATGACGCACCCGCCATCAAGACGGCTTCTGTGGGCGTGGCGATGGGCTGCATGGGCAGCGACATCGCGGTGGAAGCCGCGGACGTGGCGCTTATGACGGATGACATCTCCCGGATCCCTTATCTGAAGCGGTTGTCCAAAGCCACGGTTCGAACCATACAGACCTGCATTACCATTTCCATGTGCATCAATGCCTGCGCTGTCACACTGTCTGTACTGGGTATGCTGACACCGACCACGGGTGCTTTGGTTCACAATGCGGGATCGACCTTTGTAGTGCTGCTGGCGGCACTGCTTTATGACCGCAAGTTTGACGGAAAGGGTAAAAAATGAACAGCGAGCTGCAAAAGGAAACGGGCAATATGAAGGCTGCCCATGAGCATGCCCACGGGCATGCGGAAAACCATGCACACGGTGAGAAGCATGAAAACACCCAGCAGGTGCTCAACCGTCTGTCCCGTCTGACGGGGCATCTGAACAAGGTACGCCGCATGATCGAGGAAGGCGAGGACTGCAGTGATGTGCTGGTGCAGCTTTATGCGGTCAAATCGGCATTGAACAACGTGGGCAAGATCATCCTCAAGGATCATATCGATCATTGCATGGTCAGTGCCATTGAAAACGGCGATTATGACGAGATCGAGAAGCTGAACCGTGCCATTGATGAACTGCTGAAATAAACATTCGGGAAGTTAAAAGCCCCCGCGAACGGAACCCTTGCAAACATGCTGTCCGTGCGCGGGGGCGTTTTATAAAAGCTGCCTTGCCCCAAAGCGGGGAAAGGCAGCGATTCATTGGCTTTTTTATTGGTGCATGACGGCGTA
>JAZRWA010000054.1:0-43270 GCA_045599485.1 Clostridia bacterium | reverse complement strand
AGCGTGGTAAAATGATAATTGCCGATCTTGGGCTGCGCACGGGTGACCACCGACAGGATGGTGCTTTTGCCCACGTTGGGGAAGCCCACCAGACCGACATCGGCAATGGTCTGCAACTCCAAAGTAAAACGGAAAGGCTGGGTCTGAATGCCGGGCTTGGCAAAGTTGGGCGCCTGACGGGTGGGGGTGGCAAAATGCGCGTTGCCCCAGCCGCCGCGTCCGCCATGCAACAGGACACGGCGCTGGCCGTCTTCAAACATATCGGCGACCACACGGCCATCCTCGCCACGGACCAGCGTGCCCATGGGCACCTTGATGATGAGGTCTTCACCGGCTTTGCCGCTGCAGCGGCCGCCGCGGCCATCCTCACCGTTCTCGGCAAAAAATTTGGACTTGAAACGGAAATCCAGCAGCGTGTGCATGTTGGCGTCTGCCAGCAGGATGATGCTGCCGCCGACACCGCCATCGCCGCCATCGGGACCGCCGTTGATGACAAACTTTTCACGATGGAAGGAAACACAGCCGTTGCCGCCGCAGCCGGCTTTGGCAATGAAGGGAGCCTTATCCACAAACATGGCCATGAAGAATCACTCCTTCGGGGAGATGCGGCTGCAGGCCCATAGAAGGGCGATGCCCGCAAAAACACAAATGATGCCGGCCACGGAAACCTTGTCAAAGCCGGGGAACACGCAGCCGATGGAACCGATGACGAAGCCGAGAATGGCGGCATAGGTGATGGTGGGGAATTTTTTGAGCAGGAACTTGATCAGACGGGAGCAGTAGACCAGACCGATGACCACACCGATGCCAAAGGGCAGCAGCGTCAGAATGGCGCTTACCATGCCGGAGCCGAAGGAGGTCAGCGCGGCGATGGCGGCCATCAGCGGGCCGTACACGCCGATGAGCAGCATGATGAAGGAACCGGAGATGCCGGGAATGATCATGGTGGCAGAGGCGATGATGCCGTAGACGATCATCAGCAGCATCTGGAGTACATCGATGCCGCCCTGCACGGAACCGGCTTTGGCGGCTTCCTTGGCGGCAGTGTCATCGCCGGAGAGCATCATGGGGATCATGATGCCAAGGCCGATGGCAAAGGCAATGACGCCGGCAGGGGTGATCGTCAGTTTTTTGGCCGGCAGGAAGGCGGAACGGAACAGGCCGGGAATGCTGCCCAGAATGACACCGATAAAGAACATGGCGGCTTCGGCGGCGTAGGCGGTCAGCAGCCAGTTCATCAGCTTGCCGAAGGCCAGAATGGCCACGACGGCGCCGATGGCAAAGGTGACAAGGAATTTCCATTCCTTTTTGATATTGTGGAGCGGATCGGACAGAATGGCGAGCAGGCGCTCATACACGCCGAACACCACGGCCATGGTGCCGCCGGAAACGCCGGGAATGACATTGGCCAGCCCGAATACGGCGCCGGCAAGAACAAAGAACAACAGCTGCATGATTCATTTCTCCTTGATTGCATTGGGAACGCAAAAACGTCCTTTTACAGTATACATGAAAAACAGAAAAAAGTCATCTGTTTTATGCGCAAAGAGGGCTGCGCGGGGATATTTTTCGCAACCCGGGAAAAAAGTGCCCTGAGAAGCGGAGATAACTTGAAAAAAGATGATTTTGCGGCAAAAAACGCGAAAAATACATGGATTATGCCGCAAAATCGGTTGACATCCCTGCCGCCCTGCGATAAGATAAGACGAACTGAATAGCAATGAAGGGATAGAGGCGCAGCAAACAGAAGTACCGCCGGTGCCAAGGCCACGCACAGCCGTTGCCGGTGTGGAAAGGGGATGCTGCCGAAGAGCGGAGAAGGCGAGACCGCTCTGGGCGGACGGAGAATATCTGTCTGACTGTCGCGAAAGCGGGGAGCTATACGGAGTCATTGCGGGCAGAGGGAGGCGGCGGGTCCGCCTTGCGATTCCGCAGATTTATCGGCCGGAGCTCACGCACCGGCCGTTCTTTATGCCCTCCGGCTGTCCGGATGAAAAACAAGGAGAAAAACACCATGAGAAAGCAGCCTGTATTCCGCGGCGTGGCGACCGCGCTGATCACGCCTTTGGATGAAAACGGCGTCAATTATGAAGCTTTGGGAAAACTGATCGACTGGCAGATCGCCGAGGGCGTCAACGCCCTGGTCATTGCCGGCACCACGGGTGAAGGTTCTACCCTGTCTGACGAGGAACACCGTGCCGTGCTGCACTATGCCGTGCAGCGCACCGGCGGGCGTGTGCCGGTCATTGCCGGTACGGGCTCCAACGACATGGCGTATGCCATTGACCTGACCCGCTACGCCTGCGGCATCGGCTGCGATGCCATGCTGGTGGTGACCCCTTACTATAACAAGGCGACGCAGAACGGCCTGATCAAAATGTACACGGCTATCGCGGATGCCTCCACCAAACCGCTGATCTTGTATAATGTGCCCTCCCGTACCGGCTGCTCCATTGAACCGGCTACCTATGCCGTGCTGGCGGACCATCCCAACATTGCCGGCATCAAGGAAGCCAACGGCAATATCTCCAAGATCGTGGATACGATTGCCCGCGTGGGGGATCGGCTGGATGTCTACAGCGGTAACGACGATCAGATCGTTCCCATCCTGTCCATGGGCGGTCAGGGCGTGATCTCGGTTCTGTCCAATGTGATGCCGCGGCAGACGGTGGAACTGTGCGACCGCTTCTTTGCCGGGGATGTGAAGGGGGCAGCCCGCATGCAGTGCGAATTGCTGCCGCTCATTAACGCCCTCTTCAGCGAAGTGAACCCCATCCCCGTCAAGGCGGCGATGGCGGCCATGGGCTGGTGCAAAAACTATGTGCGTATGCCGCTGACCTCCATGGAGCCGGAGCATGAGGAGGCAATGCTCGCCCTCATGCGCAAGCACGGACTGGTGGACTGAGGAGAAACGGCATGAAGATCATCGTAAACGGCGCGCTTGGACATATGGGGCGCATCGTGTGTGAAAAGCTGGCGGCACGGGAAGAATTTGAGATCGCCGCAAGGGTGGATAAAGGTGCATCCGAACCTGGTGTATATCCTGCATTGACGGATTACACCGGCGAGGCGGATTGCGTGATCGATTTTTCCAATCACGCGGCGATCGGGGAGCTGCTGGCGTACTGCATCGAACGCGGCCTGCCGGTCGTGCTGGCAACCACCGGTCATACCGAAGAGGAAAAACAGCTGATCGCCGAGGCGGCTCAGAAGACGGCGGTGTTTTATTCCGCCAACATGTCGGTGGGCATTGCTGTGCTGGCTGATCTGGCCCGCAGGGCAGCGGCTCGTTTCCCCGATGCGGATATTGAGATCATTGAATGGCATCACAACCGCAAGCTGGATGCACCCAGCGGCACGGCGCTGATGCTGGCGGAAGCCATCCGCCGGGAACGTGGCGATGCCGTGCTGAACATGGGCCGCAGCGGCTATGGCAAGCGCGATCCCAAAGAGATCGGCATCCACGCGGTACGTGCCGGCAACGAGACGGGCATGCATGAGATATTGATCTCCAACGGCAATGAGACCTTGACCCTGACCCATAAGGCAGAAAGCCGCGCCCTGTTTGCCGATGGCGCGCTGACGGCCGCCCTGTTTTTGAAAAATAAAGCGCCCGGCCTGTACGGCATGGGCGACATGATGAAAGAATAAAGGAAATAAAAAAACATGAATGCACAGGAAATTATTCAGTATATTGCATCTGCGGAAAAGAAAACGCCCGTGAAGCTGTACATCCGCACCTCCGCCCCGGTGGACTTTGGTTCTGCCAAGGTGTTTGGGGCGGGAGATCAGATCGTCTTTGGCAACTGGAAAGAGCTGCAGCCCATTCTGGAAGCCAACAAGGACAGCATTGAGGACTGCGTCATCGAAAACGACCGCCGCAACAGCGCGCTGCCGCTGCTGGACATGAAGGAGATCCCCGCGCGCATTGAGCCCGGCGCCATCATCCGTGAGAAGGTGAGCATCGGCAAGAACGCGGTCATCATGATGGGTGCGGTCATCAACATCGGTGCCGTCATCGGCGAGGGTACCATGATCGATATGGGCGCTGTACTGGGCGGCCGTGCCACCGTGGGCAGCAAGTGCCACATCGGCGCCGGCGCGGTGCTGGCGGGCGTGGTGGAGCCTGCCTCGGCGACCCCTGTCATCATTGAGGATAACGTGCTGGTGGGTGCCAATGCCGTGGTGATCGAGGGCGTGCATGTGGGCAAGGATGCTGTGGTCGCTGCCGGTGCGGTGGTCATTGATGATGTGCCGGATGGCGCCGTGGTGGCGGGCTGTCCCGCGCGTGTGATCAAAATGAAGGATGCGAAGACCGAGGGCAAGACCGCCCTGGAGGAAGCGCTGAGAACGCTATGAACATGCGGGAGCATCTGAACACGGCGCTGTACGAGGTGCGCCGCAGCGGCATCCGCGAGTTTGGCCGTCTGGCGGCGGCGACCCCGGGCTGCGTGGCGCTGACCCTGGGAGAGCCGGACTTTGCCCCGCCCGAGGCCGTAACGGCTGCCGTGACGGAGGCACTTGCGGCGGGGGAGACGCACTATATCCCCAACAACGGTATCCGTCCGCTGCTGGAGGCCATTGCCGCCTTTGAAAAAAGGGAGAACAGCTTTGAGTGCAGTCCCGATGAGATCATTGTGACAGCGGGTGCTACGGGGGCGCTGTTTACGGCGCTGTTTGGTATCCTCAACCCGGGCGATGAGGTGATCATTCCATCGCCCGCCTTTGTATTGTATGCCGAGATCGTGCGCATGGCGCGCGCGGTACCGGTGGAGTACAGCACCAAAGAGGATGGTTTTCAGATCAACGGGGAGCACCTGAAGGCTTTGATGAACGATAAGACCAAGGCCATTCTGCTTAACACTCCTAACAACCCTACCGGCACGGTCTATACGGTACAAAGTCTGGAAGCGGTGCGGGAGGCGGTCAGCGGCAAACCTGTGTTTGTCATCTGTGATGATGTGTACCGTCCATTGTGCTATGAGGGCAAAGCCCCGAGCTTTGCTGATTTTGCCGAGATGCGGGGGCAAACGCTGCTGGTGCAGAGCTTTTCCAAGCCTTACGCCATGACGGGCTTCCGTGTGGGCTATCTGATCGCCCCGGCGGAGGTGAAGGAGCGGTTGGAGCTCATCCATCAGTACACGGTGGTGTCCGCTCCCGCCCCCTTCCAGCGGGCCTGCATAGCCGCGCTGAACAGCGATGTTTCGGTCATGCGGCAGACCTATGCCCAGAGGCGTGCGTATATGCTTTCAAGACTCAGTCAAATGGGGCTTCAGGCTCCCCAAAACAAAGGGGCGTTTTATCTTTTTCCCGATATCAGCGGCCTGGGCTTGACAAGCGAGACGTTCTGCCGCAGAATGATACAGGAGGAAGGGCTGGCCGCCACCCCCGGTGTTTTTTTCGGCACAGAGGGGCATATCCGCCTGACCTATTGCTATGAGATGGCGGCCCTGCGGGAAGGCATGGACCGGCTGGAACGTTTTGTGAACCGTCTGAGGACAGAAAATGGAGCTGACTGAAAGGGCATGGACCCTTGAAAAAGAGTTGGCCGCCCTGCGGGAGCGGCTGCACCGCTGCCCGGAGAGGGGCAACCGTGAGTTTGAAACGGCGCGGTTGATCGAACGGCAATTGCAAAACTGCGGCATCCGAACCGTCCGCCTGACCGAAACCGGTGTGATGGGCGTGATGGAAGGGACGCAGGCGGGCCGGACCGTGTGCCTGCGGGCCGATATGGATGCCCTGCCCATTCGTGAGGAAACAGGCGCGGCATTTGCCTCTCAAAACGAGGGCATCATGCATGCCTGCGGTCATGATATCCATGTGACCGCGGCACTTGGAGCGGCGCGGCTGCTTTCGGAGCGGAGAGATCGCCTTTGCGGAACGGTACGCTTTCTGTTCCAGCCGGATGAAGAAGAAGACGGCGGGGCATAGCGCATGATCGCCGCGGGATGTATGGACGGCGCAGATGCGGTATTCGGGGCACATGTCTGCCCCGACCTGCCGCTGGGCACGGTTGGTATCCGCTATGGCAAGTTTTATGCCGCGGCGGATAAACCCGATATATCCGTACAGGGAAAAAGCTGTCATGGCGCTACGCCTCAAAACGGCATTGACGCCCTGTACGCGGCGGCTTTGCTGGCGGCACGGCTGAAGGAACTGCCCGAAAAATTCCCCGAGGATGGTTTTGTCTGCACTGTGGGTCAGATGAGCGCCGGAACGGCGCGCAATATCGTGGCGGGGCAGGCGGAATTGAACTGCATCCTGCGCACACTGGGACCGGACACGCGCAGGCGGATACAGGCCGCCATTCATGACGCCGCAACGGAAACAGAAATCAAAACGGGGACACGCATCACGGTGCGTATCACCGAGGGATATCCCGGTATCGTGAATGAGGACAGCACGACGGCACTGGCGGAAAAGACGGCGCAGCGTGTCTTCGGAGCGGAAAAGACCATTCGTATCGACACACCGACGATGACGACCGAGGATTTCGGGTATTATCAGATGAAGGCCCCGGGATGCTTCTATCATCTGGGCGTGGGCGGTGAGGAGCCGCTGCATTCGGCTCGCTTTTTGCCGGATTCCAAAGCAGCGGTATACGGCGTGCTGATGCACGCCTCTGTGATCGAGGCATTTTTGAAAAAGGATTAACGATATGCAGACGATTGTAGTCAAATTCGGCGGCAGTTCCCTGGCGGATGCCGCACAGATCCGCAAGGCGGCGGAGATTATCAAAAAGGATCCCGCACGGCGTTTTGCGGTGGCTTCGGCCCCCGGCAAGCGCACCAAGGATGATATCAAAGTGACGGACATGCTCTATCGCTGCGAAGCGGCGGCAGCGGTGGGCCGTGATTTTGAACCGGAACTGCAGGCGGTCAGGGAACGATTCCAGAGCATCATTGATGATCTGGGCGTAGCCTATCCGCTGGATGCGGAGCTGGAGGTCATCCGCAAGCACCTCAAGACCGCACCGGACAAGGAATACATGGCCAGCCGCGGCGAATATCTGAACAGCGGCATTCTGGCGGCTTATCTGGGATTTGCGTTTGTGGACCCGGCCGAGGTGATCCGTTTCAGCGAGAACGGACAGTATGATGCCGAGACGACGCGCTTCCTTTTGTCCGCCCGGCTGAACGGCCTTGAAAACGCCGTGGTGGCGGGCTTTTACGGCGCGGAAGAAAACGGACGCGTACGCACTTTTTCCCGCGGCGGCTCTGACCTGACGGGCTCCATTGTGGCGGAGGCGGTCAGAGCGGATCTGTATGAAAACTGGACCGATGTATCGGGCATGATGAGCGCCGATCCCCGTGTGGTCGATTCTCCCCGTGTGATCGATTTTATCAGCTATCAGGAACTGCGGGAGCTTTCCTACATGGGCGCCACGGTGCTGCACGAGGAAGCGGTCTTTCCGGTGCGCAGGGCGGGCATTGCCATCAACATCCGCAACACCAATGCACCCGAGGATGCGGGCACGATGATCGTTCCCGCGCTGCCCCGCGGACGCCGTCCCCGCAAGGTGACCGGCGTGGCCGGACGTACGGGTTTTTCCAGCATTCAGATCGAAAAATCGCTGATGAACGGCGAGGTGGGTTTTGCCTTCCGGCTGCTGAGCATTTTGAACGCCCATGGCATTCCCTTTGAACACTGCCCCACGGGCATTGATACGATGAGCGTGTTTTTGCGTACGGAGTATCTGAATGGCTGCCGGGAGGAAGTGCTGCGGGAAATCCGGGACGAACTGAAGCCCGACATGCTGGCGGTGTAGGATCAGCTGGCGCTGCTGGCCATTGTGGGTCAGGGCATGGCGTATTCCAAAGGTACCGCTGCACGCGTGTTTACCGCGCTGGCGGAGGCGGGCGTCAACATCCGTATGCTCGATCAGGGCTCCAGCGAAATGAACATCATTGTCGGTGTGGAAGAAAGCGATTTTGAAGACGCTGTCCGCGCGATTTACCGGGCAGTTATGTGAAAAGAGGCTATACCATGAAAAAGACCTGGATCTCCTCTGCTCATCAGGGCTTTGTAACGGAGAATATGCATTCCAATACGCTGTCCGCGTTCCTGCTGGCGGCCAGGAAGGGTGCTGATCTGATCGAGACCGATGTGCGCACGACCAGCGACGGCGTGATGGTGGCCAACCATGACCCCATCGTGGTGGGCTACAACGAAAAGGGCGAAGAGGTTTCCTACGAGATCAGCACGACGGATTCCAAGACCATTCTCGGCGTCATTCTGGCGCCCAATGACCCTGCCGGGGTGCAGTATGTGCCCACGCTGGATCAGATCCTCGACCTGGCGTATAATACGGGCATGATCGTCAATATCGACCTGAAAGAAGGCAGTCTGCACGCCTGTGATGTGGCTCGCCGTGTTCGTGACTTCGGCATGCGCGGCCGTGTGATCTATGCGACAAACGGCGCGGGAGCGCAGACCATTCTGGATATCCTCAAGATCGATCCCGATGCGCGTTTTATTGACAAGCCCAAGAATTTTACGGCGGAAGCGCTGGCTTCTGTGCCCGATTATCCCGCAAAGTGCTTTTCCTATACGGCGAATTTCTCGGCGGAGAACATTGCCGCCATCCGTGCCTCGGGCTGCATGCTGGCTTCCATCAGTCTGGATGAAAAGACGGCGCCCGAGGGGCTGAAGTGGCATCCCGAAATGGCGGAATATCTGCATACCAGCGATTTTGAGGCCATCGACCGCATGATGCTGGAAAAATGGAACGCTTGACGATAGGCTTTTTGCAGGGGAACCACGCTTTCCGAAGCCGGAAAGCATGGTTCCCCTGCACCCTTCCGAGAAAGGAAAAGTATTTCATATCATGAAACACCCCTGCAGTGATGAAAGCTGGCTTCATCAAGGCAAGGGTGTTTTGCTGCATTATGAAGATTGCCCTTTCCCGGGTGGGGTTTGGGGCGACCATGCTTTCAGGCTCTGAAAGCGTGCTCGCCCCAACATTGTATTTGTTTGCGTCACTTCGCGGCGGCCATCGCGCGCGTAAGGCGCGCCATGGCGGAAATCAGTGAGTCATAGGCCGGGCTGCCGCTAAGGAGATTTTCCAAAGCCGTTACAGCACTTTGCAGCTCAGCACGTCCCGCAGCATCGGAGCTCATGCTGTTGAGCTGATTGCGGGCGGTATTGAGCAGCGTCTGCGCATCGGGCAGCAGGGCAGCGGTGCGTGAATCAACGGTCTGCTGCGCGGAAGTACCGGTATGCACGCTGCAGGCAATGGTGGAAAGCAGCGCGGCATTGGTGGCGTTGTTGGTCGTCAGTGCCAGGGTGGCATATGAACCGAGGTATTTTTTCAATGCGCTGTTGTATTCCGTGCCGATAAAACGGTAAAGCGGATGTCCAACGGGAATGGTGATCACGCCCCGTGTTTGAGTGGAGGGGCAATAGCGCGTGGCAAGCAGTCCGCTTTGCGAGCAGACCTGAATGGAGCGATGCATCTGGCAGGAAACCGTGGGGGCAGAGGCCTTGGGCCAGTAATCCGTAACGGTGCCATAGCCCATTTCGTCATGGCGGCAGGCATCGGTGGCCAACTGACCCGATACCTTGCAGGTGGTCACCCTGACCAGACCGTAGTCTGAGGCGGAACCCTCCAGAATATCGCGGTTGGACAGCCCTTTTTGCTTGTGAATGGCGCTCATGAAGGATTGCCAAAGCTTGGCGGAGCTGTTGCCGCCCGTGGTCTTGGAGGACAGCGGCTTGTAGTTATCGTGTCCGATCCATACCGCGCCCACATACCACCCGGTCATGCCGGAGAAGAACACGCCCTTGGAATCGCTGTTGGTGCCCGTCTTGCCGGCAACGGTCTGTCCGCTGATCTTGGCGGTTTTGGCGGTGCCGCTGCTGACAACATCCTTCATGACATCCACCATCAGCCAGGCAGTGGAGGGGCTGAACACCCGGTAGCGCGTCTGGTTGGCGTGGGCGTCATAAATGACGTTGCCGCTGCTGTCGGAAATGCCGAGGAAGGTGAGCGGCGACTGATAGACACCGCCGTTGCCGAAGACGCCGTAGGCAACGGCCATTTCAACCGGTGAAACGCCGCAGCTGCCCAGCGACAGGCCGTAGGGCGTTTTGTTGATGTGCCTTTTACTGACACCCAGCAAACGCAGGAAGTTGGCACTGTTATCAAGCCCTACATAGTTCATCAATGTGTAGGCGGCAGGCACGTTGTCACTGTGGGTCACAGCGGTACGCAGGCTTTCGGGACCGCGGTAGCTGGAGCTGGAATAGTTGGTGGGCCAGCTCTATTTGAGGTTGCTGTCCAGATAGCCGGTGATGGGCAGCGGCAGGTTATACAGCGCGGCGCCGCCGCCCAGACCGCTCAGTTCAATGGCGGGGGCGTAGACGGCAATGGGCTTGATGGCCGAACCGACCGGCATGTTCATATCGCTGGCGCGGTTGAGCGTCTTGCGCTTGGTGGGCTGCGTGCGTCCGCCCACAATGGCTTTCAGCTCGCCGGTGCGGTAATCCAGCACCACGGCGGCGGCCTGCGGCTGAACGATGTCGTCATAGGTGCCATCGGAATTGCGGGCGCGGTAGACGCGGTCATCCGGGTCACGCAGGGAGGGGTAATCCTTGTAGTTGTACAGCGTGTTTTCCACGATGGTCTGGATGCCGGTATCCAGACACAGGTAGACATGGTAGCCGCCGGTGCGCAGCTCATTATCCATCAGGTTGCGGTTGTAGGAGGTGTTTTCCAGATTGTTGAGCTTGAGCAGCGTCTGGATGACATCGCTGATGGCATATTCGACATAATAGGTGTAAGGGTACAGGGAACCGTTGTCGGGATCGGTGCGCAGCACATTGGCGGTGGTGGGGTCAAGTGCGGCGATATATTCCTCGTGCGTGATGAACTGGTTTTCGTACATCATGCGCAGGGCGTAATCGGTGCGGTTGTTGGCAATGGCGGCATAATCGGTGGTTTCGGAGGTGCGGGTATAAAAATTGCGGCGGGGATTGTAATAATACGGGTTGGTGCACAGACCGGCTAGCATGGCGCATTCGCGAAGCGTGAGGCTGGCGGGATCCTTGCCGAAATATCCGTGCGCGGCGGTGTATACGCCGTAATAATTTTCACCGAGGTAAATGGTGTTGAGATAGCTTTCAAGGATCTGATCCTTGCTGTATTGGCCTTCTAGCTGCATCGCCAGATAAGCTTCCTGAATCTTGCGCTTATAGCTTTGCTCGCTGGAGAGGATGGTGTTTTTGATCAGCTGCTGCGTGATGGTGCTGCCGCCCTGCTGTGAGCCGGAGGAAAAGTTGGTCAGGAAGGCGCCGATGATGCGCTTGATGTCCACGCCGTTGTGGGTGTAAAAACGCGCGTCCTCCACGGCCACAAAGGCATGCTGAAGGTTGGCGGGCATCTGGTTGATGGGGATCATCACACGGTTCTGCGTGCCCTTGTAATCGGTGATCAGGTTGCCTTCGGAATCATAGATGAAGGAGGTCTGTGCCTGATCGTCAATCAGCGTCAGGTCCAGGGAAGGAGCGGTATCCACATAGGCACGGGCAATGCCGGCGACAGCGCCCAGGGCGGCAAGCCCCAGCATGGCAATGAGCAGTACAAGCAGGCGCAGGGCATTGACCAGCACGGAGGCGGCAAAGCCCGGGCGCTTCAGGCGGGGACGAAACAAGCGGGATGAGGACTGAAGAGGTTCCACAGGCGGCCTCCTTTCTTTTATTCCCCTTATTTTATCATATTCCGCTCTTCTTCGCAAGGATGGGGAACAGCGCTGGGGCCATGCAGGGCCATGTAAGGCCATGCGAAAAACGGCGGCAGTGTGCTATCATGAGGAGGCCTCACGGGACAGATTTCTTCTTATTTATTCAGATGCACCGTTTTGAGGCAAGGAACAGCAAAGAAAAGCTTGTGTTTTGACGGCTTTGCGGTTATAATAAATGTGTTGGATTATACTCGGCCGGTCGATATTGTTACAATTCATGCTTGACTTTGTAATAAATGCGTAATAAAATAGAAGCGACCGATTTCTTATGAATACCGGGGAGATGACCGTATGAAGCATACTGATACTCGTATAAACTCCATGCTGGCAAGGCTTGTCAGCCTGCTGCTGGTGCTGGCAATGATGCTGCCGCTGATGCCGGCGGCGATGGCAGAAGAGCCCATCGGCTATGGCTATATCAATCTGGACAAAGTCCGCCTGCGCAAGCAGATGAGCCGCGAGGACAATTATGCCCTGCTGCCGCTCAACTGGGTGTGCGAGCTGTACCAGTCCACCGCCTATGGTACGCAGCCGTACTATTATGTAAAGACCAATATTCCCAAGGCGCTCGACCGTGAGTACTACGGCTATGTTCAGTCGCAGTTCATCACCATCATGAGCGCCGGTGAAGTCGCGGCCTGGCAGGCCAAAGGCGGCAACGGCGGCACCGCGACGGTGCCTCCTTCCGCCGAGATCCCGTCCACCACGCCTCCGTCTTCTGTAACGGACAGCAACTATGTCACGGCCGCGGCCGGCACCAACTATTACACCTATTCCGGCGGCACGCTGACCTCGCAGGGTCTGCTGGCGACCAATCAGGCGTATTTTGTTTCCGCT
This sequence comes from Clostridia bacterium, assembly GCA_045599485.1. Lineage (GTDB taxonomy): Bacteria > Bacillota > Clostridia > Christensenellales > Aristaeellaceae > SFMI01. Next base: position 30,692 of record JAZRWA010000054.1, on the reverse strand, counting down.
ACCGCTGCCATCGGCGGTGTGCGCTATTATGTGATCACCGTCAACGGCGGCAGCTATTACGCGCCCGCCGCTGCCCTTACCTTTGTGAACGGCGGCAATGATCCCGCTACCCCCGTGCCCACCGGCAGCACCGAGATGGGCACGCTGAAGATCAAGCTGAGCGGCAAGACCAACATGCGCTCCAGCGCGGCGGAGACCTCCACCAACATTATTGCCAAGCTGAATCAGGGCACTGTGCTGCCCTACTACAGCGCGGTGGAAAGCGGCAGCCACACTTGGTATCTGTGCTTTGACTCCTCCAGCAACCAGTACGGCTATATCGTGGATTACTGCGTGACCATTCTGACCAACAACATCACGCCCACGCCCTCTCCTGTGCCCGGCACCCCCGGCAACGTGAAGGGCTATATCGAGATCACGCCCGACGGCAAGACCAACATCCGCAGGGCGGCGCAGACCGGTGTCAACAACGTGGTGATCCAGGTGGAAAAGGGCACCGTGCTGCCTTACTACTCCACCGAAACGATCAATAAGGAACTGTGGTATTACGTCTACAGCGCCGCGGCCAACGCATACGGCTATGTGCTGGGCTCCTGCGCGAAGATCACCAGCAAGGAGGGGCAGACTCCCGCTCCCATCACCGCCGTTCCCGGCGCCGGCTATATCAAGCTGACCTATGACAGCGTCAACCTGCGCAAGAGCACCAGTACCGATTCCAAACAGTTGGGTCAGTACGGCAAGGGCTCCATCATGCAGCTGCTGGGCGTTACCGAGGTCAAGGGTGAAAAGTGGTACAACGTTTATTACCTTGGAAAGACCGGCTATGTGATGGCCAAGTTTGCCGTTGAGTGCGATGCCAAGGGCAACACCGGCGGCGGTGACGATCCGCTGGTCAGCAGCGGCTATGTGTACACCACGGCCGATAAGGTCTATGTCCGCAAGTCCGCCTCCGGTACCGCCGGCGTGTACGGTCAGGTGCCCAATGCCAACACCGTGCTCAAAATCGTGGGCAAGGCGGTCAAAAACGGCAGCGTCATCTGGTACAACGTGGAATATGAAGGCAATAAGGGCTACATCCACGGCAACTATGTATCCGTCATGACGCCCGAACAGATCGAGGCGTACGAAAAGAACGGCATCATCATTCCGCCCGCTCCCACGCCCACGCCCGTTCCCAAGGCGGTGAACATGATCCAGACGACTCTGGACAAGGTTTACATCCGTCAGGCTGCCAGCACCGATGCCGGCTACTATGGTCAGGCCAAGCTGGGCGCTGTCTTCCAGTACAGCGATATCACAACGGTCGGCAGCAAAAAGTGGTACAAGATCAAGTTTGAAGGCGTTGACGCCTATATCCTCGGCTCCTGCGTCAAAGTGATGACGGATGCCGAGTATATCGCCTACCTCAACAGCCTGCCCACCGCCACGCCGGTGCCTACTGCTTCTCCCACCCCCAACCTGGCGGATATGAGCAGCACGGCGCTGACCAACATCGAAAAAGTGGTGCTGCGTTCTGCCCCCGCCGGCAGCGAAGTGTCTGTTATCTATGCCGGAGGCACCGTGCTGACCCTGCAGGGCGAGACGGCCAAGGCTGTGCAGAACAAGGTGGAGTACACCTGGCTCAAGGTCAAGGTCGGCAGCGCTGTCGGCTGGGTCCGCAGCGACCTGGTGCGCATCCTGACCAAGACGCAGGCTGAAATGTACGTCAAGACCGGCGACCCCGATGCCAAGCCCGAGGCGACCTATGTGTCCCTGTCCATGGGCGCTACCGGCACCGCCGTGCAGACGCTGCAGGCCAAGCTGGTTGAAAAGGGCTACCTCAAGGCCGGCACATACACCTATGGCACCTACGATACTGCCACCAAGAGCGCCGTCATCGCTTTCCAGACCGCTGAAGGTCTGTATGTCGATGGTGTGGCCGGCAGCAAGACACAGCACGCCCTGTACGGCACTGTCGAGACCGGCTATTATGACAACGGCGCCGGCCCCGGCACCACCACACTGTATACTCCCGAACTGAAAGACTGGTTCAAGAGCGATATTCAGTCCATCTTCAAGAAGGGCTATGTTGCGGTGGTGACCGACGTCAAGACCGGTATCAGCTGGAAGATCAAGCGTTGGAGCGGCGGCAACCATGCCGACGTTGAGCCGCTGACTGCGGCGGATACGGCCAAGATGTGCAGAGTCTATAACGTGAAGGTTGCGCAGGACATTTACGACAAGAACCTGTATCAGCGCCGTGCGGTGCTGGTGACCATCGGTACTCATTCCTACTGTGGCTCCATGTATGGTTGCCCGCATAACTATCCCGAAGGCGATACGATTGACGATAACGATTTCTACGGTCAGTTCTGTATCCACTTCGTCAACAGCATGACGCACGGCACCAAGGAGAATCCTGCTCATGTGGATAAGGATCACCAGACGGCCATCACCTACGCGTACAACAACGCGGTGTCTCTGCTGACGGGCTTCGGCTACACCTTCAAGTGATGAAACACGTTAACATTTCCATTATCGGCGGCGGGGTTTCGGGCCTCGCCGCCGCTGTCGCATCCGCGCAAAGCGGAGCGCAAGTGACGGTATTTGAAAAAAACGACCGCGTGGGCAAAAAACTGTTGGCAACGGGCAACGGCCGCTGCAATCTGGCCAATACCGGAAAGCCTGTATACTTTGGCGATAGCGGTTTTGCCCTTGAAACGCTCAAAGCGCTGCCGGTGGAAGAAGTACTGCACTTTCTGGAAACGCTTGGTCTGCCCTGCCGTGCGGAGGAAAGCGGCCGCGTGTATCCTGCCTGCAATCAGGCAGCGGCTGTGCTGGATGTGATGCGTTTCCATCTGGAAAAGAACGGTGTGACGATCCGTACAGGCTGCACAGTCAGCGCGATCCGCAAAAAAGATCAGGACTTTCTGCTGCAGACCTCACAGGGATCGTTTACGGCGGACAAGGTGATCGTATGCTGCGGCGGCAGCGCTGCCCCCAAACTGGGCGGCACTGACGCCACCGGACTGCTGACAGCCCTGGACTGCCGCCTTGTGCCGCAGGCACCCGCTCTGATGCCGCTCGAAACCGAAAAAGCCCCCATCAAAGGGCTGTCCGGTCTGCGTCTATTTGCCGTGCTGACGCTCTGTGATGGAAAGACACCGGTGGAACGCACTGCAGGTGAGGTGTTGTTTGCCGATTACGGTATCAGCGGTGTGTGTGCCATGCAGCTTGGCCGTACGGCAGAAATGCTTTTGAGGCAGGGAAAGATACCAATCCTGTATTTGGATTTCAGTCCGGCCATGGGGCTTATCCCTGCGGTCATGGAAAGGCAGGCACCTGCCTCACCCAAAGTTCATGAGGAAACGGTTCGTCGCGCGCTGCAGCGCCGCCTGCAGCGGCTGGGCAGTGAAAACCTGCTGCTGGGAGCGCTTCCGCGGGTCCTTCGGGAAAAGCTGAATACGGTGCCCATGGAGCTGCTGCCCCGCATGCTGTGCGCCTATCCGCTCAAAGTGACGGGGACACGCGGCTTTGACCAGGCACAGGTCACCGCGGGCGGTGTGGATTGCCGCGATTTTGATCCGCATACCATGGAATGCCGCCATTGTCCGGGCTTGTATGCCTGCGGTGAGATCCTCAATGTGGATGGTGATTGCGGTGGCTTCAATATTCAATTTGCGCTGGCTGGCGGTCTGCTGGCGGCAGCGCATGCGACACACTGACGGAGGAGATATGAAGCGATTCTGTCTGCCTTTGCTGATGCTGATGCTTCTGCTCCTTGCCGCCTCGGCGCAGGGGGAGATACTGATCAGCGAGGTGGGGGCGTCCAACCACTGCACCTACTTTGACGAAAACGGCGGCACACCCGACTGGGTAGAGCTGTACAACAACGGCAGTGAAAGTGTTCAGCTGGATGGCTGGAAGCTGTCTGACAGCAAGACTGCCAAAAAAGCGCTGCCGCTGGATGGGATGACTGTGCCGGCAGGGGGTTATCTGCTGGTGCCCATTCCCGAAGAAGCCTTTGGACTCAGTGCCTCCGGCGAATCCGTTTATCTGTTTCGGTAGGATGTGCTGATCGCTTCCACTCGCTTTGAGGCGCAGCCAAAGGACGTTACATGGGCCTTGATCGACGGTGAATACACGTTGACCTGGCTGCCGACCCCGGGTATGGAAAACCGCTTTCTTTCAGAGGGAGAGAAATTTCCCACAGCCGAAGGCCCCTGCTTCAACGAGGTGCTGACTTCAGCCGCCCCTTACAAGGCTACGCAGGGCTATGATTATTTTGAACTGACCAACACCGGCAAAAAGGTCTCGCTCAAGGGCTGGACGATGCGTCTGGGAATGGCAGGCAGCAAAAGCTATGCGCTGCCGAGCGAATCGCTGGCCAAGGGGGCGTACCGCTCCATCTACTGCACGGACAACGATCTCAATAAGAATGCCAATACAGGCTTCGGCCTGCCGGCACAGGGCGCGATCCTGACCCTGTGGAACAGCAAGGGCGAACTGGTGGACTTTGTCCGTTTGCCCTGGCAGTATGCCAATATCAGCTGGGGTCTTGGCAAGGACGGCGAAACGTGGGGGTATTTTTCCTCCAAGACGATGGGTAAAGCCAACGGCGTCGCTTACGCGGATAAGCTGGAAGCCCCCGTACTGTCCCTGATGGGCGGCGTGTATGATGCTGCTTCTGTGACGGTGGCAGTATCGGCGCCCGAGGGAATCACCGTTCGTTATACGACCGATGGCTGCAAGCCGACATCTTCTTCCGCGGAGTATACCGGTCCGCTGACCTTTACCAAAACCACCGCCTTCAGTGCGGCGGCTTTTGCCGAGGGAGAGCTTTGCAGCGATGTCGCCTGCGCCACCTATGTGCTGGGACTGGACATCAAAACGCCGGTCGTATGCCTCATCATCGATGATTTTTATCTGTATAATGCTACAGACGGCGTGATCACAGGTTCCTCCGGCGGCGAAAAAAACTATAAAAAGAACTGGGAATATCCGGCTAACTTTGAGTATTTCAATGTCGATGGCGGATGTGAGCTCAACCAGTACTGTGGTTTCGGCATTCAGGGAGACTCCTCCAGAGGCTCCAAGCAGAAGGCGTTTCAGCTTGTGGCGCGCAAATCGTACGGCACGGAAGAGTTCTTTTATTTCAATCCCTTCGAAAACCGCAGCTTTGACCGCTACAAGTCGCTCAATCTGCGTGCTGCCGGCAGCGAAGGTCCCATCAGCACCCGCTTCCGGGATGCGTACCTGTCCACCTTGGCCGAAGGAAGCACGAGCCTGCTGACCTCCGCCGCTCAGCCGGTGCTGGTGTATCTGAATGGTCAGATGTACGGCCAGTATAACCTCCGTGAGCGCATCAACAAATGGTTTGTGGCGCAGCATCTGGGCATTGAGGATGAAACAGTCATCGATCATATCGATCTGCTGTGCGAGACGGGCGACTGGGTGCGCAACGGCAGCAATGCCGATTATAAAGCGCTGAGCCGCTTCATGAAGCGCAACGACCTCAACAAAGGTGATAACCTGCAGTATGTTCTCGACCGGATGGATGTGCAGAGCTACTTTGAATATGTGGCGTTCATGATGTGCAGCGGCAACCGCGATCTGAGCAACACCCGCTTCTATCGTGTGCCGGACGGCAAGTGGACGTGGGTTCTCTATGATCTGGACAAGGCCATGGACGAGTACGATTCCAAATCCGCGTTCTGGCTGTATACACTGAGCATCGACCATAGTCTGTCCTACATGACCGATCATGTGCCCTTTGTGGCACTGATGAAGGTGCCGCAGATGAAGGATATGTTCCTGACCATTCTGGGCAACATGCTGGCGGATTGCTTCATGCCCTCGCGGGTGGTTGCAGGCATTGATGAATGGCATGACCGGATGGAGCCGTTGATGCCGTTTCAACTGAAACGCTGGACCAACGACAACATGCATTACTGGGAATCCCTGGTCAAGGCGATGCGTACCTGTGCGGAAAAGCGTCCGGAAATGGTAATTAAGTATACCAAACAGTATTTCAAACTGAATGATGCGCAGATTCAGACATATTTTGCCCGCTATTACGAAAAGCTCGCCGCCGAATAATTGCAATTGATTCGGGGGAGTGCTATAATAAACCGATATTGTTTTCAGGGAGGAACGTTATGAAGATTGCCAACATGGTCGGTGACCGTTTCCGTGAAACGCCCGCCGATTGCCAGATCGCCAGCCAGATCCTGATGATCCGCGGCGGCTATATGAAACAGGTTGCCAACGGTATTTATACTTTGACCATGCCCGCCCGCCGCATCGTGCGCAAGATCGAGCAGATCATCCGTGAGGAAATGGATGCCATCGACGGTCAGGAAGTACTGTTCCCGGTCGTCATGAGCGCCGATATCTGGCGCGAGTCTGGCCGTTATGAAAAGATCGGCAGTGAGATGGCCCGCTTCAAGGATCGCGGCGGCAATGATATGGTGCTGGGCATGACGCATGAAGAGGCGTCCGTACATCTGGTACGCGGTACCGCCAAGCCCGAAAGCACTTATCCTTTTATGATCTATCAGTTCCAGACCAAGTTCCGTGATGAGCCCCGTGCCCGCGGCGGTCTGATCCGTGTGCGTGAATTTACCATGAAGGACGGCTACTCCTTCCATACCTCTCAGGAGGATCTGGAAAAGTATTATGACCGTGCTTACCGCGCCTACGAGCGTATTTACGCCCGCTGCGGCGTGCCCGAGGTCATTGCCGTCAAGTCCGACTCCGGCATGATGGGCGGCAGCATTTCCCATGAGTTCATGCTGCTGACCGACATCGGTGAGGATACCATCGTCACCTGCCCCGAGTGCGGCTACCGCTCCAACATGGAAGCGGCTGACTGCGTGGTCACCAACGAACCCATCGGCGAGCAGCCCCTTACCAAGGTGGCTACCCCCGATCAGAAGACCATCGAAGAGGTCAGTGCTTTCCTGGGCGTCAAGCCCGAAAACACCTGCAAGGCTGTGGTGTATCAGGAGAACCTGACGGATAAATACATCATCGTGTTTGTCCGAGGCGATCTGGAAGTCAACGAGACCAAGCTGCGCAACCTGGTGGGCTGCGAGATCCATCCCGCGACCGAGATCACGGCGGAATCCGGCATCGTCAAGGGCTTCATCGGCCCCGTCAACCTGAATACCAAGGCCCGTGTGCTGTTTGACAAGTCCATCGAGGGTGCCGATAACATGGTCATCGGCGCCAACGAAGAAGGCTATCACTGCACCGGCTTCAAGCCCGGCCGTGATGTCAAGGTGGATGCCTACTGCGATGTGGCCAAGACCTATGCCGGTGCTATTTGCCCCTGCTGCGGCAAAAAGACCATCAACATCAGCCGCGGCATCGAGGTCGGCAACATCTTCCAGCTGGGCACCAAGTACTCCCATTCCATGGGTCTGCAGTTTCAGAGCCGCGACGGCAGTCTGAAGGATGTCATCATGGGCTGCTACGGCATCGGCATCGGCCGTCTGTGCGCTTCTGTCTGCGAAGTGCGCCATGACGATTACGGTCCTATCTGGCCCATCACCATCGCTCCCTGGCAGGTGCATCTGTGCGCCATGCGTCCCGACAAGCCCGAGGTGAAGGAAGCCGCCGACAAGCTGTATGAAACGCTGCAGAAGATGGGCGTGGAAGTGCTGTATGATGACCGTGCGGTCAGCGCCGGTGTCATGTTCTCCGATGCCGATCTGCTGGGTGTGCCCGTACGTGTGGTCGTCAGCCCCAAAACGCTGGGCCGCGGTGCTGTGGAGGTTTCCGCCCGTGACAAGTCCTTCCGCGAGGATGCAACGCTGGAAGCTGCTCCCGAGCGTATTGCCGCCATCGTCAAGGAGATGCTCGACAAGGTCAACAACATCGATTGATCATACTGCTTTTAACCCCGTCCGACAGGACGGGGTTTTTGATGATTCATATTCGCAACAGATGAGTTATTGTTGACTAATCATCTGCCAATGACTACAATGATGTATATCAAAATATTAAGGAGGAGATTCCCATGAAAAAGACTCTGGCGATTCTTCTGACTCTGGTGCTGCTGGCTGTTTCCGCCGTCAGCTTTGCTGAAGCTGCCGAACAGGCCACCTGTACCTACACCATCTACAACGTGACCGGCGAAAAGGTCACCGAGTTGTACGCCATCGACGCCCTGACCGGCGAAAAGGGCGAGAACTACGCGGGCGAAGCCGGCATCGAAAACGGCGCTGTCATCGAGATCAGCAAGACCGTGGATGCTGACAAGACCAGCAAGGACTTCTTCGTCATCGATCTGACCTTCGTGACCGAAGGCGGCTACACCGGCCATTTCGGCAACCTGCACTTCGAGACCGTGCCGATCAGCCTGATCAGCGCTGAGGCCGCCGCGGGTGCCACCCAGATCACCTTCTTCGCCCCCAAGACCACCTGCACCTACACCATCTACAACGTGACCGGTGAAAAGGTGACCGAGCTCTACGCCATCGACGCCCTGACCGGCGAAAAGGGCGAGAACTACGCGGGCGAAGCCGGCATCGTAAACGGCGCTGTCATCGAGATCAGCAAGACCGTGGATGTCGACAAGACCAGCAAGGACTTCTTCGTCATCGATCTGTCCTTCGTGACCGAAGGCGGCTACACCGGCCACTTCGGCAACCTGCACTTCGAGACCGTGCCGATCAGCCTGCTGAGTGCTGAGGCCGCCGCGGGTGCCACCCAGATCAGCTTCTTTGCTCCTGCCAACTAAGCGGATCTGAAAGCTTTATACCTTGAAACAAAGGAAGGCGTGACTTTGGTCACGCCTTTTCCTTGTTTATAGATTTCCGTTCATAAGATCCTCAATGGTGATGTTATAAAAGAAATCATGCACCATCGAATCATATTTTTTCCACATCACCAGTGTTTTACACTTCTTTTCCCGCGGACAGGGTTTTGCACCGTCATTCAAACAGGCCACGGTTGCCAATGTCCCTTCCGTCAGCTCAAGGATCTCTCCGACGATGTATGCATTCAGCGGACGTGTCAGCCGATAACCGCCGCCTTTTCCTCGTTGTCCTTCCAGAAGGTTACTCTGCACCAAGGCTTTTACGATGATTTCAAGATATTTCATCGAAACTTCCTGACGACTTGATATTTCACTGAGTGGCACATATTCGCCGCTGTTATGTTCTGCCAGGTCAAGCACCACTCTTAATGCATATCTTCCTTTGGTTGAGACCATACGCCATTCTCCTTTGTTTTCATAATCCTATTATACTGTAGGGAAAATAGAATTTCAATACTTTGACTTGATTCCTATTGACAAGATAGGAATATGTGATAAAATAATCCTATCAACACGATAGGATTAAAGAGGGGGTTCGCGGAGATTGTATGTTGATGCGGCTGTATCAACAATGAATCGCAGCGTAATATCAGCTGTATCATGTTTTCGGCGGCGGATGAACGAATTAAATTTTTGATAGGGAGTGAAAGAAATGGCTTCGGTTGTTGCAGTGTGTATCAGTGAGAAAAAAGGAGAAATGAAACACCCCGTGGATTTTATTGAGGTGAAGCAAAGACATGGCATTCTGGGTGATGCCCATGCCGGAGACTGGCATCGGCAGATCAGTATGCTGGCCTCTGAAAGCGTGGACAAGATGAAAGCGGTATTTCCCAACATTCCGATCGGTGCCTTCGCTGAAAACATCCTCACAGAAGGAATCGAAGTGGCGGCACTTCCTATCGGAACACGACTCATGGTTGGCGATACGATCCTCGAAATTACCCAGATCGGCAAAGAATGTCATCAGGATTGCGCCATCCGAAAGCAGGTCGGTGATTGCGTTATGCCCAGAGAGGGTGTTTTCGCAATTGTGCTGAAAGAGGGAACGATTCAAAAGGGTCAGGAAATCCGCGTACTCCATTCTGACGAGTCGAACAGTATATAAAAAGCTGCTCTGTTGTGATGATTCGCAACAGAGCAGCTTACATTTTGCAAACCCATGAATGGCAGTGTTCAGCTTCGGTATTCGCGATTTTGAATACTTGGATTACTTTTTCTTGAACCGCGAGGCTTCCTGCATGGTCAAACCGGTGTCATAATCCCGCTGGCGGTATTCACCCGGGTCACTGTCATACTGACGTGTCCAGCCGTCCACATCCCAATCCGGCGCATAGTCGACGCGCCAGGGACGGCACTTCCACTGATAGCCGCGGTAAGGGTCTCGGGTCTCGTTCATCCAGGTCAGCACGCGGTCATGCAGTTCATTGCGCACGGCGGCATAGGCTTCATCGTCAATCAGATTGTGCAGGTTATAGGGATCGTTTTCGATGTCATACAGCTCATCGGTATCTGTCAGGTGCAGAGCCAGCTTATAGCGGTCGGTAATGACGCCGCGCATCAGCTGCAGGCCGCCGAAACCGTCATGATCGCGCTCATAGCGGTTGAATTCAATAAAGGCGTGTGCGTCTTCATCCTGGTCGCCGCCCTGCAGTACAGGCAGCAGGCTATGACCGCTAAATGCGTTGGGGATACGAAGCCCCATATAATCCAATACGGTCGCGGGCAGATCGGCGAGGGAGACGGTATGCGGCAGCACACGGCCGGTACAGATACCGGGCCCTTCAAAAATTAGTGGCACGCGCGCAGCCTCATCATAGACGGCCGGACCTTTGTGGTCAAAGCCGTGAGCACCGCAGAATTCGCCGTGATCGGAAGTAAACAGGATCACCGCGTCGGGCAGCAGAGCGTGCACCTGATCGATCACACGGCCGATTTCGCTGTCTATATAACTGTTACAGGCTAAGAATTCCGGGGCTCTGCGGGCTTTTTCAGGGCGAGCCTGAGCTGCCCAAAGGTGCTGATATAATGGCTTATGCTCTAAAGTATCATGATAAGCAGGGGTATCCGGAAGCAGGTAATCTTGGTACATTTCAGCATATTCCTTAGGACAGAGGGAAGGTCCGTGCGGTTCATCAAAGGAGACGGTCAAAAAGAAGTCCTGTCCGGCATATTCTTCGATGAATTTCATTGCACGGTCCGCCACACGGTGACCGTAGGTGAAGGATGCGTCAATGCCGTCTCCCTCCATGGATGTTTTTTTGCAGCGTGATAGACGCCGGGTCTCATCGTCCGGCAGCTCGTTCAGATAGCATTTCATGTCGTACCAGTAACGCTCATTCCACCCTTCGGGGCAGACACCGTTGCCAAAATAGTCGCCGCCATCCAGATGATACTTGCCGATATAGCCGCATTCGATGCCGCATTCGCTTAACCGCTGTCCGAGAGTGCGAACATCAGCGCTCAGGGCGATACAGTTGCCGATAATGCCATTCTCATGCGGAAAAAGGCCCGTAAACAGGCAGGAACGGGCCGGACCGCAGACGGGCTGCGTGGTATAAGCGCGCTCAAAACGCGTGCCTTGAGCCGCCATAGCGTCCAAAGCGGGGGTTTTCATATCGGGGAAGCCATAGCAGCCCAGCATATCATAACGTGTGGAATCGGTCATGATCCAAACGAACTGTTTTTTCATGATGCTGTTTCTCCTGTATCAAGGATGTAAAATCATCATACAGTAGAGCGGAAAAGATGTCAATGAAAAAACGCCGGGGGAAAACCCGACGTTTATGGATGTGGGGGAAATCAGCTGCCCAGATAGGCCTTGCGCACGCTGTCATCGTGCAGAAGATCGGCAGCACTGCCGGAGACGGAGATGCGGCCGGTTTCCAGAACGTAGGCACGGTGGGCGACGGAAAGCGCCATGCGCGCGTTCTGTTCGACCAGCAGAATAGTGGTGCCTGCTTCGTGCAGCTCACGGATGATGTCAAAGATCTGCGCAACCAGAATGGGTGCCAGACCCATGCTGGGCTCATCCAGCATCAGCAGCTTGGGGTGGCTCATCAAGGCGCGTGCCATGGCCAGCATCTGCTGTTCGCCGCCGCTCAGGGTACCGGCAATCTGCTTTTCTCTTTCCTTCAGGCGAGGGAAACGGGCAAACATTTCTTCAATGGAGGCGGGAATCTCCGAGGCCGGACGGCTGAAACCGCCCATCTCCAGGTTTTCACGTACAGTCAGCTGCTGAAAAATGCGGCGCCCTTCGGGGCAAAGGCTCATGCCCAGCTCAACCATTTTGTGAGCAGGCACATGACCAATGTCTTTTCCGTCAAAGGTGATGCTGCCGGATGTGGGCTTGAGCAGACCGCAGACGGTGTTCAGCGTGGTGGATTTGCCGGCGCCGTTGGCACCGATCAGGGTCACGATCTCATGCTCGTAAACGTCAAAGCTGATTCCGCGAATGGCTTTGATGGAGCCATAGGAAACATGCAAATCCGTTGCGGACAGCAGCGGTGTTTTGTTGCTCATTCTGCTTCCTCCTGCTGTTTGCCAAGATAGGCTTCGATAACCACAGGGTCGTTCTGAATCTGCTCGGCAGTACCCTTGGCGATGACACGGCCGAAGTTCAGCACGCAGATGCCTTCGCAAACGCCCATGACCAGGCTCATATCATGCTCAATGAGCAGGATGGCGATCTGGAATTCATCGCGGATGCGGGCGATGGTGCGCATCAGCTCTTCGGTTTCGGTGGGGTTCATGCCGGCTGCGGGCTCATCGAGCAGCAGCAGCTTGGGATTGGTGGCCAAAGCGCGCAGGATCTCCAGACGGCGCTGGGCACCGTAGGGCAGGCTGCCGGCGCGCACATCGGCCAGGTCTTCCATATTGAAAATGTGCAGCAGCTCCATGGCACGCGCGTGCTGCTTTTTTTCGCCCTGCCAATAAGAGGGCAAACGCAGTATGCCGGGCAGCATACCGTAGCGGATCTGATTGTGCAGACCGATGCGGATATTGTCTTCCACGGTCATTTTGTCAAACAGACGGATATTCTGAAAGGTACGGGCAATGCCCAAACGGTTGGCATCCACAACGCTCATGCCGGCGGTGTCTTTACCGTCCAGCAGCACAGTGCCGGTGGTGGGCTGATACACCTTGGTCAGCAGGTTGAATACGGTGGTTTTGCCGGCGCCGTTGGGACCGATCAGACCGGCAATTTCGGTGCAGCCGATGGTCAGGTTAAAGTCATCCACGGCTTTCAGACCGCCAAACTGGATGCCCAGATGGTTGGCTTCCAGCACAACGGGTTTGCCGGAGTCACGTTCGGGAATGATGGAATGGCTGGGAACGGGGACCATTTTTACGTCACTGTTCAGTTTCATTTCCCATGCGCCTCCTTTCCTTTCTGCTGATGGGGTGTTTTGTTAAAAAGGAGACGGGATTTTTCTTTCATGACGCCGACCCAGCTCTTTACCTGACGGTTGTTGGTCAGCAGCATGACCGCGATCAGAACGATGGCGTACACCAGCATGCGGTAGGTGCTGAAGGCACGAAGCACTTCGGGCAGAATGGTCAGGGCTGTAGCGGCGATGATGCTGCCGGTCATGTTGCCGATGCCGCCCAGTACGACAAAGACCAGAATGTTGATGGAGGTGTCAAACTTGAACTTGCTGGCGGCAAAGGTGGAGAAGTTGAGGCCGAACAGCGCACCGGCCATGCCGGCGAGGGCGGCGCTGGTCACAAAGGCCATCATTTTGTACTTGGTCACGGGAATGCCGGTGGTCTCGGCGGCGATGCGGTTATCACGAATGGCCATAATGGCACGGCCGCTGCGGGAGTGCACCAGATTCAGGATGACAAAGAGGGTGAATAGCACCAGCACAAAACCAACCTCAAAGGTTGCGATCTTGGCAACCTTGACGGCACCCTGAGGGCCGTTGAGCAGGATGGTGCCGGGCAGACCGGGATTGTTGAAGCCGAAGAACAGACGACCGTTCTCGACGGAGATGTATACGCAGTTGAGGATGTTGCGGATGATCTCGCCAAACGCCAGCGTGACGATGGCCAAGTAGTCACCGCGCAGACGCAGTACGGGAATGCCGATCAGCACGCCCACGATACCGGCCATGCAGCCGCCGGCGATGATGGCGCAAATGAGGCGGAGCAGGGTATCTTCCACGCCCCAGCCCTTGAGCATCAGACCGCTGACGACCGCGCCTGTGAAGGCGCCAACGCTCATAAAGCCCGCGTGACCCAGAGAGAGTTCGCCGGAGATACCGACCACCAGGTTCAGGCTCAAAGCCATCACGATGTACGCGCAGATGGGAACCAGCTGTCCCTGCAGGGAACGGGACATGGTCTTTCCGCTGATCATCATCTGACACATGACATACGCGGCAATGACCAGCAGGAAGGGAAGAAGGAAGCTGCCTCTTTTTTTCAGGAATCTTTTCATGTCAGCGCCTCCTTACACCTTTTCCTGTACGTTCTTGCCCAGCAGACCGGCGGGCTTGAGCAACAGGATGATGATCAGCACAGCAAACACAAGGGCATCTGCCAGCTCAGTGGAAACATAGGAACCGCCGAATACCTCGATCAGGCCCAGCAGCAGACCGCCCAGCATGGCACCGGGAATGGAACCGATACCGCCGAATACGGCAGCGGTAAAGGCCTTGATGCCGGGCATGGAGCCGGTGGTGGGCATCAGCGTGTTATAGCTGGAGCACAGCAGCACGCCCGCGATGGCCGCCAGGAAGCTGCCGATGGCAAAGGTGAGGGAGATAGTAAAGTTGACATTGATGCCCATCAGCTGGGCAGCGCCCTTATCTTCAGAAACGGCGCGCATGGCACGGCCCATCTTAGTCTTGCCGGTAAACCACGTCAGCAGCAGCATGACGGCGATACCGGAAATGATGGTGACGATGATCTCATCGCTGATGACCAATTCGCCGCCAAACAGACGGATACCGCCGAAATTGACCACGGAGGTGAACACCTTCGGGTTGGCGCCCCAGATGAGCAGGGCCAGGTTCTGCAGCAGATAGCTGACGCCGATGGCGGTAATGAGGACCGCCAGCGAGCCGGCCTGACGCAGCGGCTTGTAGGCCAGTCCCTCAATGGTGATGCCAAGCAAGGTACAGACGACCATGGACATGAGGACCGATACAAGGGGCGGTACGCCCCAGTATTGGGTGGCGGTAAAAGAAACATAGGCGGCAACCATGATGACATCACCGTGGGCAAAGTTCAGCATTTTGGCAATGCCGTACACCATGGAATAGCCGAGGGCAATGATGGCATAAACACTGCCCAGACTGATGCCGTTTACCAGGTTGGTCAGAAATGGGATCATATCCCGGCCTCCTTTTGAATTACTAAAGGCAATCAGCGCCGTCTGTGATGCACAGGCGGCCTTGATCGCCTTCGCGGCAGCAAACTGCCGAAAGTCCTCCGTCCGTCCGCGGGGGACGGACGGAGGAAACATGAAATTGATTACTGAGCAGTGACGTAGGCGCCGTTGTTGATCATAACCACGCTGGGCAGCTTGGTGGCCAGACCATCAGCGGTCCAGGACATAGAACCGGTGATACCATCGTAGCTGATGGTGGTCATGGTGGCGATCAGGGTCTCGCACATATCGGCATAGTTCATATCGGCGGTGAGACCGGCGGTCTCGATGGCCAGCTTCAGGATGTACATGCCGTCATAAGCGTCAGCAGCGAACTGGTTCGGAACGGAACCGAACTGATCCACATACTTGGTGACGAAGTTGACAGTCATGGGGTTGGAGGAGGTGGCATCGAAGGGGGTCAGCATGTAGACGCCTTCCACCAGAGCGGGATCCAGACCTTCAACGCCCAGCACGCCGTCCATGCCGTCCACGCCGAAATAGACGGGTTCATAGGAGGCAGCCTTGGCCTGGGTCAGGATGGTGATGGCGGGGGTGTAGTAGATGGGCAGGAACACGAAGTCAACATCGGCGTTCTTCATGGCCTGGACCTGCACGGAGAAGTTGGCGGCAGAGTCATCGGAGAAGGCGGCCTTGGCCAGGATCTCCAGACCGATCTCCTTGGCGGTGCTTTCAAAGGAGGCGGTGATGCTCATGGAGTAGTCCTGAGCGTTGTTGTAGATGATACCCACCTTGGCATCGGGACGGTTTTCCTTGATCCACTTGGCGCTCAGGGTACCCTGGTTGGAGTCGGTGAAGCACACCTGGAAGATCTGATCGCCGGAATCGGGAACCAGGTCATTGGAGGCAGAGGGGGTCAGCATGAACATGCGGTCTTCCTTGGCAACGTCAGCGACGGCCATGCAGGCGCCGGAGGTAACGGTGCCCAGCAGAATGTCCATCTGCTTGTCCATCAGGTCATAGTAAGCATACACGGCCTTTTCGCCGTCGGCTTCGTCGTCTTCACCGATGACGGTGAACTGAACGCCGCCCAGGGCGTTGATCTCTTCGGCAGCCAGCTTGGCGGCGTTTTCTACGGCCAGACCGTACTGGGCGTAATCCTTGGTGGTGGGTCCGATGCAGCCGATGATGAAGGCTTCATCCGCAAGGGCGGAAGCGAAGCTGCACATCATGACCAGCACAGTCAGACAGGCGAGAAACTTCTTCATTGTTTTTTCCTCCTAAAAGAAAATAAAAAATCACACTCCAAAATTCCCTCTTTGGAATGTTACATTGGATTATATCCTTTTTTTATGCAACAGTAAAGGGCAAACCCGACCGATTTTTGTATTTGGATTGTATTTCTTCAATTAAATAGGAATGAAAATCAATTTACTGTGCATAACATTCGTTTCTATAAGCTTTTTTCTATTTACATTCCCTGTAACAGAGCGTATAATAGCTGCGCCCCAAACGGCAAAAAAGGAGGTTGGCATGATGAAAATGCTGATTTATATCACCAATAACGTCAATCACGTCTATCCGATCCTGTCTTCCATGATGGAGCAGCATCTGGGCGGCGCTTCTGTGGTGGATTGCGAGGGCATGCTGCGTACGCTGTCGGACGCGTCGAGCGAACCGCCGTCCATCTTCGGTTCCCTGCGTGCCTATCTGAATCCCACCGCCAGCACCGGCAAAATGATCTTTGCCGCCATGAAGGATGAGGATGTACCCAAGGCGGTCAAGATCATCCACAGCGTTGCCGGCAACCTGAAGGAAGCCAACCACGGAGTTCTGTTCAGCGTGCCGATCGATCTGTGCGAGATCACCGAGCCTCAAGAGTAAGGGAAACAGAGGCGAACAGAATATGACTGTACTTTTCAGTATCGCGGCCGCGATGATCTTCGGTCTGCTTTTGACTCGCGTGGCCAAACGGATCCATCTGCCCAATGTGACGGCTTATCTGGTGGCCGGTCTGCTGATCGGACCGTACGGACTCAAGCTGATGCCCGCTGAACTGCTGGGCGGCCTTGAGATCATCAGCACAGTGGCGCTGGGCTTCATTGCCTTTTCGATCGGCGGCGAATTCAAGCTTTCCAACATCCGCATGATTGGCGGCAAGAGCATTACCATTACTTTTTTTCAGGCTGTGATGGCCGTTGGTCTGGTGGATATCGCGCTGATCGCATGCGGCTTTGATCTGTCCACCTCGCTGACGCTGGGCGCTATCGCTGCGGCGACGGCCCCTGCCGCTACCATGATGGTGGTGCGTCAGTACAAGGCCAAGGGACCGCTGACGTCCACGCTGCTGCCTGTGGTAGCCATGGACGACGCCATCGGTCTGGTCATCTTTTCCGTTTCCATCGCGCTTGCCAAGACCTTTGCGGGCAGCGGCGCCCTGACCATCAGCAACATGCTGATCGAGCCGCTGCTGGAGATCTTTGAATCCCTGGGCTTGGGTGCGCTGATCGGCCTGATGCTGGCGTTTGGCATCCGACTGTTCCACAACCGTGCCAATCGCCTGTGCGTGACGCTGGCGTGCGTGATGCTGGGCATTGCCCTGGCGGATATGTGGCATCTTTCCAGCCTGCTGCTGTGCATGATGATCGGTGCCATCTATTGCAACCTGGGCATGGACACCGATACGGTGATGGACCTGTGTGATCGCTGGACACCGCCGCTGCTGATGCTGTTCTTTGTCATCTCCGGCGCGGACCTTGACCTGGCCGTCGTGCCCACCGTGGGCATGCTGGGCGTTGTGTACCTGGTGACGCGCAGCCTTGGCAAGTATCTGGGCGCTTATCTGGGCGCGCTGGTCACCAAGGCGGACGAAAATATCCGCAAGTATCTGGGCATCACGCTGCTGCCGCAGGCCGGTGTGGCCATCGGTATGGCGCAGCTGGCGATGAGCGCGCTGCCGGAACAGGGGCCGCGCATCCGTGCTGTGGTGCTGTGTGCGACTTTGATCTATGAACTGGTAGGCCCTCTGATGACCAAGAAGGCATTGCAGGCTGCCGGCGAAATCGATCCCAAGAACGCGTAAAATCAAAACCATACGAAAAGAGGTACGCTGCGAAAGGCGTACCTCTTCTTTTAATGATGCAATTTTATTCGATCTCAAACTCCGCGGAAACGGTGGCGGATACGGACAGTGTACCGCCGGAAAAAGCGGTGGAGCCGTTCTTGGCCATGCTGAAATCCATGTCTTCAGCCTCCGCCACTTCACGGTAGGTGATACCGGCATAGGAGCCGCTGTTTTCATGGATGGAAATGACCCCGGTCACCTGCTTGCCCAGCGCCTGCGCCATGATTGCGGCTTTACGGGAGACTTCCTGTACAGCGGCGGTCATGGCCTGGTCATAGGCCTCTGCCGTATCGGTACAGACATAGCTGACGGAGTAGACGGCATTTGCTCCGGCAAGGGCGGCATGATCGATGATTTTGCCGGCCAGCGCGATATCGTGTACGGTAATGTGCAGCATGTGGGTCACACGGTAACCGATCAGACGCTCGGTGTTTTCCGACCAGTCGTAGACGGTGGAAATATCATAGTTTGCGGTCACTCGGTCGGTCTCTTCCACACCGTCGGCGGCCAGCGCTTCATGGATGCGAAGCATGCCGGCGGCGTTTTCGGCAGTCGCCTCCGCCACGGAGGATGCCTGCGTGGTCAGACCCAGGGTCAGCATGACGGCATCGGCTTCCACCTGTACGGAAGCGGTGCCGGTGACGGTCACGGTGCTTGCGGCCAGGACACTGCAGGGCAGCAGCAGGATCATCAGCAGACAGAGAAAGCGTTTCATGGTCAGACTCTCCTTCGGAAAATGGGATTTGCTTCTTTCTTATTTCAGGAACCAGCTCATCATGTAGCCCGTGGTGCCGTTAAAGCTGACACGCGACCAGTCGGTACCCCAGCTCAGCACGGTGACAATGGCGCCGTTGGGGACCCGGATGCTGACATTGCCATCCACCTGCTGCGGCGTGGTGCGCAGGTTGACATAGGTGCCGCCGTTGGTGTTGTACACCGTTTTGGTGGTGCCGTAGGAGGGGGAAGAGCCGAAATGGAGGTATTTGGTCATCACGTAGCCTTTGACGCCGTTGACATTGATGAACGACCAGTCACTGCCCTTTTGCAGTACGCTGACCACGGTGCCGTTGCTGTAGCGGCCGATGACCGCGCCCTGCGTGGAGGCCTGATCGCGCATATTCAGCTTGCCGCTGTTGCCCGTCTGCACGGTGGCCGTGAGGATTCCCGAGCCACCGCCGCCGCCATAATTGAGATAGGAAGAGCCGACAAAGCCGCTTTGACCGTTATAGGTGATGAAGCAGAATTCGGTTCCCTTGAGCAGCACGGAGACCGTTGCGCCGTTGGGGATGGTGCCGGGGACGGCGGCATACATCGAAGGGGCGGAACGGATGTTGAGCCAGCCGCCATTGGGCGTTTTGACCACAGCCGTGGTAGGGGTGGAGGAGGAAGAGCCGGATACAGGGGTCAGGAACTCACTGCGGAAATAACCGAAACGGCTGGAGCCGTTGAGCGTCAGTGTGACATAGTACCAGCCATCGCTGCGCTTTTCCAGCACATTGCAGAGCTGACCGTTGTAGAAGATATCCAGCACGGCGGAAGTGTAAGAGGGCTGTGCACGCAGATTGAGGTAGCCGCTGCTGCCGGGATTATTGACCACATAGGTATTTCCGCCGGCGATGGCGGTATCCAGATAATTTTTGCTCATGTAGCCGCTGATGGCGCCGTCCATGGTGCAGATCTGATACCAGTTGCCGCTTTCACCCACCACTTCGACCCAGCCGCCGGGCTTGACAGAGCCGAGCCAGGTGTAAGAGGCGGAAGGGCCGCTGCGGATGTTGAGGCTGGAGGTACCGATGACCACGGCATATTCTTCGCCCAGTGCGCCGACCGTCAGCAAAAGAAGGGAAAGTAGAACCAGGCACAGCAGTTTTTTCATGGTCGTCCTCCTGAATCAAGAAGCGTTTCTGACTATATAACGATGGAGAGAGCCGGTTTCTTTCAGCCGGCAATGATTTTTTAGGCTTCGGGGGCTTTGTAGCCGGGTTTGCTGCTCAAGCCCAGCTGACGGTTGAAGTTTTCCTTGTTCTTTTCCATGTAGATGTCGTACATTTCCTGCGGGTCCATGCCGGCACGCAGGCACATGCTGACGAAAAAGTGAAGGATATCCACCAGCTCCTCCTTGACCGCGTGGTCATCGACGGGCTTGGGATTTTTCCACCATTTGAAATTGACTTCGTTGAGCAATTCGGCCATTTCGGAAAGCATGGCCAGCGTTTGCTTCTGGATCCATTCGGTATCGCTGATGCCTTCCAGATGGCGGCGGGCGATGATATCATCATTCAGCGCTTTTTGCATACGGAAGATTTCGTCCAGTCTGTCCATTGAAATCACCTCAACAGTTTGTCGATTTTTTTGCCGACAAAGGCACGGGAGCAGGGGCCGCTCAACACCTCGCGGGCGATGCGGTTGGCATCTTCACGGGTGACGGCTTCGATACGATGAATGATCTCATCGGTATCATGCACTTTGTTCATCAGCGCCAGATTGCCGCCGGCGGAATTCATGCGGTTATATGCGCTTTCCTGTGAAAGGATAAAGCCGCCCTTGAGCTGCGCCTTGGCCATGCGGAATTCTTCCTCGGTCATGCCGTTTTCACAGAAAGCATCCAGCTCGCTTTCCAGCAGCGTCAGCACCGGTTTCACGTTTTTGGGGCTTACCGCCGCGTATACGGTGAAGGAGCCGCAGGAGGGGAACGAAGAGGGAGCACTGTATACGCTGTAGGCCATGGCGGATTCCTCACGGATCTTCTGAAACAGGCGGGAACTCATGCCGCCGCCCAGTACGCTGTTGAAAACGGCCATGGCAAAGTTATCCCGGCTGCCGATGGGCAGACCGCGGTAGCCCAAAGAGATATGGACCTGTTCGGTATCCTTCTCGGCGGTCAGAGTGCAGGGTGCTGCGTTGGTGACGGAGACGGGATATTCGCCGCTGCCATCGCCCTCCCAGGTGCCAAAGTATTTTTCCATCAACTCCCGAACCTGTGCGGTATCGAAGTTGCCGGCCAGCGCCACCACCGTGTTGCCTGGGGTGTAATGCTTCTGGCGGAAGGACAGCATATCCTCCCGGGTGAAGGATTCGATCCTTTCACGGGAACCGAGAATGGTCTGCCCCAAGGTCTGTTCGCCAAACATGGCTTTGTCCAACAGATCATAGACCACATCTTCCGGAGAGTCATCGGTCATGGCGATCTCTTCCAGAACAACGTTGCGTTCCTTGTCCACCTCTTTGGGGTCCAGGACGGGGAAACGCACGATATCGGAAAGAAGGTCGGCCGCCAGCTCGATATCCTCGTCAATGACCTTGGCGTAATAACAGGTGTTGAGTTTGCCGGTTGCCGCGTTGAGATAACCGCCCACGGCGTCCATCTCCCGGGAGATGTCCAGGGCGCTGCGGCGCGCGGTGCCCTTGAAGGCCATGTGCTCCATAAAGTGGGACAGACCGTTTTCGGCGGCGCTTTCCAGAATGGAGCCGGCACGTACCCAGACACCCATGGAAACGGAGCGCAGATGAGGCAGACGCTCCAGCGCGACGCGTACACCGTTGGAAAGGGTAAAGAGTTCGATCATATCAACCTCATCGCACCCGGCTGCTGATAAAAACAAGGGAGAGGCCATGCGGCCCCTCCCTGCAGATCGCCGATTGCAAACAGCGGCTTTGGGTGCTTATGTTTTCAATCAGTTGTTGCTGTCACGACGCGGCGGACGGCGGCGATCCCCCATCGCGGGACGGGGAGCGACCGGACGGGTATACACCATGTCGTTGCGGATCAGATTGACGCGGCCCTGAGAGTCGATCTCGCTGACCTTGACTTCGACTTCGTCACCGATATTGAACACATCCTCGACCTTTTCCACACGCTCGTTGGCGAGCTTGGAGATGTGCAGCAGGCCCTCCTTGCCGGGCAGCAACTCGACGAAGGCACCCATGGTGCTCAGGATGCGCACGACCTTGCCGTGATACACTTCACCGACTTCGATGTCCTTGGCGATGCCTTCGATGATGCGGCGGGCCTTGGCGGCAGCCTCTTCATCGGCGGTGGCGATGGCCACGCGGCCGTCGTCTTCAATGTCGATCTTTACGCCGGTTTCGGCAATGATCTTGTTGATCATCTTGCCGCCGGGTCCGATGACTTCGCGGATCTTATCGGGGTTGATGTTGAAACAGGTGATCTTGGGAGCGTAGGGGCTCATGGTGGCACGGGGAGCGGGCAGGCATTCCAGCATCTTGCCGAGAATGAACATTCTGCCGTCCTGGGCCTGCATCAGGGCACGGCTCAGGATGGAGCGGTCGATGCCCTTGATCTTGATGTCCATCTGGATGGCGGTGATACCGTTCTGGGTACCGGCCACCTTGAAGTCCATGTCGCCCAGGAAGTCTTCCAGACCCTGAATATCGGTCAGGACGACGACCTTATCGCTCTTGTCATCCTTGATCAGACCCATGGCCACACCGGCAACAGGGGCTTTGATCGGCACGCCGGCATCCATCAGGCTCAGGGTGCTGCCGCAAACGGAAGCCATGGAAGAGGAACCGTTGGAGGACAGGATCTCACTGACCAGACGCAGGGCATAGGGGAATTCATCCTCAGAGGGGATGACGGGCTCCAGAGCACGCTCGGCCAGGGCGCCGTGACCGATCTCACGACGGCCGGGGGCCTTCATGCGGCCGGCTTCGCCGGTGGCGTACGGCGGCATGTTGTAGTGATGGATGTAACGCTTGCTTTCTTCCTCAGACAGACCGTCCAGCTGCTGGGCTTCACGCAGGGAGCCGAGGGTGGTAACGGTCAGGGCCTGGGTCTGGCCGCGGGTGAACACGGCACTGCCGTGGGTGCGGGCCAGAATGCCGGTCTCGCACCAGATGGGGCGGATCTCGGTGATCTGACGGCCATCGGCACGGATGCCCTTGTCCAGAATGCGGCGGCGCATGACTTCCTTGTTGAGGTAGTACAGGGCATCGGCCACTTCGCCCTCACGGCCGGCAAACTGCTCGGCAAAGTGGGCGGCCACCTCCTGCTTCACCTGCTCCTCACGCTGCTGGCGCTCGGAACGGTCGAAGGTGTCATAGGACCAGACGGCCTTGTCATAGGCATACTCACGCACAGCGGCAGTGACATCGGCACCGGTCTCGTTGAGCGGGAAGGGGCGCTTTTCCTTGCCGATTTCGGCAACGATGCTCTCCTGGAAGGCCACCAGCTTTTTGATCTCTTCATGAGCGAAGAGGATGGCATCCAGCATGGTATCCTCGGAGATCTCCTTGGCGCCGGCTTCCACCATCATGATGGCGTCCTTGGTGCCGGCCACATACAGGCTCAGGCAGGACTTGGCGCGCTGCTCGGCGTTGGGCATGACGACATACTTGCCGTCCACCATGCCGATATGAACGGAACCGGTGGGGCCCGCCCAGGGAATATCGCTCACGCACAGAGCGATGGAAGAGCCCAGCATGGCGGGAATTTCGGGCGGAATATTGGTATCAACCGACAGAGCGGTGGCAACCACCTGCACATCGTTGCGCATTCCCTTGGGGAACAGCGGGCGCAGGGGGCGGTCGATCAGGCGGCAGGTCAGGGTCGCCTTCTCGGTGGGACGGCCTTCACGCTTAATGAAGCCGCCGGGGATCTTGCCCACGGCGTACTGCTTTTCTTCAAAGTCGACCGCCAGAGGAAAGAAATCGACGCCCTCACGGGGAGTGTCGGAGGCGCATACGTTGACGATGACGGCGGTATCGCCGAGACGCACCAGTACGGAGCCGTCCGCCTGCTCGGCATAGTGACCAAACTCAAAGGAGAGCTTGTAGCCGGCAAAGTCGGTTGTGTAGATCTTGCGTTCCATGTTTCTTATTTTCCTCCACATCTTCTTCTCACATACGGCGCATCCCGCACCGTATGCCTGCTGCCACGGAAACCATTCCGGGGCAGTGCTTAAACAAAAGGCTGACGTCAACAGGGGCTTCAGCCGCCGATTGATCCGTCAGCCTTTGTTTTGCGCTTACTTGCGCAGACCCAGACGAGCGACCAGAGAACGATAACGCTCGATGTCGGTCTTCTTCAGGTAGTCCAGCAGACCACGGCGCTGGCCAACCATCAGGAGCAGGCCACGACGGCTGTGGTGGTCGTTCTTGTTGCTCTTCAGATGCTCGTTCAGGTGATTGATACGGGCGGTCAGCAGAGCGACCTGCACTTCGGGAGAACCGGTGTCACCTTCGTGACGGGCGTACTCGGCCATGATCGCGGCCTTGTTGATGACTTCGGACATTGTGGTATCCTCCTTGAATATTTGGGGATGGCGCCCCTTTTATCGTTAATCGCCGTGTACGCAGAAAGCCGTCGGAGTGTCGGCAGCCCGCGCGCGCGGTTCATTTGCCATCTTTATTATTCTACCATGAAAACAGGCATTTGTAAACGGTTTCCGGCTGAAAATTTACAGCCGGAGGCGTTTTCATACGTTTTCGAAAAAGGGTTTTCCGTCGGCGTGGCACAGGGTGCCCATTTCGTCAAATTCCAGCTTTTCGGGCTTGTCATCCTGCAGGTAGCGCAGGATCTCATCCATGCGGACCGACTCCTGAAAACTCATCAGCGTAAAGGCGGCGCCGCTGCGCTTGGCACGTCCCGTACGGCCAATGCGGTGCGTGTAGTATTCGTTTTCCTGCGGCAGGTCATAGTTGATGACGGCTTCCACATCATAGACGTCGATGCCGCGGGCAGCAACATCGGTGCAGACCATGATGGGGAATTTGCCCTTTTTGTAATCCTGCATCACATGGTTGCGCTTGGCCTGGGGAATATCGCCGTGGATGCACTCGGCCTCGTAGCCGCGCTTTTTGAGGAAGGAGGTAAGACGGTCGGTCATGAACTTGGTATTGGTAAAGATCATGACACGGCTGTAGGCGTCGCTGTCGAGCAGGTACAGCAAACGCTCTTCCTTGTTGCTGCGGTCGGCTTCGATGACGTACTGGGCGATCTTGGGACGGTTCTCGTTGACAGCGGCAATGGTCACCTCCACCGGCTGATATTGATACTTCCAGCTGATGGTCATGACGTCCTGATTGGTGGTGGCGGAGAAGAGCACCAACTGACGGTTGGCGGGGGTGGCTTCGATGATGGCGCATACATCCTTGACGAAGCCCATCTTGAGCATTTCGTCCGCCTCATCAATGACCATGGTATGAACGCCGTTCAGACGGGCCAGGCCGCGGTGCATCATGTCCAGCATACGGCCGGGCGTGGCGACTACGATCTGCGGCTTACGGCGCAGCTGGGCAATCTGCTTGGGGATGGGCTGACCGCCGTACAGCGTGGCGATGCGGCATTCGGGGATGAAGCGGGCTAGAGCGGTCAGCTCATCGGCGATCTGCACAGCCAGCTCGCGGGTGGGGGCGATGACCAGCTCCTGTATACCGTCATCCTTGAGCTGAAGGTATTCCAGCATGGGGATGCCGAAGGCGCAGGTCTTGCCGGTACCGGTCGGGGCAATGGCGATGACGTCGTTGCCGGCCATCATGAGGGGGATGGTTTGCGCCTGAACGGGAGTCATGGATTTGAAACCCATCTTGTCAATGGCTTTGAGGACCTCGCCGGAAATGTCCAGCGAGGAAAAAAGGGATGCATTTTCAGACACGGGTATTTGCCTTTCTTGGTATATTTATCAGTCGATCAGACCGCGGAACCTGGCGAGACGGACAACGCCTTCCACCATGCCTTCGGCCAGCCAGTTCTGGTATGCTTCGGTGTTCATTTTAAGGTCCTCCTCCGCGTTGGAGAAGTAGCCCATTTCGATCAGGAAGCTGGGCATTTTGGACCAGTTGTTGCCGACGTAGGTGTTGTTGAGCGTGACGCCGCCGGAGGGGGCGCCGGTCTTTTCCATCATGGCGTTCAGCAGGATCTTGCCCATCTCCCGATAGGTGGCCTCGTCCGCAACCGCCTTGGCGTACACGGAGGAGAGGGGAGAATAGATGTTGATGCCCTGACGGCTCTTGTCGTCATTGGCGTTGGTATGCAGGCGGAGCACAAAATCGGCACCGGCGTTGTTGGGGATGTCGGCACGCTCCAGCATGCCCACAAAGGTATCCATGACTTCACGGGTCATGACCACATCGGCGCCTTCGGCGAGGAGCAGGTCACGCAGCTTCATGCCCACCTCGAGGGTGTAGATGTTTTCGCGGCGGCCTGTTGCGGCGCCGCCGGCCATGCCGGGTGTGGTGGTGGTGGTGCGGCCGGTGTTTTCGGGCATGGTATAGACCGTTTCGATCTGCGTCTGGCGCTGATGACCGGGATCGATGCACACGGTCACGCCGGTCAAACGGCCTTTTTCCGCCTTGGCGGGAGCGGGATCGAAATGGACGTAATTGAAGAAGCTTTCGCTGAACAATTCGCTGCCGTTCATGCCGGACAGGCCGGTGACGGTGATGGTGGCATCCTGAAAGGTGCAGGGCATGGCCACGACACCTTCATAATGATAAGAGGCATCGGCGGCGTACACCCGGATAAAATGGCATTCGGAAGCGCTGCGGACCTTGAGCACCATGGTGGAACGGCCGGGAGCGGTAAAGCTGTAGTGCACACCGTCTGCCTCGGCGGAGGTGACGATATTGGTCACACGGGAGGTGGTGCCGTCGGCAGGGGTACCGGCAGGAGCGCCGGCATCAGCGGCCTCCACGGTTTTGCCCTTGGCGGAGCACAGCTCTTCGTTTTTGAGATTGTAAACGGTCAATGTGTATTTTTCCTTGCCGAAGGTGCCGAGCAGCGGCAGTGTGCCGGTGAAAACACCATTCTCGCTGTACATGGTGATCTCGTCACGGTCATAATCCGTTTCGAGCAGTACCTGAATAAAGTTTTCCCCGGGAAGGGTCACCTGGAAGCGGACGGCGTGCTCGAGCGCCTTCAGCTTGATGGCGGCTTCGCCCAAAGCGGACACGGTACAGAGATTCAGCAGCACGCAGAGAAATAAAATCAGGGAAATCAACCGTTTCATCGGCAATAACCTCCGGACAGAAAATCACTTCATTATACAATTTCAGCCGCTGCTGTGTCAAGCTTGCAAACACTTCGCCGTTGTTCTATAATAAAAACAACAGAGTTGAAAAACATCGGAGGGCGTTATGGATTCATCAGCTCCCATCGGAATTTTTGACAGCGGCGTGGGCGGCATCAGTGTGCTGAAGACCGCGCTTGAGCTTTTGCCGAATGAGAATTTTGTGTATTACGGGGACAGTGCCCATGCCCCTTACGGCACCCGTCCCGAGGAGGAAGTGCGTGCTCTTGCCCGCAATGTAACGAACTTTTTGCTGAAAAAGGGCTGCAAGGCCATTGTGATCGCCTGCAACACCGCTACGTGCGCCGCGGCACAGGTTCTAAGGCAGGAAAACGCGGATCTGATCATCGTCGGTATGGAGCCCGCGCTGAAGCTGGCACATGATACCTGTCCGGAGGGTACCATTGCCGTATTGGCGACGCCGCTCTCCCTCAGCAGCGCCAAATACCGCGCGCTGTATGAAAAGTATGGTGAGCATTCCGTTTCGGTGCCGTGCGCCGGGCTGATGGAGCTGGTGGAAAAAGGCGAGACCGATTCCGCCGAAGTGACGGCTTATCTGAGTGAAAAGCTGGGTCCCTTCATGACGGATGGCAGCCTGTCGGCCGTGGTGCTGGGATGTACGCATTATGTGTTTCTGAAGGATGCCGTACGGCGGGTCGTCGGCGACCGGGTCAGGGTACTGGACGGCAATGAGGGAACGGTACGTCAGCTGATGCGTCGGCTCAATGAACAGGGTCTGCTCAGCGATAAGGCATCGGATGAACATGCACGGTGCGAACTGAACACATCGGGCGGCGGGGAAGACCTTGCGGTGATGAAAATGCTGCTCGAAAAGCGCTGAAAGTTGTGAATTGTTGTGCCAATTTGTACAAAAAGGTAAAAAAACGGTCAAAATACTTGCGTTTCCATTATGCATCTGCTATAATGCCTTCTGAGAGAGTATGTTCGTGACAAACAGAACATTCAAAAAGAAAATTTTATAACGGGAGGAAACTCAAAATGGCTGATTACTTGACGAATTCTATTCGCAATATCGCCCTCATGGGACATGGCGGCGAGGGCAAAACCACGCTGACCGAGGCAATGCTCTACGCCGCGAAGATCATTGACCGTCAGGGCAAAGTGGA
The DNA here is from genome assembly GCA_045599485.1 of Clostridia bacterium. GTDB lineage: Bacteria > Bacillota > Clostridia > Christensenellales > Aristaeellaceae > SFMI01. Next base: position 2,275 of record JAZRWA010000054.1, on the reverse strand, counting down.
AGACGGTACCACTACCACCGACTTTGAGCCTGAAGAGATCCGCCGCAAGTGTTCCATCAGCGCTGCTCTGGCGCCCATCGACTGGAACGACAAAATGCTCAACGTGATCGATGTGCCCGGTTATTTTGATTTTGTGGGCGAGACGGTGGGCCCCCTGCGTGTGGTGGAAACGGCTTGTATCGTGGTCAGCGCTGCTTCCGGTCTGACGGTCGGCGCCGAAAAAGCCTTTACCCGTGCCGTAAAGAGCGGTGTGGGCCGTATGTATGTGATCAATCAGATGGACCGTGAAAACGTGTCCTTCTCCAATACGGTGCAGCAGCTGCGTGAGCGTCACGGTTCCTGCGTCGTTCCCGTGCTGATCCCCATCGGCGAGGGCCCCGATTTCCGCGGCGTCGTCAACGTGCTGGACGGCAAGGCATATGAAGGCGCTTATGAGAAGAGCGTGGAAGTGCCGATGCCCGAAAGCATGAAGGAGCGCGTGGCACGTGCCCTGGATGCCATCACCGAGCAGGTCGCCAGCGATGACGAAGTGCTGATGGAAAAGTATTTCTCCGGTGAGGAGATCACCCCCGAAGAGCTGCTGGCCGGCTTCCACAAGGGCATGAAGGACGGCACGATCGTGCCTGTGTGCGCCTGCTCCGCCCTGACCGGCGTGGGCATTGCCCGCATGATGGACCTGATGGCCAAGTACCTGCCCTCTCCCAAGCATCAGGGCATTGTGCATGAAGGCTTCAACCCCCGCAACGGTGAAGGCGTTACCCGCACCTGCGTGGACGAAGAGCCCTTCTCTGCTTACATCTTCAAGACGATCGCCGACCCCTTCGTCGGCAAGCTGAGCCTGTTCAGAATCTTCTCCGGTACGCTGACCAGCGATACCACGCTGTACAACGTCAATAAGGATAAGACCGAAAAGATGTCCGGCATCTATATCCTGCGCGGCAAGAAGCAGGTGGCCAAAAAGCTGCTGCACGCCGGCGATATGGGCGCCCTCAACAAGCTGCAGTTCTCCGCGACCGGCGATACGCTGTGCGATTATAACAATCCCATTCAGTATTCTCAGCTGGCCTTCCCGGCTCCCTGCTTCAGCAAGGCCGTGTACGCCGCCAAGCAGGGTGAAGAAGACAAGGTCTTCAGCGGCCTGAACCGTCTGGCGGAAGAAGATCCTTCCATCGTCATCAGCAAGGATCCCGAGACGACCGAGACGCTGCTGAGCGGCCAGGGCGAAATGCATCTGGATGTGATCCGCAACAAGCTGGCGGCCAAGTTCAACGCCAATGCCCTGCTGCAGGATCCCAAGATCGCCTACCGCGAGACCATCCGCCGTCCCATCGACGTCGAAGGACGCCACAAGAAGCAGACCGGCGGCCATGGCCAGTTTGGCGATGTCAAGATCAAGTTCCGTCCCAACGATGACCCGAACGATACCGAGTTCCATTTTGAAGACGCCGTCGTGGGCGGCGCCGTCCCGCGCAACTTCATCCCCGCTGTTGAAAAGGGCCTGCGTGAGAACATCAAGCGCGGTGTGCTGGCCGGATATCCCGTTGTGGGCCTGACTGCCCAGCTGTATGATGGCAGCTACCATCCCGTTGACTCTTCTGTAATGGCCTTCAAGACCGCTGCCCGCATCGCCTTCAAGCAGCTGACCGCCGCCAATCCTGTCCTCCTCGAGCCGATCTTCCACGTTGAAGTTCTGGTTCCCGACGAGTACATGGGCGACATCATCGGCGACATGAACAAGCGCCGCGGCCGCATCATGGGCATGGATCAGGTTGACGGCCAGCAGTGCGTCACCGCCGAAGTGCCTCAGGGCGAAATGTTCAAGTACGCGACCGACCTGCGCTCCATGACTCAGGCCCGCGGCTCCTTCACCATGCGTTTTGAGCGTTATGAGCAGGTTCCGGAAGCCGATGCCAAGAAGATCATCGAGAACACCAAGCGCGAGGACGAAGACGAAGAGTAATTCCTCTCCGTTTCGGTTCAGCAATAATATCAAAGGACTGTCTCATTGCGCGGCAGTCCTGTTTTGTCCCGATCAGCGCGGAGGATCAGCGCAGCTGCGTTTCGGCGCGGACGAAATAGCCTTGATCGTGCTGACAGACGGGGCAGCGAAGCGGCGCGTCGGCGGCAGTCAGGATATGGCCGCAGTTGAGGCAGAGCCACAGGACGGGCGTGTCATTGTGAAAGAGCAGGCCCTGATCCAGCAGGTCGGCATAATAGGAAAAACGGTCGCCGTGAGACTGCTCGATGGCGGCGAGGTTTGTGAACAGGCGGGCGA
>JAZRWA010000053.1:0-7982 GCA_045599485.1 Clostridia bacterium | reverse complement strand
GGCCACAATCGACACTTCCATGGGAATCATGTCGAAAACCCATGCGCAGTTTTTCATTTCCTTGGGCAGGTGGCGCAGACGATGGATGTACCATCCGCCCCATACGCCTTCCAGATAAACCGGGCGGCAGCGGAACGGGCGCTCGTTGATCTCCTCAAACAGCGTTTTCAGATCAGCAAAGGAAACCATCTGCATTTTTTCAGGCTCATCTGCGCTGATATACAGATCCATTTTGCCGGAACGGATCAAGTCCCAACGGAGCTCAATTGCGTTTTCGAAATCCACGTAATAGTTTCTGCGCATGAGCAGGCTGTAGGGCAATTCCTTTTCGGGATCAGCCCCGACATTGCGGGCATGACCGTTCTTGAAAGCCAGCGCAGCGTTACGCGGTGTGATATCCATCCAGACGCGTACATCGTAGGCATCCTGGAATTCGGGTGCCAAAGCGCCCAAACCGAATACCAGTACGCCCTTTGTTTCTGCCAGCAGTTTCTGCAGGGCGTCTGCCTTTTCTTTTTCCTGCATTCCGGTATAGCCTTCCTTGTATCGGCGGCCATACAGCAGCACGGGGTCGATATCACGGTCTTCCGGCAGGTAGGGGGCCAGCATCTCGGTCAGAACAGCAGGCGTCTTCAGAAGACTCGCAGCGTCCACAAATCGGATATCAGATCCGCCGTTTTTGTCCGCGGTCATCTGGCGGATCACGTTGACCAACGCATTCACATCCGCGCCGGGGTAAGCATCGATACCAACCGTTTTGCCGGCCTTCAAGAGCGCCCCGATTTCCTTGGCCACAGGGATCAAACCGACTACCGGCTTGACACCACGGCCTGTCACCTTGTTTACGGCTTCAGGATCAGCATAGGGATATGGATGGAACATAAAACTCACGGAAATTTCCTCCTTTTTCCTGTGAAAATAATTCAAGGCAATACGGTTACTCGGATGCCGGCAAAACCAAAGCGGGGAAGCAGTGCGGAAAGATACACCGTTCCATCGACCACGGGGACCTCCATCCTTTCGGTCACCTTCAACGCCGTATCTGCGGGATCATCCGGGAAATAGTTGTGCTGTTCGTCTACCTGCAATTTCTCGATGACCGCTTTGCTTCCTGCCAGATTGACGATGGAGCCGCTTACAGACATTTCTTCCTCACTCGGATTGGTCACGATCAGACGGACTTCATCCCCCGAAGCTGTTGCTTTCAACTGACCCGGATCCCTGGAATAGAGCACACTGCAGTCATGATCCTCCATACCGGCAAGTGCCTTCCCCTACTCCACGACCAGTTCATCCTCCAGCATATCACGGAGCAATCGCACAGCAAAAGCGTTCGGCGTAGCCGTATAACCATTTCCTGTGCGCAGGTATTGAGTGTACACCATCTGCAATTCAGGATTGTGGTAAGTACACCACGGAAAGACGTACAATCCGCGCATATCGGACATATGCAGCATGCCCGCCAGCGTTCCGCAGGCGTTCATCAGGTTTTCAATGCGCTCGCCGCTCAAGGGACGGGTACCGAATTCATCCATGAACATCGGTGCATCCGGCAAGCCCAGCTCCTCAATCGCGGCCTTGTGCAGCACATACATCTATGTCAGACGGTTGCGATCCCCGCGGTAGCTGTGGTAAGAATAGAAATCCACCCGACGATCCGGTGTGTCCGTCGCTGCCAACTGCTGCAGATACTCATATTCTTGCTTGAAATAATTTCCGCCCGTGATCGCAACGCCGCCGACCTTCAGATCCCATCCGTGACGACTGTTCAGACGGTTCACGGCGCGGCAGATGCAATCGTAAAGCTTCACACGCTCTGCCATGTTGATCATCCCGAAGGTCTTGATATCGCTCTCATTCAGTGCTTCGATCCAGCGGATGTTATGGCAAAGCTGCACACAGTGCTCGATGACTTTTTCCACAACTTCCTCGTATTTTTCATACGACAGGACACCATCCGCCGTTTCTCTTTCAAAGCGCCGGATATTCAGCATTGCTTCCTCTGCAATGGCGCAATAAGAAGTCAGATACTCTTCAAAATGCGTTTTCGAAGGTCTGGTGCTGGGCCAGTCATAGGGATAATGGCGTTTTTCGCCCAGCTTATCCACGCCGATCAGATAGTTCCAATCGTAAGTATCCGTATCCTGGTTCCAGATCTCATCCAGCGTAACCCATACGCGCAGGATCTTCGGACGCATATCCATCTGTTTGGACCAGAATGCAGGAAAATCCTCCGGAGGCGTGTATCGCAGTGTGGAGTTCTGGTAGGATTCGATCCGGGGCCACCGGCGCAAACGCAGTTTTCTGTCAATCTAAAATGTACAGCGTTTCATAAACAGTCTCTCCCCTTTGTTAATTTCTATAAATCCCGCAGGTTTTAAGTCAAGAAGCGGTATATCGGCTCTAGACAAACGCCGCTGAGCGGCGTCTGTCGAGAACCCCGTCCCCCGGCATCACTTGGGGACGGAAGACCCATAGGAGGCACGAATCCGATCCGCGCTCCCGGTGGTGGGGAGAAGGTTTCCCTTCTCCCCACCATTCGAGATTTGATTTACTGGGCAGCGTAGACGGCAGTTGCTTCCGCTTCAAACTCAAGACCGCCTTCATCGTTCCAGCGCTCTACATACTCGTTGTAGATCGCCTGCACGTCGCCATCGGTCACGATCAGCTCGGAGAAGCACTCAATAAAGATCTGGTCCAGATCAGTGCCATATTCGGTACGGGTTTCCAGAATGCTCAGGATCTTGGGATAATCGACCACATAGTTCCATTCGTTGTTCTGCGCATCCTGCGTGGTCTGATTCATCATACGGGTCTCAGCGTTCACCTTGGTGAAGCCGCCGCTCTGCATATAGGCAAAAGCACCGTCAGCACGATGGACCACGTCATCGGTGTACTCGCCCAGGCGGGTATACTTACTGGTCTGCTTATCCACCCACTCGAAATGCTTGCCTTCAACGCCCAGATATCCCAGCGTCTGGCCTTCTTCAGTATAATAGAAGTAGTTTACGATCTGCAACGCCTTTTCCAGATTGGCGCTGTTGGCATTGAAAACAAAGCCCGTGTCATAACCGGCATACGTAGCGGTAGCACCCTTACCCTCGACAATCACGAAAGCGAACAGGTCGCCGGGGTTCTCGGGTACTTCAAAGGTGTAGCGGCCCGGATACCAGTTGTTGGTAATACCGACAGCCTGGAAATCGAGACAGCCGACCTTGCCGTTCCACAGCTGTTCAAAGCACTGCATCTGAGTCAGAGTGGTGAAGTCGGGATCCATGACACCGGCCTGATACAGCTTGCGCAGATATTCGATCGCTTCCAGGAAACGGGGATGCTTCAGAATAGTGGTCACAGTGCCGTCATCCAGCTGGCAGACAGCATTTTTGAAGCTGGGAAGCGGGATGCCGAATGCACCCATAACGTGTTCCCAAGTCGGGGCGGACGCTGTACTCATCACGATACCGCGAGTGTCATTCTGACCGTTTCCGTCAGGATCCGCATAGGTGAAGGCATACAGAACGTCATACAGATCATCCAGTGTGGTGGGAACTTCCTTGCCGACGGCAGCGAGCCAGTCCTTGCGCATGGCCAGGTTTCTCACATACAAGCCTGCATCATTGTACAGGCTGAATATCCCGGTTTCGGGGGAGTTAACAGTGCTCTTATAAATGTTTTCGCCGTAATAGGCCTTGATATCAGGGGCACAAGTGTCCATCAGAGGGCTGATATCTGCCAGACGGCCGGCATCTGCCATTTCCTTCAGAGTGGCGGCATCTCTGACCTGGAAGAAATCAGGCAGCTGGTTGGAAACGATCATGGTATTCAGCTTGCTGTTGTAATCTGCAGTAGGAACAACGGTGATCTCCAGCTTGCAGCCAAACTTTGCGCCCAGAGCTTGCAAAACGGAGTTGTTCTCAGCGGGGGTGTTGTCGCCTTGGATCAGGAAGGTGATCGTAGGAACGTCATCAGCGCTTGCTACGGAGACGACGGCCAGACTGGCCAGCATAGCCAGTGCAAGTATCAGGGAAACGAGCTTCTTCATGATGGTACCTCCTTATTGTTTGGATGTATATCCTCTATCATTTCCCGGCTGCCATGATGCCTGTGGCAGAAACACGCGGGGAATGATAAATCCGATGTTTTTTTGCGCGGGTTGACCCGGAAAATGCCTGCATTTTTCACGCCGGATGTAAAAAGGATGCTCTTTCGATCCTTGTCGCTCTTTCTGTCAACCCTTCACAGCACCGACCGTAATGCCCTTCATGTAGAATTTTTGCAAGAAAGGATAGAAAATCAGGATCGGGATAATGGATACCGCCACAGTGGTCATCTTGACGGTCTCTTCTGTCAGAGTCTTGCTTGCTTCGCCCAGTTTGGACATATCACCGGAAGCCGTCAACGCGTTGGATGCGGCACTCGCCAGCACCGTACGCAGATAAAGCGGCAGCACCTGCAGACTGGTGGAGTTTGTGTAAAGCAAGCAGTTCATGTAGTTGTTCCAGTAAGACACGCCGTAGAACATGGCAATCGCCGCCAAAGAGGGTGCACACAAGGGCAGCATGATCCGGAAAAGGATCACCAGATCGTTCGCACCGTCCAGTCGAGCACTTTCTTCAAGAGAATCGGGAATAGATTGCATGAAGTTTCGAAGGATAAACATGTTGTATGCGCTCATCATGGTCGGCAGGATCATCGCCCAGAACGTATTGAGCAAGCCCAGATTGCTTACTTGCATATACAGCGGAATGGTACCGCCGGAAAACAACATGGTAAAGAAGAAGAACATCGCCAGAAACTTTCGACCATGCAAACGTTTGCGCGACAGCGGATAAGCCGTCAGCGCACTGAGCATCACGGAGAGCACTGTACCCACCAGCATCACCATCAGTGAATTGCGGTATGCGACCCAGATCTGCGCGGTCTTGAACACAGTTTCATAACCAAGAAGGCTGAAACCGCGAGGCCAGAAGAAAAGGCCGCCGCTCATGGCCATTTTGGAATCGGACATGGAATACATGACCACGTGCCATGCCGGATAGATGGTGGAAAAGGCGAAAAGGCCAAGAATGATGCAGATGATCAGATGGCCGATGCGTTCGCCGCGGCTGCGTCTTATCTTGCTTTTTCGTGTCTTGCTTTGCCGGATTACGTTTGCTTCGTTCATCTTTTCGCCTCCTCACATAATGCCGCTGTCGGGATCGATGCGTTTGGCCACCCAATTCGTCACAAGTACCAGTACAAGACCGATGACGGATTTGGCCAACCCGGCCGCCGTTGCTTCGGAGAATTTGGCATTTTCGATACCGATGCGATAGACATAGGTATCGATAATATCGATTTTGGAGATGACCAGATCGTTGGACAGAGCAAAAATCTGGTCAAAACCGGCGTTCATGACATTACCGACACGGAAGATGAACAAAACGATGATCGTCGGACGAAGGGTGGCCAGCGTGATATGCCACATCTGTTTCCATTTGCCAGCACCGTCGATCATCGCCGCTTCATACAATTGCTGGTCAATACCCGTAATCGCAGCGAGATACACCACCGTACCCATGCCGGAGGCCTGCCACACATAGGAAATCAGCACCAGCGAGCGGATGCTTTGCTTATCCGACATAATATTGACGATATTCGCATTCGGATTAAAGATACGGATGATGCCGGGAATGGCGCCGCTTGTCACATTGAACAGAGCGAACATCAAACCGGAAATGATGAACCACGAAATGAAGTTTGGCAGAATAACCGCCGTCTGAACAAACTTTTTGGCGTAACGATTGCGAATTTCGTTGATCATCAGTGAAAGAATGATGGGCACCGGAAAACCGCAGACCAGTTTTTCTATCGAGATCAGAATGTTGTTCTCAAAGGCACGCTTGAAAGCGTTTTTCGCCAGCAGTTTTTCAAACGTACGAAAACCGACCCATTCTCCAAGACCCTTCACCGCTGAATATTCCCGAAACGCATATGTCACACCGTACATCGGAATATAGTGAAAAAGGATCACATAAAGCAACCCGGGAATCAACAGTGCATACAGAATCCAGTCTGCCCGTACATCGTAGATGGTCTTGAGTCTTCTTCTTTTCCGCATTTCTTTGTCGGATAACGCCATCATTCTACATTTTCCTTTCTGTAAAAGTTGAGCCGCCGTAGTTATATAGCAAAATTATGATGTATTCACTATACAGACAAGAAAGTATTTTGTCAAGCGTTTTTTGTATTTGTGAAATTTATTTTCATGCGTGTTTGACAAACTTTCAAAAATCAAGTAATATAACGACGTATTCGTTTGATATAAAACGCATTTAGAAACCGGCAGGTGAACATATGACTAATCCATTGGGCTGTAGGATCCGTATCAGGGAGATTCTTCCAAACCTCTCCGACAAAGAAGCGTAGCTCGCGACCTACATTTTAAAAAACGCAGAACAAGCGGCAAACCTATCCATCGACGAGCTGGCCCACGCCTCGGGTGTCAGCGCGTCCACAGTCGTTCGCTTTTGCCGCAGCTTGAATTATTCTGGATACAAGGAATTCTCACGCAGTCTTTTCACCGAAGTGGCAATGCCTGAACCGGATAACTCCTTCGAGAACATCAAGCCGGGTGACAGCGCGCTGACGGTGCTGCACAACATTTCGCAGTCCAGTATTCAGGCCATTCAGGAAACAGTACAAATTCTTTCCAGTGACCCGTTGGAGGAGGCAGTCGATCTGCTGCTCCGAGCCAGACGGCTGGACTTGTACGGCATGGGTTCCTCCGGTCTGGTCGCAAGTGACGCAGCGATGAAGCTTGTTCGCCTGCGCAAAGCCGTGTCCTCTTTCCAGAGCATTTCGGATCAACTACTCAGTGCACTGTCGCTTGAACCGCAAGATGCCGCCATCATCATCTCATACACCGGCAACACAAACGGCATTCTTGAAGTAGCCCGCTGCCTGAAAAAGCATCATGTACCGATCATTTCGATCACGCGTTACGGCAACAATGCGTTATCAGAACTGGCGGATATCCGCCTGCATTCCTGCTCCAATGAGACCCTGCTGCGCGGTGGAGCAATGAGCAGCCGCATTGCACAGATGATCGTTGTCGATACCCTGTATGCCGCGTGCTGCAGCCGTGACTTTAACAATATCCGTGAGCATCTGGAAGAAAGCCGTCAGATGCTGCTCCGCCTGCACGGCATCAATCAATCGGGTCTGCTTTAATGTGGCTCGCTGCATAGTGGGCAAGAATGACGAGTGTAAAAGACATATGACGACGACGCGGCAGTATCTGTGTATGCGGCCATGAAAGGCTATAACACCATTTTTAACGGACATCTGTACTATACAGTCCTTGACAGAAGCGCGTTAACTGTGTCAAACCCGACAAAACCCACAAGCAGAGTGAATAACAACTGGTAACAGGAGGAAATGATTATGGCTATTAAGTCAGAACCCAAAAACAAGTACGAAAAGGCTATCAAAGCTGGTATGCTGGCTGAACGTGAGCGCATCGCGCGCGGAGAATCCCGTCCTGTCGTTACGCCCGCTAAGCATACGCCCCCGGTACGTACGTCCAAAAAGTAAAACACAGCAACCCATGAACGCAGACCCTATTAAGGGCCTGCGCTTTTTTATGCCCAGATGGGAGGTGAGACAGTGGCATCCAACAAAAGCAATAAAAGCAACGTAACAAGCAACATTAACCAAAGGCTTACAGCCGTACCCCCGCAATCGCCCCAGCAACCACCGCAACCGCCCATACCGCAGATCAATAACCTGCATGAGAGCCATGCAGGTTTTTTTGTTGACCGTCTGGCATTACGGCTACACGCGCGCAAAAGAAAAGCCCTCGGATCAGACCGGGAGCTTCTTGGTGATGAGGACCCCACGATCCCCGACCGTGACGGTCAAGGGTTCGTATGTGTCCTGTTTGGTGGAGGCGAGGGGAATCGAACCCCTGTCCGAAGACCAAAGTACAGCATTTTCTCCGA
>JAZRWA010000052.1:0-7004 GCA_045599485.1 Clostridia bacterium | reverse complement strand
TAAACCAAAAGCACTCTTGCACAGCAAACATCGCAAGACTGCTTTTGGTTATTGATCCATCTTGCCCTTTCTCGGAGGGGGTCAAAGGGGGGAATCCTGCTTTCCGGCATCGGAAAGCTGGATTCCCCCTGTCATTTCTGTCGTTTTCCCGTACGCTCACTCCACCGTCATCAGCGTGACGGCGTCCACGCCCTCCACGGCGCGCAGGCGGCCGATGGCCTGCTCCATGGTGCAGGAAAGCCTGGCAATGTCCAGCGTCAGCATCACGCTGGCGCTGCCGCGGATGGGCAGGCTTTGTGAAATGGTCAGCACGCTGGCGCCCACGCCGGACAGCTCGCCCAGCACGGCGGAAAGAACGCCCACCTCATGCGTCAGCAAAAGCGACAGCACCGCTTTGCGGATCACGCCGCCCGCGTCGGGGCTGAAAATATCGTCCTTATATTTGTAATAGGTACTGCGGCTGATGCCTGTGCGCTTCACGGCGGCGCTGACATCCTTTTCGGCTCCGCTTTCCAGCAGCCGCCGGGTCTCCAGCACTTTTTCATAGCACTCCGGCAGAATGCGGGTGCTGACGATCAGATAATCGTTTTTCATAATACGGTCGCTCCCGAAGTATCGATCGCGGGGCTCAGCACGCGCCAGTGATGGCGGCAGCCTTGCACCGCCGCTGCCATGCGTTCGGCAAAACCCTCGCTGTCATGCACACACAGCAGCGTGGGGCCGGCGCCGCTGATGGCAAACGCCGCCGCGCCGTTTTCAAAAGCCGCGGCCTCAAGTACATCCGCCTCGTCGATCAGGCCGAAGCGATAGGGCTGATGCAGCTTGTCCCGCAGGGCCAGAGAAATCGCCGTCATGTCGCCCGTCTCCAGCGCGCGCAGCAGCACCGCGGCGTGCGACACGTTGTACACAGCGTCCTTGTGCGGCACCGCGGGCGGCAGAACGCCGCGCGCTTTGGCAGTGGACAGCTCAAAATCCGGCACCAGCAGGCATACCCGGATATTGTCCGCCAGCGGGCAGGGGATCGACACCACCTGTCCCCCCTCCATCAGGGAGACCGTCAGTCCGCCGTACAGCGCGGGCGCCACGTTGTCGGGATGTCCTTCGATCTTGGTCGCCAGCATCAAAATGCTCTCACGACTCAAAGCGCTGCCGTGCGCGGCGTTGGCCGCCATCAGGCCGCCGATGATCAGGCTGGAGGAGCTGCCCATGCCCCGGGATACCGGCACCTCGGAATCGATCTTGAGATACAGCCCGCACCGGGGCAGCCCCATCTGATCCAGTGCCGCAAAATAGGCGCGTACCGCCAGATTCTCTTCATTGCAATAGCGTTCATCCACGCCTTCAAAGACAAAGCCGTCCGCCCGCTCCTCAAAGGTGAGCGTGGCGTACACCCCCAGCGCCAGCCCGAAGCAGTCAAAGCCCGGGCCCAGATTGGCGGTGGTGGCAGGAACACGCACCGTAATCATGCCTTCATCGCCTCCGCTACATAATCCTGCATCTCCGCGGGCGACACCACATCCTTGAAGCGCACAGGGCGGTGCAGCGCGGAAGACAGCGCCTCGGGCGCGGCGGCACCGCATACCGCCTCCATCGCCTTCAGCTGCTCCGCGGCGTCCTCCGGCACAGGCAGCTGCAGCGCCGTCAGCACGGTGGAGGGGAATTTGAAGGGCGAGGCAGTGGACAGCACCACACAGGGCACATCGCCTTCCAGCTCCTCCGCGGCCCGGTAGGCCACGGCAGAATGCGGATCGAGCAGATAGCCTTCCTCCTGCCACACACGGGCGATGGTCTCAAGCGCTTCCTCATCGGTCACATACGCGCCGCTGAACGCCGACTGCACCGCCTGAAACGCGTCTTCGGGCAGTGTGTAGCGCCCGTCCTTTTTGAGCTGCGCCATCAGCTCCGCGGTCTTTGCGCCGTCACGGCCCAGCGCCAGATACACCAGACGCTCCAGATTGCTGGAGATGAGGATGTCCATCGAGGGCGACAGCGTCACATGGAAGGGACGGTTGCGGTCATAGCAGCCGTTCGCCAGAAAATCGGTCAGCACATTGTTGCGGTTGGAGGCGCACAGCAGGCGGGCCACAGGCAGACCGGAGCAGCGGGCAAAGTACCCCGCCAGAATATCGCCAAAGTTGCCCGTGGGCACGCAGAAGTCAATGGGATCGCCCATTTTGATCACGCCGTCCGTGACCAGCTGCAGATAGGAAGAATAATAATAAACGATCTGCGGGGCCAGACGGCCGAAGTTGATGCTGTTGGCGCTGGAAAGCGACACGCCGCCGTTCTGATCCAGCTTGGCAAAGATCTGCTTGACGCCGCTCTGCGCATCGTCAAAGTTGCCCTTGACGGCGCACACGTGCAGGTTGCCGCCCTTCATGGCAGTCATCTGCGCGCGCTGGATGGGACTGATGCCCTCGTTGGGATAGAACACCGTGATGCCGATGCCCTCCACATCGCTGAAGCCCGTCAGCGCCGCCGAGCCGGTATCGCCGCTCGTGGCGGTCAGGATCATGATGCGGTTTTTGAAGCCCGTCTTTTTCATGGCGGTGCTCATCAGCCGCGGCAGCACGGACAGCGCCACATCCTTGAAGGCCGCGGTGGGGCCGTGGAACAGCTCCAGCAGCCAGCGTTTGCCCACCTTTTTGACGGGGGCAATTTCGGGCGTGTCAAACTTTCCGCTGTACGCCGCTTCCACGCAGGCGCCGATCTCCTCGGCGGTATAACCGGGCAGATAGGCGGTCAGGATCGCCTTGGCCATGCCGATAAAATCCAGCCCCTGCAGGCTTTCGGGAGCGATCTTCGGCAGCGTTTCGGGAATATAAAGGCCGCCGTCCGGAGCGATGCCGTTCAGGATGGCGTGGGGGGCGTCCACCGCCGGGGACGCGCCGCGGGTGGAAACAAAAGAATTCATATCAGGATACCTCCGCTGAAAAACAATAAACAAACTTGAAAAAGGAACCTCTATATGATACAATGTTTTTGAAATAAAAACAAGTGTTTTTATTTTGTAGACAAATGGAGGAAAATTGGATGGAAATTGCAATATTGGGGCTGGGCACCGTGGGCAGCGGCGTCAAGGAGCTGGCAGAACGGGCCCCCGGCCTCCATGTCAAAAAAATATTGGAAAAACGCTTTACAGGGCCGGAGATTACCGATAATATAGAGGACATCGTTTCCGACGGTGACATCTCCCTGGTGTGCGAAACGATGGGCGGCCTGCACCCCGCGTACGAATTTGCCGTACGAGTATTGGAAAGCGGCAAGCACTTTGTGACCGCCAACAAGCTGCTGGTGGCCGAAAAGGGAAGCGAGCTGCGCGCCCTGGCCGAAAAAAACAACGTTGCCTTTTTGTACAGCGCGGCCTGCGGCGGCGGCATCCCCTACCTGCAGTCGCTGCGTGTGGCACACGAGACCGATGAGATCACCGCCCTGGGCGGCATCCTCAACGGCACCACCAACCTGATCCTCGACGCCATGCAGACCAGCGATCAAAGCTATGATGAAGCGCTGGCAGAAGCGCAGCGGCTCGGCTATGCCGAAAGGGACCCCTCCAGTGATGTGGACGGTCTGGACACCATGCGCAAGCTCATCCTGGCCTGCGCCGTGGGCTTTGATGCCGAGGTCCGGGCGGAGGATATCCCCACCGCCGGCATCCGCGGCACCTCCGCCGCAGACATCGATTACGCCAAAAAGACCCATCGTGTACTGCGCCTGTGCGCCTTTGCCGAAAAAAACGGCGATGCCCTGAGCGCGTATGTAGAGCCCACGCTGCTCCCCATGTCCGCGCAGGAGGCGTCCATCATCAAAAACCTCAACTACGCCTGGTACGAGGGCTTCGGCGCCGGTCACATGGGCTTTTCGGGACAGGGCGCGGGCAAACTGCCCACCGCCTCCAACCTCATCCGCGACATCGCCTGCGTCGCCGCGGGGCAGCGCAGCATGACGCAGCCCGCTTTGGCGTCCCACGCCACCGATAACACAGCGGCGCGCCATCCCTATTATGTACGCATCCCCAAGGGCGCGGCCTTCCGCAGTGAATGGATCGACAAGGCCGTCGCGGCAGACGGCGAAACGCTAATCGAAACCGTGCCGCTCTCCCCCGCGGATATGCACCACGTCCTCAAAGCAATTCCCGGCGCCTTCTTTGCCGGCATCAGGAAAGGATAAATCATGCTGAAAGTTGCCAAGTTCGGCGGCTCCTCTCTGGCAGGCCCCGAGCAGTTCCGTCAGGTCAAAAAGATCATTGAAGCCGACCCCGCCCGCATGTGCGTGGTGGTCTCCGCCGCGGGCAAGCGGTATAAAAAAGACAGCAAGGTCACCGACCTGCTGTACCTCACACACGCGCACATCAGCTACGGCGTGTCGCATGAGGATATCTTCTCCCTCATCGAGCAGCGCTATTACGAGATCCGCGATGTGCTGGGCCTCAAATACGATCTGGAATCCGAATTCAAACGCCTGCGGGCCGAGCTGACCGGTGATATTCCGGTGGATTATCTGGTCTCCCGCGGCGAATACCTGACCGCCTGCCTGATGAGCGAATACCTCGGTTACGCCTTCATCGACGCCGCGGAATGCATCGTGTTCTCCTATGACGGACAGGTCGATTACGAAAAGACCTACGCCGCCATCGCCGAAAAGGCCGCGCGCACACCGCGCTTTGTCATGCCGGGCTTCTACGGTGCCATGCCCAACGGTGTCATCCGCGTCATGACCCGCGGCGGCAGCGACATCACCGGTGCCATCGTTGCCAACGCGCTCGATGCCGACCTGTATGAAAACTGGACGGATGTTTCCGGCATCCTGATGGCCGATCCCCGCGTGGTGCCCAACCCCAACGCCATCGAGTACATCACCTATCAGGAGCTGCGCGAAATGTCCTACATGGGCGCCTCCGTACTGCACGAGGAGTCCATCCTGCCCGTCAAGGAAAAGAACATTCCCCTCAACATCCGCAACACCCTGCGTCCCGAGGACAAGGGCACCATGATCCTGGAAAACATCCCCGAGGGCGTTGCCGCCGGCCGCATGATCACGGGCATTGCCGGCCGCAAGAGCTATTCGGTCATCACCATTTATCAGAAGCACATCTCCAACGATACGCGCATCATCCGCAAAACGCTGGAAATGCTGGAAAACTACCGCGTGGATGTGGAGCACATCACCCTGGGTGTGGACAGCTTCAACGTGGTCATTCCCACCGCGCAGGTGCGCGATCGCATTTATGACATCATTTCCGATATCAAAAACCACGTCCATCCGGAATCCATCAAGATGGATGACAGCATTGCCCTCATCGCCTGCGTGGGCCGCGGCATGGCCAGTGTGCCCGGTTCTTCGGCCCGGCTCTTCGGCGCGCTGGGTGAAAACAACATCAACATCCGCATGATCGCGCAGGGCAGTGAAGAGATCAGCATCATCGTGGGCGTGGATAACCGTGACTTTGAAAGAACCATCCGTACCCTCTACGAGGGATTTATGAGTGAGGAGACTGAAAACAAATGAAAAAAGTAGCCGTTCTCGGCGCGACCGGTGCGGTCGGCCGCCAGATGATCCAGGTACTGGAAGAAAAAAATTTCCCCGTCAGCGAGCTGCGCCTTCTGGCCAGCGCCCGCAGCGCCGGCAAGACCCTTGATTTCAAGGGCGAAAAAATCGTGATCGAGGAAGCCAAAGAGGATTCCTTCAAGGGCATGGACATCGTGCTGGGCGCCGTCAGCAACAAAATGTCCCAGCATTTTGCCCCGCACATCACCGGCGCCGGCGCGGTGTATGTGGACAACTCCTCCGCCTTCCGCATGGTGGACGATATCCCGCTGGTGGTGCCCGAGATCAACGCCGAGGACATCAAAAAGCATCACGGCATCATCGCCAACCCCAACTGCTCCACCATCATCACCCTGGTGGCGGTCAACGGCATCAACCGTGTCAGCCCCATCCAGAAAATGGTCGCCTGCACCTATCAGGCCGTCAGCGGCGCCGGCAACGGCGGCATGACCGAACTGGACGATCAGATCCGTGCCAGTGTGGAAGGCCGCGAGATCGTGCACAGCACCTTCCCCATGCAGATTTTGTCCAACGTCATCCCCTGCATCGGCTCCTTCAACGACAACGGCTACACCACTGAGGAAATGAAGATGCAGAACGAGGGCCGCAAGATCATGCACCTGCCTGAGCTGCAGGTGTGCTGCACCTGCGTGCGTGTGCCCGTCATGCGTTCCCACTCCATCTCCGTGCAGCTGGTCACCCGCGATCCCATCAGCGTGGAGGCTGCCCGTGAAGCCATCAAGGCGGCCCCCGGCACCGTACTGGTAGAGGATCTGAACGGCCGTCCCTACCCCACGCCGCTGGATACCAGCGATCAGGACCTGGTGTATGTCGGCCGCGTGCGCCGCGACCTGATCAGCGGCGAAAACGGCCTGGTGCTGTGGTGCTGCGGCGATCAGATCCGCAAGGGCGCCGCCACCAACGCCGTGCAGATCGCCGAAATGCTGTAAGCATGATTCTTATGGGATAACCTGCTTTTCAATATGGACATCAAAACGCTCTGCGGCTGAACAGCCCGGAGCGTTTTCAATGGACAACGGCAGGCACACGACGGTACAGATGATCCCTCAGGCTGCAAACAGCCTCGATTGATTCATATCAAAAATTGACAGTCAATATTCCGAGGAAGTGCCATCTCCCGGAAAAGACCGTATGATTCTTTATTCCAACACTCCTGTTCTTTGATGATATGCATCATTGAGGCAGGAGCTTTTTCAGTTGTTGTTTATTCCGTCTGCGCCGACATGGCCCGGCGCAGCTTTTGTTTCTTTTTATCCGGAATGACTTTGGTGACCGGCACAACGCCGTTCCAGTCCCCGCGACGGGCGGCATAATGCTGCCGGCGCTGCTTTTTGCTTTGTTTTTGAAGCGGTACGGTTTTCATGGCGTTTTTTTCCTTTCTTCATCCTTTTGAAACAACAGCATAACACAACGGAAAGGCCATGTCATTCAACCTG